>JBBAKF010000017.1:0-17291 GCA_040403635.1 Polynucleobacter sp.
CCAAGCTCTGCAGACTTGGCAAGTCGGCAAGAACTGGTAGTCTTGGCGGCCGCTAAGCTTGGCAAAACCCGCTTGATTGATAATCTAGAGATTTAATAAGCAAAAATTTGACAGCTACTAGCTTGTACAACAGGCTTTAATGCTCTTTGATAAGGCTCCATTTTGACTAAGCCGTAACTAGACATCGTTTTTAATGTGCGGGATAAATTGCTTTGCTTTCTCCCCGATAAAATGGCGAGTTCCGAAATAGAACTAGGCTCCATGTCTTTAATCATATTCAATAAGATACGATTTTCATCACTCAGAACCTGGGCAAGGGAACTCATCGAAGTAAACCAAATCTTTGGCTCACTTGGCTTAACTTTGTAATTACCCGAAGCAATATCAATCATCCGTTGATGTATTTCATCTTTGGAGGCAATGCCTATTTTAAGGATTTTTTTGGTCATTTTCTTGCTCTAACACCATGTTAACTTCATTAAAAAAATCAGTTAATAATTTTTGAGGTCCTTCAAATTTATATACAACTGTAAAATCCTTCCCCTTAATATGTCTATGATCAAAGGGTTTATTTCTACTGGTGGTGAATTTTCTACCCTTTTCTTTCAATTGATGCGCATTGTCGTATCCTAAAATCCGATTACCTTTTGAGTCATGAAGGGTTAGTGAGTAACGAATCCCTTGAGGAGTTTTATAAGATTTTGCAACCTCCCAAGCCTCAATTTTTACCCAATAACCTTCATCGTATGCAATTAACTGTCCATGCAAATCCAAAAGTGTATTTAATTCATAATCAATCATCAACTAATTATATCAACTGATGATATATATGATAACCTAAAACCCTATTTACAGGGAGTGATTTATATGTCAATTTTGAAATTGGCAATTCCAAGACCCACTAAAGGGGTGAATAAGAATCAAAAATAACCGCCATCGGCGGTTATTAACTCATTCTTTATAAATCAAAGTTGTACTTTAAAGTTGCAAAAAAAGTTTTTGGTGGAGCTGGCTGATAGTTATAAGCGCTATAGTAGTTTCCATAAACAGCATACTGAGTATTAGATACGTTCTTGATCGTAAAACGCCCTTCCCAAGATTGGTACTTATATTGCGCATAGACATCCCCAAATAAATATGCTGGCATTTGATTAGCTTTATTGGTTTTGTCTGCATCATAATATTGTGATCCAACGTAATTAATGACACCCCCCAAAGCTAACTGACTAGTGAGCTGATATTTGGCTCTAAAATTAAGCAGTAATTGCGGTACTAACGGTACTGTTTTACCCTCGTAAATCCCAGATGAATATGTGGAATGTTGGTATCTCGCGCCAAAGCCAATATCTAACTTAGAGTTAATCACAGTACTATCGTTGAGCGCTAAACCAATCCGGCGGATTTTGTCGTCATTAATATTTGCGTAAGTAAACGGATCATAACGAATCTCATCCTGAGTATTGGTTTGGAATACACGCAGATTAAGCTTGGATTGACCATATAGCACGTCACCACCAATTTCTACAGTTTTATTGATCTGCGGTTTTAGGATTGCGCCGGTAGTGAAGTTTTGATAAGTATTAGGGTTAAATGTGTAGTAATCATCTGTATTGGCAAAGCGATACGATTGATCGTATTTTGCATACAAACGTTGCCCAGCTGCATAACGATAATTAACGCCAATGTCATAGGCATTGGCTGAAAAACTACTCAGATAATTGCCGTTAGGAATACTACCACCACCAAGGTCCGTCTTATTGACAGTCGACAAGGAAGCATCTTGAATTTGACGTCGGATACCTCCTAATAACTCGACTTCATCACTGATGGGTAAGCGCTGCATAAAATAAGTCGAATGATTCTTTAGTTCAATTTGGGAAGATGAAGCACCACTGAAAGAATTTGTCCCTGATCCATCAGCATTGGAAATATTGTAATCATAGCCAATAATTGAAGAGCCCCATTTACCCCAGTTAGCTTTTAATCTGGGAGTTAAATCAAATTGACGTTTATCAGATAAAGCGATGGAGGTATATCCCGTATCATTGTATGGGGATGAACTAGAAGAATTTCCGAGTGCAGCCTCCATCTCAAACAAAAAGTCCTTACTCACTTCTTGAGATAGACCTACTCGAGCACTACTACCATCTTGAACTAATCCGTTACCTTTTTTAGGGCTTGTAAAATACGGGTCGCCTTTGCCAACTTCGGCTCCTCTGATGATGTATGGATAACTCGCTTGCGCATGGTAAGCGTTAGCCTCAATGAACACTTTATTCACGCCACCAAGATGTTGCGTTAAACGACCATTAATTGAACTCGATAAGGCATCTGAATTTTCTCGCCAGCCATTGGTTTTTGATGAGTTTGCTGTTAAAGCAATGCTGGTATTGTCCGTTCTTTTAAATAATGAAGCATCTGCAATCAAGGTTCCATAACTGCCATACGAAACACTTGCTTGACTAGGTGTCTTTGCCCCTTCTTTCGTAATAATGTTAATCACTCCACCCGTGGCATTGTTACCGTACTGCACGCTTGCTCCACCGTTGGTTATTTCAATTCTGTCTATGGCTGACAAAGGCACTATATTAAGTGGTGCACTCCCTTGGTCAATCGGATTTAATCGCATACCATTGAGTAAGACTAGAGTATTACTAGAGGCGGCGCTTGACTCATACCCACCCAAGTTAGGCGTAGCTCCAATACCTAGTAAACTTGCTGTGGAATTAATCATCGGGACGTTACCTATTTGCTGTAACACTTCCGCTAAATTAGTCGATGTAGATTGCTGAATTTGCTCTTGAGTAATCACTTGGATATTGGAAGGAATACGCTCAATGTTTTCTTCAAATCTAGATCCTGATACGACAATAGTTTCTATGGATGATTGTGCTGCTGCTTGGTGAGAGATAAAGAAGGTGCTACATGTCACAAATGCGAGGGCGCGATTCATCAATACTTGCTGATGAGGCAGTTTTTTATAAAAAGTCATAGATAGTCCTAATACATACATTCTCCAGCACCTGTTCCCCGACAGGTATTAGGAATAAATTACTTTGTCACTAACCCCGTAACAATGTAACGCTTGTTAGGCCGGTATCCGGGCTGGCATTCACTCTTCCTGCCTTCCCAGCTTGTTAGCCAGTGGCAAATTAGTTGAGTCGCTAAAACCTCTTAGCTGAATACTTACCGTTGCGGGGGCAGCTCAGGTGGTTCTTACTTTAGCTCGTAAAAATTCCTGATTCCCGTTTAACTACGACTTGTGATTTAAATCGTGAGCACCTCACACTTTTAATTATATACAATATAGAAATGAATCAAAATAATTTAGAAATAAAAGCTATTCAACCTTTATCTCTTTCCCAAAGGATGGATGCTCTTACGCTTAAATTAGAAACTCTTCAACGACATATCAAGATATTGGTAGAAGAAAAGTCTTTTATGGAGAATAAGATTTCTGATGCACAGGGTAGGATTCAGAAAATCCTCAACAAACTTCCGCAATCAACCGACACCCGTCAACTCACTCTTTTAGATCAATCTTCCGAGACACAACATGAGTGAAAACAAATCGATTCGTGTAGATGTGGAGATTGCAGGTCAAAAGGTGGCCTTTGTGACCTCTTTAGAAAATGAGGTTAAATTAAAAACTGCTGCAAATGCCGTCAATGATCAAATTACTCAAATTACGTCAGGACCCAATAAAAGTATTGAGCGTGCTGCTCTCATGGCTGCCGTTGGTTTTGCTGCCCAAATGTATGATCTACAAGAACAAGTACAAGTTAGTCAGGAGCCTGGTATATCTTCTGCCGCATTACAAGAATTAAGTAATAAATTAGACGCGATTGAACAACAAGTTGATATTGCGTTAGACTGTCTATCCCTGCCTGGTTCGCCAAGGTCAATAGTTCCTTGAACCGATGCTAACGCATAAGGCGCGTAACATCTTTAGTGGGCGAGCGCACCTTGTTTTTATAGAGTATGACTTCGGGTCATATTCTCCCTGGAAATACTGATGTGCCCAAAGCTATTGTGTCGTGCCAACTTGAACTCTCTGGGTTCAGGATGACGACCTAGCGGCCAAGGCGGGGACCTTTTTATGAAAGATATATTTTGACTATCACTCAAATTGTTTTGCTTCTGTGTCTAGGCTCAGTGACTGGTGTAATTGCTGGCCTCCTAGGTATTGGTGGCGGCATGATTATGGTGCCCTTTTTATCCATTCTTTTCACGTCTTACCAATTCCCACCCGAACTGGTTTTACACATGGCGATTGCAACCTCAATGACAACGATTTTGTTTACATCAATTTCGTCAGTCTACGCCCAACAAAAAAAGAAAATGATTCGTTGGGACATTGTCCTCGCTTTGACCCCAGGAATTATTTTTGGAGGCTTTGTCGGTGGCGGAAAAATATTCACGATTCTTAAAGGGCCCTGGTTAACCGTATTTTTTTCTAGCTTCCAATTTTTTGCTGCCTATCAAATGGTTGCGAATAAAAAACCTAAAGCATCGAGAGTCTTACCAGGCAAGCTCGGTCTTTTTAGTACTGGAGCTTTAATTGGATCAGTGTCAAGCCTTGTAGGTGCGGGTGGCGCATTTATCTCTGTACCATTTATGGTCTGGTGTAATGTGCCGATTCATCAAGCTTTAGCGACTTCATCGGCACTAGGATTTCCGATTGCCATAGCAAGTGCAGTCGGATATATGGTTGGGGGTATGAATATTCCGAACTTACCCGCATATTCACTCGGGTACATTTACTTGCCGGCTGTATTGTGTATCTCCATCGCCAGTATGCTCACCGCCTCTATTGGAGTACACATTGCTCATCAACTCAATGCCATTCAACTGCGCAAGATGTTTGCCGTGGTCCTCGTTTGTATTGCCAGCTATATGCTAGCAAAAAATGTGTTCCAAGTCATTTAATCCCCTTAAATAATTCCAGAGTCTTTTAATTGTGTAATTTGAGCGGCTGATTTATGGAGTACCTTTTCTAATATTTCTTGGGTATGTTGTCCTAATGCTGGCGGAGGTGTTTCATAACGAATAGGTGTCGCGGAAAACTTCATGGGACTGCCTACTAAAGTCACTTTCCCAGCAGTTGCATGGTCCAATTGAATCTGCATACCTCTGGCCTGAACTTGCGGCTCTTCAAAAACTTCAGCGATACTATTAATCGGCCCGTTTGCAACACCCGCATCATCTAATAAACCCACCCATTCTTTCGTGGATTTTTCGTTAAAGATAGCCGCTAAAAGTTCGGTAATCTCCGCACGGTTGCTCACCCTCTGTCCATTCGTTGCGAACTTCGGATCTTGCGCTAAATGCTGACACTGAGCAACCTCACAAAATTTATTGAATAAATTATCATTACCGCAGGCCAATATGATCGCGCCATCCGCTGTTTTGAAAGATTGGTAGGGCACGATATTTGGATGCGCATTACCAATCATTTCTGGGGAAGTCCCCGTTGCAAAATAGTTCATTGCTTGATTCGAGAGCAATGCCACACAAGAATCTAATAGCGCCACATCGATCCACTGACCCACACCACTCACTGCACGATGCGCAATCGCTGCACATATCGCTACTGTGGCATACATGCCCGTAGTCATATCAATAATAGGTACTCCAACTCTTTGTGGTCCACCCCCGGGTAAGTCTTGGCTCTCCCCGGTGACACTCATCAAACCACCCATACCTTGAGCCATAAAATCATAGCCTGGTCGATCTTTATAAGGACCCGTTTGACCAAACCCTGTCACTGAGCAATAAATAATACCTGGATTGATTTTTTTGATGTCCTCATATCCGAGTCCATAGCGCGCAAGATCACCGACCTTGTAGTTCTCGACAATGACGTCGACGTCTTTAGCCAACTCTTTTACTAACTCTTGACCAGCTTGGCTAGCAATATCAATCGTAATCGACTTTTTACCACGATTAGCTGCGCAATAGTAAGCGGACTCTTTAGTCACATTGCCTTGAACATCCTTCAAAAATGGAGGTGCAAACGCACGTGAATCATCCCCTTTAATAGGACGCTCAACTTTAACTACCTGCGCGCCTAAGTCAGCTAAGTTTTGGGCAGCCCATGGGCCAGCGAGAACTCTAGATAGATCGAGAACTTTAATATGCGATAAAGGACCAGACATATTTTCCTTATTAAATAATGGTGTGAGATGAAAATTGTATAAACAAGATGGTTGCCCTATAAATCAAAAAAGCACCCCATTGTATAGGGTGCTTTAGTTTTTTGCGGCAGACTTAATCTAACTTCGCTTCAGATGCTTTAACTACAACAGCCCAGCGCTTGATATCTGCCGAGACGAATTTAGCAAAGGTATCACCGGTCATGTTTGGCAATTCAGAACCGTTATTCGCCCAGATTTCTCTCAGCTCAGGCGAATTGATAGCCTTCGTCACTTCAGCCTGCATCTTGTCAACGATATCTTGTGGTGTTCCAACAGGAGCCCATAAACCGTACCAAGTACTTACAACATAGCCAGGTACGCCCGCCTCAGCTGCAGTAGGTACATTCGGAAAGGCAGGGATTCTTTTTTCAGAAGCAACCGCTAAAGCTTTAATTTTTCCAGCTTTAATATGTTGTGAAGAAGATCCTAGACCATCAAACATCACATCAACTTGACCAGCGATTAAATCTGCCAATGCAGGTCCCGCACCACGATAAGGAATATGTGTAATAAAGGTCTTAGTTTGCATCTTAAAAAGTTCACCCGCTAAATGGTGTGAGCTTCCATTACCAGCACTCCCGTAATTATATTTACCTGGACTTTTCTTGAGTAGTTCAATAAAACCTTTTAAGTCGTTCGCTGGTACCTTTGGGTTAACCACAATAATCTGTGGTGGCGATGAGATCAACATCATCGGAATAAAACTCTTTTCAATATCATAGTCAAGCTTTGGATAGATTGACGGTGCAATTGCATGATGTGCCGCCCCCACAAAGAAGGTATAGCCATCTGGAGCTGCCTTTGCAGCAATTCCAGCACCTAAAGTACCGCCAGCACCACCACGGTTGTCAATAATGATTTGCTTACCCATATTTTTAGTTAATTGTGCTGACAAGGGTCGAGCAAAAGCATCTGTGCCTCCACCAGCTGGGAAAGGGACAATAAGGGTAATCGGTTTTGAAGGCCAGTTATCTGCAAAAACGTTAAAAGTAAATCCAGCGATTAACATACAGAACAACTGCTTGATAGTGGTTTTTGTTATTAAATATTTATTCAAGTCCATCTCCTATTTAAAGTTATTTAAAGGAATTAAAGGATTTTAGTGACTAATCGCGAGTAGATAACTTCACCTTTCACAAAACGTTCATGATTATCCTCTATTTTATCCAAATCGTACAAGTAGTTCACCATCAGACTAGCGGATTGGCGTAAACCCTTTTTAGACAAATCCCCTGCCCAATTAATTCTATATAACTGTGCACCATTACCTAAATGAAACTTTGCTACCGGATTACCACCTTTTCTGACAGAAAATTTAGCCAGATAAATAGCAGATAGTCCAATTAAAGCATTTTTTTCGACATCCGTGGCCTTACCTGGATGCCAACCACTGGACAATCTTTCAGGCCAAGACTGCTTTTTTAAGTCAATTTGCTCTAAATATTGACTTACCTTTTTTAACACTGCTTGATCATCATAGCCTTCTCCAAGCGAGGCACCGTTAATAACCCAATCCATGAAGCCTGGAATCGGCGATAAAGTCACAAAAGTTTTTAAACTTGGAAATTCATTTTTTAAATAGGTGGCTACCCTTTTAATGAGGAAGTTCCCAAGAGATACCCCCTTTAAACCTGGCTCACAGTTACTAATCGAGTAAAAAATAGCAGCCTTAAATTGTGAGGAATTAACGGTTTCTGATTTTTTGTTAACTAGTGGACCAATCGCATCAGAAATCTCAGGAACTAGAGCAACTTCCACAAAAATTAATGGCTCATCGGGGAGTTGTGGATGAAAAAAAGCAAAACAACGACGATCCGGCTGCAATCTTCTTCTTAAATCATCCCAACCATCGATTTCATGGACAGCTTCATGCTGAATAATCTTTTCTAAAATATGTGCAGGTGATTGCCAGTCCACACGGTGCATTTTTAGAAACCCTGGATTAAACCACGATACAAATAAATGCTGTAAGTCATTATCGAGTACTTTTAAATCGGGTTGCTTATCCAAAATCTTGATTAAGTGACGGCGCAGGGCAACAATTTCTTTTGTGCCGCCATCAACCCGATTAATTCTCCTGAGTAACTCTTGTCTTGGCGGTTCTGTGACCCGTGTTAACTGAATCAAATTTTTACCACTTGGATCTTGTGCATATTCCTGTGCAAGCTTTAAAACAATGTTTGGGTCAGGATTAAATTTGGTGGCCAAGGCATGATAAAAACTAATTTTTTGCTCTTCACTCAGTAGTCGATATTGACTCAAAATATCGTTAGCCATACTTGCTGAGTTGGCTTCACCACGCTCAGTCAAGATTTTTTTTGCACCATTAATGGCTCGGGATAAAGATCTCACCTGAGATATTTTTTGCAGTAAAGTCATGCCAAGGATTCCTAAAGGAAGATTACAGTAGAAAAAAACTAATGAGTCAGTTTATATACTAAAGTAAATCAGTGGCTTGTGCGATTACTGAGAGGGCGATAGAGTAAATAAATCCCAAAAATGATCATTGGAATGCACAACCATTGCCCCATTGACAATCCCAATGACAGTATGCCTAAAAAACGATCTGGCTCTCTTGTATATTCAGTAGCAAATCGAAAAAATCCATAGCCCAACATAAATGCTCCAGATGTTTGACCCGCTCTTCTTGGATGCCTAGCATACAACAATAATAAAATACCAAGTAGTAAACCTTCACCGATACATTGGTAGAGTTGCGAAGGATGTCTGATCAGGCTATCACCCGCTTGTGGAAATACCATTCCCCATGCTACATCCGTTGGACGACCCCACAACTCACCATTAATAAAATTCCCAATACGACCAAAAGCTAAACCAAATGGGACTAGTGGAGCAATCATATCCGCTACCTGAAAAAAAGGAATCTTACGCTTTCTAGAAAACCAGGCAATGGCAGCGATAACGCCTAAAAAGCCTCCGTGAAATGCCATCCCCCCTTGCCAAACTTTAAAAATATCCAAAGGGTTACGGAAATAATGCTCTGGCATGTAGAAAAAACAGTATCCAAGACGCCCGCCCACAATCACACCTAATACAGCATAAAACAATAAATCTTCAAGATCTTGTTTGACAAATCCTTGGCTTTTAATCTGTGGTTGCGTAATCCTGATTCGTCCGAGAAGTAAATATTGAAAAAAACCGAACAGATACATCAAGCCATACCAATGGATTGCTAAGGGGCCTATTTGTAAAGCAATAGGATCAATTTGTGGATGAATCACTTAGCACCTTTTTGATCATGATTAAATAATTCAAGCCCCAGATCGCGATATTGTTTATAGCGCTGCCGACCTGCTTGCACATCCGCCTCTTCAAATGAGACGACTTCAATAACGCGCTCAAAACGATTCGTAATTTTTTCAATATCCTGTAAAACATCCTGACCAATATGAATCAGCACATCTTGGTGAGCAAGATGCTCAAAAAGAGCCTCATCATAGTGAGTCGCTAAAAGAATCGGTGTACAAATTGCATTATCTTCATCCGCCATACAATGTGGCAAGAACTCCTCTTTGTCGAAACTCCAAAGCATCGTATCGAGTTTCTTAAGGTCCTCAGAAGATCCTAAAATTACTAATTTTTTGAGCGCTTCTTTACCTGATGCTAGCGAAAATATTTTTCGCGTTAATCGACAGGTATAGCTGAGCTTGTCACCAACTTGACTATGAAAATCAACCCTAGCCACGTTTTTACTTCGCTTTCATGAGGTACTGTGCCAGCAATGGTACTGGTCGGCCAGTGGCACCCTTTGCCGCACCACTTTTCCAAGCAACGCCAGCAATGTCTAAATGCGCCCAAGGGTATGCTGTTGTAAACCTAGATAAAAAACATGCGGCCGTTACACTTCCGGCAGGTCGCCCACCAATATTAGCCATATCAGCAAAATTAGATTTAAGTTGATCTTGATAGGCATCATCAGTAGGCATATGCCATGTGGTATCTAAGGTAGTCTGCCCTGCTTCTAAAAGCTCTTTGACTAAGGATTCGCTTTTACTAAATAAACCGCTATGTACGCTACCTAAAGCAATGACACAGGCTCCCGTTAGCGTAGCAATATCAATGACCGCTTTAGGCTTGAATCGCTCTACATAGGTCAAAGCATCACACAAAATCAGTCGACCTTCAGCATCCGTATTTAAAATTTCAACTGTCTGACCAGACATCGTTACAACAATATCTCCAGGTCGTGTTGCTTTTCCAGATGGCATGTTTTCACAGGTGGGAATTACTCCAATAACGTTTTTCTTTAAACGCATTTGAGCTACCGCCTGCATCGTACCCAAAACAGAGGCCGCACCACACATGTCATACTTCATTTCATCCATAGCCTCTCCAGGCTTAAGTGAAATCCCCCCCGTATCAAATGTAATTCCTTTACCAACAATGACAAGTGGTGCATCTTTGGTCGCCCCCCCCTGATGATGCATCACGATAAACTTCGGTGGTAACTCAGAACCTTGCGTGACCGCTAAAAAAGCACCCATACCTAATTGCTCAATATCTTTTCGTTCTAAAACTTGGACTTTCAAAGCAAACTCACGACCAATATTTTGTGCGGTTTTAGCCAAATAAGTCGGAGTACAAATATTGGGTGGTAAGTTACCCAAATCTTTCGCTAAACTCATTCCCTGTGCAACTGCAATGCCAACCCGTATAGTTTCTTTTAAGGATTTGTCTGACTTGCTCGTTGTTGCAAATGCAAATGACTTCAAAGAGGCATGGGTTTCCGAAGGTTTAGTTTTAAACTGCTTAAATCGTGCACCGAATCGATAACACGCTTCTTCAGTTAGGAGGATGGTTTGATGAATCACTTGACTATAAATCTCTTCTTTTTTTGTTCCAATTTCTTGATCAAGTAAGCACAATACAGTTTGTGACTGGGAAGCCATGATCACGCGCAGTGCAGAGCGTGCTGCTTTTGAATACTCGGTGAGTAATTTATTTTCAGATGTATTGTCAGAGAGCGACGTATGTTCGCCTAAACCCACAAACAAAATACGCTGCACATGGATGCCTTTACTTTTCCATGTTGTATTTTGGTGAACTAGTAATGTCTCTCCAGCCTTACCTAAAAATTCTTTACTTTTAATAGCAACATTTAAGACGCCGTCTAATAAATGATCCAATTTGACCATAGAAGTTGGCATAACTAACTTAGATCCCTCTTTGATTTGACAAAGGGGTAAAATGAGACAGTCAACTGAGGATAATAGTTGGGAGTTCAAACGGGTTTGACCCTCTGGGAACACTTTAGTGATAAATTTTGTTTGCATCGTATTTTGCCTACCCTTTGCCTACCAAATGTTATTAATATCTATATTATCCACTGAACTATAAAAATATGATTTTTGAACAGTCTCTTCGCAAAGAGTTATCCTACACCACAGGCGCTGTCTTTATTGTGTTGATCACAATCATGATGACAACACTGGTGATTCGTATTTTAGGTTTTGCGGCCGCCGGTTCAGTCAACCCTAAAGACGTTATTGTTTTAATCATGCTCGCAATCGTTCGTTATATTGCAGTGATTTTGTCAGTCTCACTTTTTGTGGCCACTATGATGGTTCTTTTAAGGTGGCATAAAAATTCTGAAATGGTCGTTTGGTATGCCAGTGGCCTAAACTTACGGATGCTCTATGCCCCAGTATTGCGATTTGCCACACCTTGGATTATCGTCATCGCTATCATGGCGCTGTTTGGTTGGCCATGGGCTAATAGTAAAACCTCGGAAATAACGCAGCAATTTAAAGGTCGCGATGAGACCTCTATGCTTGTACCGGGTCAGTTTTTCGAATCCGTAAATTCCAGTCGCGTCTTTTTTATTGAGAGTATTGATTCAACGAATAATAAGATCCAAAATCTTTTTGTCGCTGATCATCGCAACGCGCGACTTACGGTTGCCATGGCTGAATCTGGAAAAATCAATTTTTTAGACAATGGTATTAAGCAAATTAAAATTGAAAATGGCAAAAGGTATGAGGGGGAACCCAATAAGGGTGATTTCAAAATTCTAGAATTCGAAGGCTATACCGTCGATATTGAAAAAAAGACGCCTAAACCTGCCACCTTTAGCTCGAAAGAATTTCCGAGTCTTACCCTGTTAGAAAATCCTACTGCGGATGGCATGGGCGAGCTGCTTTGGCGCATAGGCCTACCTTTAATGGCACTTGGACTTGTCATCATCGCCGTACCCTTAGCCTATGTCAATCCCCGCCGTGGGAATTATGTTGCCCTTATTTATGCCGTCTTTACCTATTTAATCTACAGTAACTTATTAAATATTTCGCAAACACTTGTTGCCACAGGTAAAGAGCCTTTTATGAAGGCATTTTGGCCAATTCATGTCCTAGCCTTAATCATCGCTCTGATCTTGGTACAACATCGCATCAATCCAGCTATTTCTTGGTGGAAACGCATCATTCCTGGAGGACATAAGATCTAATGTCTTTTCTTTTTCCTAAAATTTACGAACGATATTTGGCTCGCCAAATTTATACCAATTTCTTTTTCATTTTATTTGCACTAATTGCATTGTTTATCTTTTTTGATTACTTGAACGAAGTGAATAATCTGAGAGATCAATATTCGAATTATCTGGCTTTCCTACATATTTTATTGAAATCACCCAGTCGTCTGGTAGAGCTCATTCCAATCGCTGGTCTTATTGGAGCGATTTATGTTTTTGCACAAATGGCGAGCCAATCAGAATTTACTATCTTACGCATGGCCGGCCTAAATTCTTCAAAAGGCTTATGGACTCTTTTTAAAATCGGGATTCCAATTATTATTAGTACATTCATATTAAGCGAGTGGGTAGGCCCTTATTGCGTGACCAAAGCTGAAGAGTTACGCTCAAAGGCACTTAATCAAGCCCTAGGTAATGCATTTCGAACGGGGACTTGGATCAAAGATAAACTAGCAGATCCTGACGGTGATGGGCCTAAAAAGCCTGGCATTCGTTTTGTCAATGTAGGAACCATCAAAAATCGCGGTGAAATTGCAGCCATTCGTATGTATGAGTTTGATGAAAATCGATACCTACAAATTATCCGTGAAGCAAAGTCGGGGACCTATGATGAGAGAGGCTATTGGAATCTCAAACAAGTGACCGAAACTCGCCTAGTCGAAAAACCCAAGACAAACCCCCTTGATACCCAATATCAAGCTATTACATCTTCTTTTAGCAACCAGCTTCTGCAGTCTGAAGTTACCCCAGATATTCTTGCAGTGCTTCTAATCTCACCAGAAAGAATGTCTATTCTTAATCTGCGTCAATTTATTAATCACCTTGAGGATAATCGACAAAATAGTGATTCCTATCAACTCGTTTTTTGGAAAAAAGTGGTTTATCCATTTACTATTTTAGTAATGCTCTGCCTTGCTTTGCCCTTCGCGTATTTGCATGCGCGCTCAGGAGGAATCAGCATTAAAGTCTTTGGCGGGATTATTCTTGGCATGAGTTTTATTTTGTTTAACACCTTGTTCTCACATATCGGTCTCTTGGGTTCATGGCCGCCCCTTTTTACTGCCATGTTGCCACTCGGTGTTTATTTATTCCTGGGTATTTTTGCCTTAATTTGGGTATCTCGTCGATGAAAGCTATTATCTTTTTTGGCCATGGGGCGCGTGATGTGCGTTGGCGTGAGCCTTTTGATCGCCTTGTAGATCTGTGGTCAAAACAATCCCCAGAGGTTCCGGCTAAAGTTGCTTTTTTAGAATTAATGACGCCTTCATTATCAGATGCAGTGGCTGATCTCTCACTCAGTGGCATGAACGATATCATCGTTATTCCAGTATTTTTTGGTCAAGGCGGTCACCTGCGTAAAGATCTGCCTGTATTACTCGAAAATTGTCGTCTACAATTTCCTCAGGTTAATCTAAGCACTTCTTCTGCTGTCGGTGAAAGTGATCAAGTCCTGCAGTCCATTATTCAATTCTCGATGAACCAAGTCCTCAAGGCATGACTGCTGCATAGATACGCGTGCAAATGCTTGTCCCACTAGAAGGATTGCAGGTAGATCAGCATCACTCCAATGATCAAGTACGCCCTCTTCTAAACTGCTTAAGGTAGTAAAAAGCTTTCTTTCTTTCTCTGAACTGATCGCCTCAATCACGACTACTGGGGTTGTTAGATCTCGACCTGACGCGATGAGCTGTCTTGCAATACTCACACCATCTTTTCTACCCATGTAATAGACGAGAGTATCTGCATTAGGAATCTCTTGTGGCATTTGCGTATCTGTCGCTCTCGACAGCGTCACAAAGGCAACACTGCGCGCCACTCCACGCAGGGTCAAAGAGCTTTGCAAACTCGCTGCCGCTGCAGTGGCAGAGGTAACCCCAGGAATCACTTCAATCTCAATACCATGCTTGCTAAGCGCAACAATCTCTTCATCAGCACGCCCAAAGATCATCGGGTCACCACCCTTTAAGCGCACAATATGCTGGTATTTTTTTGCGGCATCAATCAATTTTTTTTCAATAAATTTTTGTGCAGTCGATAATTTTCCACAACGCTTGCCAACTGCTACTAACTTTGCTTGTGGACACAGTTCTAACATTTGGGGATCTACTAAAGCATCATAAAAAACAATCTGTGCCCGAGCGAGCTCTTTGGCGCCACGCATTGTCATGAGATCTTGCGCTCCAGGCCCAGCACCAATTAAATATACTTTTCCCAGTAATGATGTCATATACCACCTATAGCTTTTTGGATCATACCCGCGGCAACTATATGATTGCTGATTTCATCGCTTATTAATTGGACTGCAGGAATTTTCCAAAGTTGGGGCTTCACGTGGCAAGTCCCCTTAATTGTGTTCTAGAACCACGCCAATCATTTTGCATTTTGACAGGAAAGCGTTGTAATTGTGTGATGGCAAAATCCAAGTTTTGATCTTCGCGAAGTACAAATGCATCAAAACCTACACGTGCCATTTGTACTAATTGATCAATAAGAACATCACCAATCGCCCTTAACTCTTTTTTCCAGAAAAACTCTTCCCGAAGAATTGCCGCCGTACTAAATCCTCGACCATCCCTGAAGATCGGAAAATCAACCGCAATGATTGACCACTGTTGCATCGCCGTTTGTATAGCATCAAACTCCTGCACAATATCATCTTGTACCGAAAAAAATACACCAATTTCCTGATGATCAGCCTTGATTTGTAAAGCAGGCTGATGGATTTTCCAATAGTGATACGACATAATCACCTGTCCTGCTGCAAGTTGATCCACGGGCATTGTGTCATCCTTAATCAACATCCAGAGGTTACTTTGGATGTGAGGCGTACTATTTTTTGGGTAGGCGATATATTTAGACATTCGCACTTTCTTTCTCGTCTTTTTGATAGACGGACTGTTTAAATGGTTCCATACCAATCCGTTGATAGGTCTGAATAAATGACTCATTCACAAAACGCTGCACTTCATAAACACCAATAATTTGATGAATAACCGTAGGGACTTGTTCCGCACTAAAGGATGGTCCAATGACTTTGCCAATCGCCGTATCATTGCCTTGATCTCCCCCCAAGGTAATCTGATACCATTCTGATCCGTCCTTATCAACCCCTAGGATGCCAATATTGGCCACATGATGGTGTCCACAGGAATTAATACACCCAGAAATATTTAGACTCAAATCTCCTAAATCAAATAGATAATCAAGATCTTCATATTGCTGCGCAATCGCTGCGGCAATGGGTAAAGATTTAGCATTGGCTAATGAGCAAAAATCGCCGCCAGGGCAGACAATCATATCGGTCAGTAGTCCAATATTAGCCTGCGCGAGTGCGGACTCTTTGAGTTTGAGGTAAAGCGCATATAAAAATTCTTGTGCAACATCTGCAAGTACTAAGTTTTGCTCATGAGTAACCCTAATTTCAGAGAAGCTATATTCTTTCGCCAATTGTGCAATGGCTAATATTTGCTCGGCAGTCGCATCTCCGGGAGCGCTCCCATGATGATTTTTTAAACTAATCACCACACTCATGTATCCAGGCACCTGATGTTTTTTTGTATTTCTTTCCAACCATTTTGAGAATACTTTTTGCTGCTCAAATGGTGCCTGCGCAATGATCTCAACAATGGATTGATTGACTAATTTTTGATAGATGGGCGGTAAAAAACTTTGTGCAACCCTAGTCCATTCTTGCGCAGTAAAGTCAGTGCTAGGATCATGGCTTTTTAACCACTGCTGCTCTACCTCTTGCGCAAATTGCTCCGCACCTAAGGCTTTGACAAGAATCTTAATCCGCGCCTTATATAAATTATCCCGACGTCCATACCGGTTATAAACACGTAAAACAGCACTTAAATAACTGGGGAGCTGTTGCCACGGCAAATCACTTTTGATGAGACTTGCCAAGAGAGGGGTTCGCCCCATGCCACCACCAGCATAAATATCAGCGAGCGTGTTTTCTTGCTCATCTTTTTTGAGAACAATACCTAAATCGTGCGCCATGATCACCGCGCGATCAGTCGTCGCACCATTGATGGCGATCTTAAACTTACGCGGTAAAAAGGCAAACTCGGGATGTAATGTTGACCACTGTCTAAGTAATTCACAAATCGGCCTAGGATCGACTTGCTCATCATGTGCTACACCTGCAAAAGGATCACTCGTGATATTACGCACTACATTGCCCGAGGTTTGGATCGCATGCATTTGTACTTGCGCTAAATCCGCCAAAATTGCTGGACTATCTTCTAAAGTGAGCCAGTTAAACTGAATATTTTGTCGGGTGGTGAAGTGTCCGTATCCGCGATCATATCGCTTTGCAATCATCGCTAATTGCTCAAGCTGTGTGGAGTTCAAAATCCCGTAAGGAATAGCCACCCGCAACATATATGCATGACGCTGCAAATAGAGACCATTTTGTAAGCGTAGTGGTCGAAACTCTTCCTCTGGCAAAGAACCGTCAAGACGTCGCTCTACTTGATTTTTAAATTCGGCAACGCGAGCATCTACCAGTGCTTGGTCGATGTGATCATATTGATACATGAACGTCTTTCCTCAACAAATAGATTCCTAATCGAGAGCTGTAAAGATATATAACGGAGCCCAAT
>JBBAKF010000017.1:17391-37732 GCA_040403635.1 Polynucleobacter sp.
TCGAGAGCTGTAAAGATATATAACGGAGCCCAATAGTTTGTTATTCAAAATCATGAGTATGTGCTCACATAACGAAGCCAAATTCCAGAAGGAGGCACCATAAGCTGCATTATAGGGGTCGTATTCTTCACTTTGGACAACATTTTCATAGACTGTTATTGTCTACGCATTAAATAAGATTTACAAATAATAAAAAATCGTTTTAATATATCGTTTTAGATATAAAGGTTTTCTCATGAATATTCATCAATTTCGGTTCGTGCGTGAGGCAGTTCGGCAAAACTTTAACTTAACAGAGGCTGCCAAAGCCCTATTTACCTCTCAACCTGGTGTTTCAAAAGCTATCCTAGAACTTGAAGATGAACTCGGAGTAGATATTTTTCGTCGTCACGGTAAACGAATTAGAGATTTGACCGATCCAGGGAAAAAAGTGCTTGGCTGTATTGAAAAGATCTTGGGTGAAATCGAGAATCTAAAAAATATTGGTTCGGAGTATGCCGCAACCGATCAGGGTAATTTTGTGATTGCAACCACCCATACCCAAGCTAGATATTCCCTCCCCCAAGTCATTGCTGAATTTAAAAAACGCTTCCCTAAAGTACGCGTGAGTATTCAGCAGGGCAGTCCCGAGTATTTAGCGCAATTAGTGCTGAGTAATCAAGCTGATATTGCGATCGCTACAGAAGGCTTATCCGAAATCCCACAATTAGTTTCTTTACCGGGTTATCAGTGGCAGCACGCTGTTGTAGTTCCTCATGGCCACCCTCTTTTAGCGAAGCGTCCACTCGCCCTTGAAGATTTAGTCGAGTATCCCTTGATAACCTACGACATTGCTTTTGCTGGTCGCACTAAGATTAATGAGGCATTTGCCAAGAAAAAATTAATTCCCGATGTGGTACTAGAAGCCATCGACGCTGATGTCATCAAAACTTATGTTGAAACGGGCTTAGGGGTTGGAATTGTTGCTGCTGTTGCCTTTGATCCCGAGCGGGATAC
The DNA here is from genome assembly GCA_040403635.1 of Polynucleobacter sp. GTDB lineage: Bacteria > Pseudomonadota > Gammaproteobacteria > Burkholderiales > Burkholderiaceae > Polynucleobacter. Next base: position 18,388 of record JBBAKF010000017.1, read on the forward strand.
CGCCCTTGAAATGCTTCCTGCAGGACATTTGTTTGGCAACAACACGACCCGCATCGCCATCAAACAAGATGCCTACTTACGCTCTTACACCTATACCTTTATCGAACTGTTTGCACCAAGTTTGAATAAGAAACTCGTTGACCAAGCTCTTCAAAACCAAACACCCCAGAAAGAAGATAGTTCGAGCTACGATATTTAAACGTAGCTCGCTATTTTTAGTGGGCGAGGATTTTTTCTAAGGCAGTGTAGACCGCTTGACGCTCATTTGTGCCAGCGTCTTTTTTAGCTTGCTTGACTTGGTCTACTGTGCAATTATATTTTTTAGCAACATATTCTAATTCGTGCTTCTCATCGCTGACAGTTAATGCATCTTGTGCGTGTGACATCATTAATCCTTTCAAAGTGTATTAGTTACTTTTCTTTTATAAGCTAATTCTGTTAAACATTTATTTCAAATATCATTTTTGATAAAAAAACCGCCAATCAAGTCGATCAAAGTCAAGTAGGAAAAATTAAAAAATATGGCTAAACAAATAGAATAAAAAGCCAGATAAACACATCGCAACCGGCATAGTCAATATCCAAGCCAAAGCTAAGCTACGAATGGTACTCATTTGCATACCGGAGCCGTTTGCAACCATCGTACCGGCCACACCAGAAGATAACACTTGGGTGGTCGATACAGGTAAGCCATATACGTCTGCAGCACCAATAGTCATCATCGCAACTAACTCAGCAGATGCCCCTTGTCCATAGGTCAAATGAGTCTTACCAATCTTCTCTCCCACCGTCACTACAATGCGCTTCCACCCGACCATGGTGCCGAGGCCCAGAGCAATCGCAACTGAAACCTTGACCCATAATGGAATAAATTTAGTAGCGCCATCTGTTTGCTCTTTAAATGCCTTTAAGTTATCCACAGTATCTTTGTCCAACTTTGCAAACTCTTCTTTATTTTTTTGCAACCAACGAATCGTCTCAGAAGTTAAATACATATCATTTCTGACATTTGATACCGCGTCAGTCGGTAAGCCTGCAAATGAACCACTTGCTTTAACTTGCGCGCCAATATCAGCAGCCATGTTGGATAGCGCTGGAATGACATTTGCATTTATTTCACGTGTACGCACAAAGTCTGACAACACCTGGCGGCTATCAATTGCTTCCTTAGATTTTGCAGGCTGTACTTCGTTGAGCTTAAAGGATGTTTTTTCAGCAAGCGCAACATAAGCAGTCGCTTCATTAACGGTCATTGCGTTGTGAAGGGCATAAGCAGTTGGAATACAACCAATCAAAATCAACATAATTAGCCCCATACCTTTTTGACCGTCATTTGATCCATGAGCAAAAGAAACTCCTGTACATGTGAGGATCAATAAACCACGAATCCATGCTGGGGGCGCTTTGCCTTTTTTAGGCTCCGTAAATAATTCTTTATTTTTAATGACAACTCGCATAGCGTAAAGCAATAGTCCTGCCGCACAAAAACCAATTAATGGCGATAACAGTAAGGAGTAACCAACCTTCTCTGCTTGTACCCAGTCAACACCACTTGTACCACTGCGACCGTGCATGAGGGCATTCGCGACACCAACGCCAATGATCGAACCAATTAAAGTATGTGATGAAGATGCTGGCAAACCTAACCACCAAGTACCTAAGTTCCAAATGATTGCAGCAATTAATAAAGCAAACACCATTGCAAACCCAGATGATGAGCCGACTTGTAAAATCAACTCAACCGGAAGTAAGGAAATAATTCCAAAAGCAACGAGTCCGCTAGAGAACAAGACGCCTAAAAAGTTAAAGAAGCCAGACCATATAACAGCAACGTTCGGCTGCATCGAGTTGGTATAAATTACTGTAGCTACAGCATTTGCTGTGTCATGAAAACCATTTACAAACTCAAACCCTAAGGCAATTAGTAGCGCAACACCTAACAAAATAAATGGCACCCAATTTGTAACAGTTTGTCCATGCGAAGTTGCCTGTACGTCTTGAGAAATACTAAATGCTGAATAAATAAGGCCAGCAACTAATAAACCAATAAAGATAATTGCGGTGACAAAACTTGGTTTTGCATCTAAATTTGGACGCATGACTTCATCATGTCCCTCATGATGTTTGGCAGATGCTGTTGAGCTCATAGATTTCTCCTTTTGTTGAGAATCTAAATCCTAATGGCTAAAAATGGCAAAGATATGAAACTGAGATGAATCTTTATAATCATCTTTATTTACTTAATACCAAAAATAATAATGATATTCATTATTAATATGAAATTTTATTAATGATTAACTTTAATGTTTCTTTGGATGAAAAAAAATTTAAGAGTCCAAGACTCTTTTTTTTCAGGGTAAGTCTAGGAAAAGACTTCGGATGTTTGGTGCCGCGGGTCGGACTCGAACCGACACACTTATTAGGCGGGAGATTTTGAGTCTCCTGTGTCTACCAATTTCACCACCGCGGCATAACTACGTAAAATTGATCATTATGACACGTTCTAAGACCTTTAAGCAAGAGTCTGACTGCTCAACACATGTGGAGCCAGACCCTTTTTATCAGGGCAGTAAAATAATCGAACCTGTGGTTTTGCGCTCTTCCATATCCCTCTGAGCCTGAGCTGCTTGCTCTAATGGGTAGCGATGGGTTATTTCAATCTTTACTTGCCCACTCATCACACGCTGGAATAAATCAGCAGCCATTGGCTCTAATAAAGCTCTATTGAGTACATATGTCGTCAAAGTTGGGCGTGTCACTTTGAGTGAGCCCTTTCCTGCCAGTATCGATACATCTAAAAGTGGTACGGGACCAGAGGCATTGCCAAATGTCACCAATGTACCCAGTGGTGATAAACAATCTAAGGACTTCATGAAGGTATCTTTACCAATCGAATCATAGACTACCGGAACACCTTTTCCATCAGTAATCTCACGCACACGCTTTACAAAATCTTCATCACGATACAGAATAGTATGGTCACATCCCATCGATTTTGCTAAAGCCGCTTTTTCAGGACTTCCAACCGTGCCAATGACGGTCGCGCCTAATGCTTTTAACCACTGACAAGCAATCGTACCAACCCCGCCTGCAGCAGCATGAAACAATACCGTGTCACCCTTTTGCACTTTATATGTGCTGTTGAGCAAATACTGTACTGTCATACCCTGCAACATCATCGCCGCTGCTTGCTCAAAACTGATGGCATCAGGTAATTTAACAATAATATCTGCAGGCATCACACGTGCTTGCGAATAGGATCCAGCCGGACGGCCCGCATAAGCAACTCGGTCTCCTACTTTTACATGCGTTACTCCCTGACCTACTTTTTCAATCACGCCTGAGCCCTCTTGCCCTACTCCCGCTGGCAATGGCGATGGATATACGCCGTTTCTAAAGTAAATATCTAAGAAGTTAACCCCAATTGCATGATGCTTGACCAATACCTCACCAGGACCAGGCTCACCGAGCTCCATATCAATGTATTCAAGGACTTCCGCTCCGCCCGTCTTACTCATACGGATTGCTTTTACCGTGTTTGTACTCATTAAATGTCTCCTTTTGTGGTTTTACTTTAGAAATTGCCTAAAATTAACATATTACACAATTCATAAAAAGTTTAATTGAAAGGAAATTTATGGCCGGACATTCCAAATGGGCCAATATTCAGCATCGTAAAGGACGTCAAGATGAAAAGCGGGGTAAGGTCTGGACGAAAATTATTCGTGAGGTCACGGTTGCCGCCAAAATGGGTGGGGGTGATATTGCTAACAATCCACGTTTGCGCTTGGCGATTGATAAAGCGAAAGATGCCAATATGCCCAGTGACAATGTCACTCGGGCGATTCAAAAAGGGACCGGGTCCCTAGAAGGTGTCCATTATGAAGAAATTCGTTATGAAGGCTATGGTCCAAGTGGGGTCGCTGTGATGGTTGATTGTCTAACCGATAACAAAACCCGTACCGTCGCGGAAGTTCGGCATGCCTTTTCTAAAAATGGTGGCAACCTAGGTACAGATGGCTGTGTTTCATATCTTTTTATGCATTGTGGTCAACTCATGTTTGCCCCTCAAATTGATGAAAATCAATTGATGGACGCTGCTCTTGAGGCTGGGGCAGATGATGTGATTGTGCATGTTGATGGCGCTAAAGAAGTCATTACCTCGGTCATGGAGTTTTCTGTAATAAAAGATACTCTCGTTGCCGCTGGCTTTGAGCCTGAATTTAGTGAAGTAACGATGCGTCCCGAAACTGAAGTAGAACTTGTTACTGATGCTGCGGTAACCATGCAAAAATTATTAGATGCACTTGAAAACTTAGACGATGTTCAAAACGTCTATTCCAATGCTAGTTTTGATGAATAAAGGATAGTTATGAAAATTTTAGTGATCGGTTCAGGCGGCAGAGAACATGCTCTCGCGTGGAAAATAGCGCAATCACCGAAAGTCCAAATGGTGTATGTTGCACCTGGTAATGGTGGTACTCCCTTTGAATCCAAACATTTGCACGGTATTACAAACATTCCGCTCACCGATATTGCTGATCTAGCGCACTTTGCCGAAGAAGAGAAAATCGCTTATACCGTGGTTGGTCCTGAAAAACCTCTTTCTGAGGGGATTGTTGATGTTTTTAGGTCTCGAGGACTCAAAGTCTTTGGTCCCACACAAAAAGCCGCTCAACTCGAGTCATCTAAAGATTTTGCTAAAGCGTTTATGAAACGGCACGGGATTCCAACGGCAGATTATGAAAGCTTTCATGATGCAGCTGCTGCCCATGCTTATATCGATCTAAAAGGTGCGCCGATTGTCATTAAAGCCGATGGCCTTGCCGCTGGCAAAGGTGTCGTCGTTGCCATGGATCTTGAGCAAGCGCATCAAGCCGTTGATATGATGCTCAGTGATAATGCACTCGGGAATGCAGGTGCCCGTGTTGTCATCGAGGAGTTCTTACACGGTGAAGAGGCCAGCTTTATTGTGATGGTTGATGGTAAAAATATCTTACCCTTAGCGACAAGCCAAGACCATAAGCGCTTATTGGATCATGATCAAGGTCCGAATACTGGCGGTATGGGGGCATATTCTCCTGCACCAGTGGTCACTCCAGAACTCCATGCCAAAGTATTACGTCAAATCATTCGGCCAACCGTTCAAGGGATGGCAAAAGATGGTATTGAATTTACAGGTTTTTTATATGCAGGCCTGATGATTGGCCCTAATAAAGAAGTGAAAACACTCGAATTTAATTGTCGAATGGGAGATCCCGAGACACAACCTATCATGGCCCGCCTCAAGAGCGACTTGGTCGATGTGTTAATCCATGCTGAAAATCAAACACTTGATCAAGTTGAATTAGATTGGGATCCTAGAGTGGCCCTCGGTGTAGTGATGGCGTCGCATAACTATCCTAATACTCCAAGACTTGGTGATGAAATCACTGGTATTCCCATGGAAAATGAACACCATGTTGTGTTTCATGCAGGTACAAGCCATAAAGATGGTAAGCTAGTCACAAATGGCGGTCGAGTGTTGTGCGTCGTTGGTCTTGACGGAAACGTCAAGGGTGCCCAAACTCGAGCCTATGAAGCTTTAAAGTCTATCCAATTTAATGGCGCTCAGTTCCGTAAGGATATTGGACACCTTGCAATAAAAACGAAATAATGTCTATACAAGTATCTGAACTCAAAAATTTCTTTTGGAACCTACAAGACTATATTTGTGAGTCTTTTAAAGACCTTGAAGATCATTCTTTTTTAAGTGATCCGTGGCAAAAACCAAGCGATAGCCCATTGCAAGGCTATGGTCAAACAAGGATTATTGAAAATGGTCGATTCTTTGAGCGCGCTGGCGTAGCTTTTTCTCATGTGAGTGGCAAGAAGTTGCCGCCATCCGCCACAGTCATGCGCCCAGAAATAGCTGGAGGTAGTTTTGAAGCGATGGGAGTTTCTCTCGTCTTCCACCCCCATAACCCTAAAGTACCCACTGTGCACATGAATGTAAGGTGCTTAGTGGCTCAAAAAGAAGGCATTGAGCCCGTCTGGTGGTTTGGTGGTGGCATGGATCTTACGCCCTATTATGGTAATGAAGCGGATTGTCGTCACTTCCACCAAACTTGTAAGAATGTCCTTGATTCTTTCGATACGAAATACTATCCCCTATTTAAAAAGAATTGTGATGAATACTTTTATCTTCCCCATCGGCAAGAGCCTCGCGGGATTGGCGGTATCTTTTTTGATGACTTTAGCGAGCTTGGATTTGAGCAAAGCTTTGCCCTGACTCAAGCTGTGGGTAAATCCTTTGTGGATGCCTATTTACCAATTGTAATGAATAATTATCAGCAAGGCTTTACTCCTGCAGAAAAAGAGTTTCAAGAGTATCGTCGTGGTCGCTACGCTGAATTTAATCTCGTCTATGACCGTGGGACACATTTTGGTCTGCAATCCGGCGGTCGTGCTGAATCTATCTTGATGTCGATGCCGCCCTTAGCAAGATGGCAGTATCAACGCCCTATTGCCCCGAACAGTCCAGAAGAAGAACTGACAGCTTTTTATCTGAAGCCACGCGATTGGCTCAGCACATGATCGGTATCTTTGGTGGAACTTTTGACCCGCCACATTGGGGGCATGTCAAATTAGCACAAAACTTTATTGACCTTCTGCAGCTCGACGAATTGTTGTGGCTGCCTGCAGGTCAACCTTGGCAAAAAAGTTCGCATATTACACCCGCTAAAATGCGCTACGACCTCACTCTTGCTGCGGTTGCTGATCTAAAAACCCTACTCGTTGACAGTGATCATAAAACGCATGTTGGAGTGAGTCGTATTGAACTCGATCGCAATGGTCCTAGCTATACGATTGATACAGCCAAAGAACTTCGCCAGCTGTATGGTGCTCAACAATCAATTGTTTGGCTTATGGGCGCTGATACCTATCAAAATATGCCGACTTGGAACGACTGGCAACATTTGCCGGATTATATTCATTTAGCTGTCGCTAGCAGAAAACTTTCCCCTTCCGTGACTGGGGCTCATATTGACCCGGATCACCCGCAAACAATCCATGAAATGATTGATGTATTTGATCAACGGATTACGGATGATGTGAATGATCTTCGACTCAGCGCTCATGGAAAAGTCTTTTTTGATGAGAGTTTTCATGTCGATTTATCATCCACCCATTTACGCGATCAATTTCTGCAAAAAGCCTCACGGTCCAATCTTGCAGAATCTTTATCCCCACAAGTGTTAGACTACATCGAATTACACGGGATTTACCAACCGCAAAACTCTAACAATTGATGAGGAAAAATTTTTACGCATGGAATTAAGAAAATTACAACGTACTGTGATTGATGCACTTGAAGATGTAAAAGCTGTTGATATTCGAGTTTTTGATACTTCCAAGTTGACCGACTTATTTGATCGCGTCATCATTACAACGGGCAATAGTAATCGCCAAACACGTGCTCTTGCATTTTCTGTGAGTACGAGCGTTAAAGAAAAAGGTGGCGAAGTCATTTCTATTGAAGGACTAGATACCGGCGAATGGGTACTCGTCGATTGTGGTGATGTCGTTGTTCATATTTTGCAACCTGCGATTAGGGCCTACTATCAGCTCGAAGGCATGTGGGGTTCTAAACCTGTACGCGTAAAACTCAATGCCCAGAAAGGCCCAACCAGTGGTCCAATGGACTTTAGCGATGACCCGGATGATGCATGAAACTCTGCATTATTGCTGTTAGCCACAAAATGCCCCATTGGGTTGATGAGGCGATCCAAGACTATGTCAAAAGAATGCCTAAGGATGCAAGTATCCTCATCAAAGAACTTAAACCAGAAATTAATCCTGCCAAAGAAGCTCTCAAGATTTTGGAGTGTATCCCCAAAAATAGTTATGTTATCGGCTTAGATGAACGTGGTCGAGACTTAAGCTCAGTCAATATGTCTGAGCAATTTTCAAATTGGCAACACATGGGTAAAGATATTTATCTCGTGATTGGCGGAGCAGACGGTCTAGATCATGCCTTTAAAACTGGTTGCCAAGCCCTGTGGCGTTTATCCAGTTTGACCTTGCCGCATGCTTTGGCAAGACTTTTATTAGTCGAGCAACTGTACCGTGCTTGGACCATTTTACAAAACCACCCCTATCATCGCGAATAATATGTTGTATCTCGCCTCTCAAAGCCCAAGAAGACAATCTTTATTAAAAGAACTTCATGTCGCGTTTGACTTACTCTTACCCGAAGTGCATGAGGATACGGAGTCCTTAGAGCAAGTTCTGCCAGGCGAAGCAGCTCTAGACTATGTTCGTCGCGTCACCCTGCTTAAACTCGAAGCTGCTGTCAAACGCTTAGAAAGAAAAGGCTTAGAGTGGGCCCCTATTTTATGTGCCGATACAACCGTTGCTTTACGGCAAGGTTCATCTGATTTGATTTTAGGTAAACCTGCCGATAGTCATGACGCATTACAAATGCTGACATTACTCAATCATCAATGTCATGATGTCCATACCGCCATAGCACTACAAATTCATCCGCATCTGCCACCTGAATGTTTGGTGAGTTCTTCCAAAGTATTTTTTGCTCATCATGGTGCAGAAAAACTTCAAGCATATGTTGCCACCCAGGAGCCTATGGGTAAAGCAGGTGCCTATGCGATTCAAGGATTAGGGGGTGCTTTGATTGCGAAAATTGAGGGTAGCCACAGTTCGATCATGGGACTTCCCCTTTATGAAACGAGTGTACTCTTGGAGAAGGCCGGAATTACGTATATCCTATATCTATGAATGAAGAAATACTGATTAACTTTACCCCTCAAGAAACTCGGGTTGCACTTGTCCAACATGGCGAAGTGCAGGAGTTGCTCGTTGAGCGCGCCCAAAATCGCGGGATTTTAAGTAATATTTATTTGGGTAAAGTCATGCGAGTTTTACCAGGTATGCAGTCTGCTTTTGTCGATATTGGCCAAGAAAAATCAGGATTTATCCATGTGGCGGATCTTTATAATCAGGTCGATTTACCGATTGAAAAACTTGTTTTTGAAGGACAAACGATTCTTGTTCAGATCTTGAAAGATCCTTTAGGCACAAAAGGTGCTCGTCTAACCACCAATCTCAGTATTGCAGGTCGTAATCTGGTTTATCTTCCCCTGGATGAAAAAAATGGCCAAATAGGCGTATCACAAAGAATTACCGAAGATAGTGATCGCGATCGGCTAAAACAACGTGTTCGCCAAATCATGCCCGAAAGTCTGAAAGGTTGTTTAATTGTACGAACTAGTGCCGAGGAGGCTAGTGATGCCGATCTTAGCCAAGATTTAGACTATTTATTATTAACTTGGGCCAGAATCCATGATCTCACCCTCAAAAAACCAACCCCCTCAAAACTGTATGAAGATTTAAATCTCATCGAACGTGTCATGCGTGATATCGCCGAAGAAACCACAGTCGTGATTCGTATCGATTCTGCAGAAAATTTTAATAAGTTGCAGCAGTTCGCCAATACCTATATGCCTAAGCTTCACGATAAGATTCAACTGTATCGTGGTGAGCGTCCACTGTTTGATTTATATGACATTGAGAATGAAATTAATTTAGCGCTTGATCGACGTGTCAATCTCAAATCGGGCGGCTATTTAATGATTGATCAAACTGAGTCGATGACGACGATAGATGTCAATACAGGAAGTTACATTGGTGCTAAAACATTTGTCGATACGATTTATAAAACCAACTTAGAAGCCGCTAAAGCCATTGCTAAACAATTACGCTTACGCAATTTAGGCGGCATCATTATTGTTGACTTTATCGATATGCATATTGCGGAGCATCAAACAGCTGTATTAGCTGAACTACAAAAAAGTTTAGCGCTTGATCGCATGAAAACTACAGTCAATCAATTTTCAAATTTAGGTCTCGTGGAGATGACCCGTAAACGTACGCGTGAGTCTTTAGCCCATCAACTGTGTGAACCGTGTCCAACATGCCATGGCAAGGGCGGAATTAAAACTGCACAAACTATTTGCTATGAGATCCTTCGTGAAATTGTGCGTGAGCATCGGCAATTTAACCCTAAAGAGTTCAGAATTGTTGCTTCACCAGATGTGATTGACTTATTCTTGGAAGAGCAAAGTCAGTATTTAGCCGAACTGGGGGAGTTTATTAACAAGCCCATTCGCTTGCGTGCTGAGGCAGACTTTGCACAAGAACACTACGATATCGTTTTACTTTAGTCTTTCGTAGAAAACTGAATCCGGTGTAAGCTTGAATACAAGCCGCCACGCTCTATGAGCTGTGCATGCGTGCCTAGCTCCACAATCCGTCCATGCTCAAGTACTGCGATCCGATCGGCATTTTCAATCGTGGATAAACGATGCGCAATCACCAAAGTGGTTCTACCCTGCATAAGGTACTCCAAAGCTTCTTGAACGAGTCTTTCGGATTCAGAATCGAGCGCAGAAGTAGCCTCGTCCAAAATCAAAATTGGGGCATTTTTATACACTGCTCTGGCAATTGCCAAGCGCTGTCTTTGTCCACCTGACAGCCGATTGCCATTATCACCAATCACTGTGTCAATGCCATCAGGCAAGTCACGAATCATTTCAGTGAGATTAGCTGCTGCTACAGCTTCAGTGACTCTCACGCGATCGATGTCTTTGTGCTGCACCACTCCATAAGCGATATTTGCGGCAATCGTATCGTTGAACAAAATAACGTCTTGGCTCACAAACCCAATCTGCAGACGTAAGTCTTTTAATCGATACTCTTCAATCGGATGGCCATCGAGCAAAATACTGCCTTTTGTGGGCGTGTAAAAACGTGGTACCAAATTAACCAAAGTAGTTTTACCACTACCTGATGGTCCTACAAAAGCAATCACCTCTCCCGGCTCAATTTTTAATTGAATATCTCTTAATACCTCACGTGGTGCATCCACCGATTCCTGAACCAATGGTTGATAAGAAAAACTAACCTGATCAAATTCAATATTCCCCTTAGCCGACTTAATGGGCTTGGCGTCAGGCCTATCCACTTGCTTTTCTAGCGGCTGATCAATCAAACCAAAAATCATTTCTGCAGCAATTAAACCTCGTTGTAAAGGTTGATTAATATCTGCTAGATGCTTCAATGGGGAAATAATCAGCAGCATCGCAGTAATAAATGCAGCAAATTCACCAACAGTCGTCTCACCTGAAGAGGATTGTAAAATCACAATCATCAAGACAACAGATAAGGCAATCGAGGCCACAATTTGTGTGATCGGTTGATTCAGGCCGCCAGCAATTGAGGCTCGTATCGCAAATTTTTTGAGTAGCTTAGCCATCTCACTAAAGCGATGCATCTCATAGTCCTGCCCATTGTTTAATTTGACGACTTTGTGACCTGCACTAGCCTCTTCTACAACATAGGCAAGTTCACTCGTATATTTTTGTTGATCACGATTAAGCGCACGTAAGCGTTTATTGATGCGACTAATTGTAAATCCAATGATTGGGAATATCACCATCACTACTAAAGTCAAACGCCAATTCAGATAAAACAAATACCCGAGTAAGCCAATGACGGTTAATGAGTCTCTGACTAAATTAATCGCCACGCTACTTAAAATACTTAAGACATTATTGACCTCAAATACAACCGTGTTGATTAAATTTGCTGCTGTACTTTGCTGAAAAAATTCAGTGGGCGCATGCAACAATCGCGCAAACATTTGCTCTCTTAAAATCTGTAAGACCTCATTAATCACCCGGTTGAGCCAATAGTTCGATAAGAACTGTGCCGCCCCACGAATAAAAGCAAGACCTACTAAGAACAAAGGAACTTGCCATAACTTCTCTGTCAAACCACCGGTAAAGCCTCGATCAAGAAGAGGCTTCATTAAGGCAGGGATAGAAGTTTCAGTAGCAGCGACTACAGCCATTGCCAATAATGCCAATACAATCATAGGCTTATGTGGCTTTAAATAGGCGATAACACGTAAAAATACTTGATGATGGGGGAGATTCATATAATGAATTATGCCAATCTTCTGTAACAAACACCATAAAGATGAAATATTGTTGTTGTCGATACAATTACAATATCCATGAAGCCCGCACAATTTAAAAAAATTCTGATTATTGCGACCCGTCAAATTGGGGATACTCTCATCACGACCCCTCTGATTGATCGTGCCCATGAAATCTGGCCCCAAGCCCAGATTGATTTTTTGGGTTTTGAAAACTCTATTGGTATTTTAAAAGGACACTCCGTCTTGCGGACCATCATAGGCACTAGCAAAAAACCACGCTTTAAAGAGTACCTCCAAATTTTCAAAAAAATTGGCTTTCAGTATGATTTAGCAATCATTACGCAACCCAGTGATCGCGCCTATCTTTACGGATTTTTTAGCGCATCCCACCGTGTGGGTGTATGTCATCCTGGACAAGACGATCATGGCTGGAAAAAATGGATTACCCAACACCAAGTCCCCATCGATTATTTTTCTCAACACGTGGTGACTGAGAAATTAAAACTCCTCGATCCTTTTATTGACTCTGAGCAAACTACTGGGCCGATTAAAGTAACTCCACCTCGCTTTGAGTCCTTACCTGTGGAATTACAAGATGGCGCTATCCAGTATGTCGTGATTCACCCAAGTCCTCTTAATGACTATAAATGTTGGCCAATCGCCTCTTGGATTGAACTAATCAGATATTTTGCTGCGCATCACATTGTCGTTGTCATCAGTGGCGGCCCCGATAATAAAGATCAACGTCTTGCTGAACACATTTTACAAGGGCTCAAACCTACTGATCAGCAAATGGTCCTCAATATGACCGGACGTCTGAGCTTCGGTGAACTCGCAAATGTCTTGCATCAGGCAATTGCATATATCGGTGTTGATACGGCGATCACGCACTTAGCAGCTGCTTGTGAAACTCCTACCATTGCATTATTTGGTGCCTCACCTCCCACCAATTTTGGACCATGGCCCAATGACACATCTCTACCGCAACCCTATACTCTGCGAGCAGCTAGCCAAACTGTTGCTAATGTCACAATTTTGCAAGGACCTGGGGATTGTGTACCTTGCAGAAAAGCCGGTTGTGATGACACCGCAAATAGCCGTAGCTTATGCCTCGAGGAGCTGATCCCGTCTCGAGTGATTGATGCTTTTGAAAATCTTTCCCGTAAAACGATACCTATTCAGCGTATTTAATCTGCGCTGCAGAACTTACGCCGACTTGATGTAAGAGCTGATTAAACCCCTGTAGGATACGATCATCTGGATAAATGTTCCATTCGTGTGGAAACTGAATCTGACACACGCCTGTATCTGAGATTAAGTCTGCTGTCATCGGTAAACTAATGATCTGATCAGAATCCTTGATAGTTAAGCGGCTTGCATTGTTTTCACTCAGGTAGGATTGCACCTTCTCTTTAAATGACTGTATGTTCATTTTGGAGGTGATAGCAAAGTGCACGCTTTTAGCATAACGTGCTCTGGCTGAGGCCATGTTCATGGCGGCAAGCAGTGTATGTCTGACTGATCCCGAAAAATTCTCATTGGCTGGTTGTACCTTAGTCATCACCTTGGCGATGAGTAACTCATCATCGACACAATAAGATCTGTAGTTTTCATAAACATCGTCATAGACTGTGATCTCGATTTGTCCACTACCATCATCTAAAGTAATGGTGTTCATCACACCACCTTGACTCGTTTTTTTGATCCGTTGGGACACAATAATCCCCGCAACTAATTTATCACCACTTTTGTTCGAGATCTTATCGAGGGGGGTACGCACAATTTGTCGAATCTCTTGGGTATATACATCGAATAAGTGACCTGATATACAAAATCCGAGTGCTGCCTTTTCTTCCTGTAAACGTGTTTTTTCCATCCACGGTGCACAACTTAAATACTCCGGCTCAGTGCCCTCTTCCTCGCCTGGCATAGCAAATAAACTGGTCTGATTAGCAAAAGTTAATGCCCTTTCGGCAGCTTGCATCGCATTTGGCAAGGAAGCTAATAAGGTTGAACGCCCTTCCACCCCACAAGGAGCAATCCGGTCAAATGCACCAGCCCGAATCAAAGCCTCAATCGCACGTCGATTAACAATCTTGCGATCTGCTCTCTGACAAAAATCAAATAAATGGATGAATGGTTTTTCTGCTCTGACGCGCATGATTTCTAGGATTGCATTCTCACCAGTACCCCTAACTGCTCCTAAGCCATAGGTAATTTGTCGCGATCCTGCCTGCTCGCGATCCCCATCATGCAATATCGGCAAGAATCGATATTCGCCGGTATTGATATCTGGTGGAAGTATTTCGAGATGATTATTCTTAGCATCTTCATATAGAATCTTGACCTTGTCCGTATCATCCATCGCTAAGGATAAGTTGGCGGCCATAAACTCTGCAACATAATGGGCTTTTAACCACGCCGTTTGATACGCTAAAACTGCATAGGCTGCTGCATGGGATTTATTAAATCCATAGCCTGCAAATGCCTCCATGTTTTTAAAAATCTCATCGGCTTTTTCTTGCGTAAGGCCATTTCCAATTGCCCCCTTGGCAAAGATCTGACTTTGAATCGCCATCTCTTCAGGCTTTTTCTTACCCATCGCGCGACGCAGTAAATCAGCAGCTCCTAGCGAGTACCCCCCGACAATTTGCGCCATTTGCATCACCTGCTCTTGATACACCATAATCCCATAAGTTTCTTCAAGTACAGGGATGACCCGCTCATCGGGATAACTCACGACTTGCTGTTGATGCTTACGGGCAATGTAATCAGGAATTAGGTCCATCGGTCCAGGTCGATACAAAGCTACCAAAGCAATAATGTCCTCAAAACGGTCAGGCCTTGCATCTTTGAGCATGTTTTGCATGCCCCGACTTTCCAATTGAAAAATAGCCACTGTATTCGCAGCCTTCAGAACATCAAAGGCCTTTGCATCATCCAACGGAATATCTTCTAATCGCCAAGACGATTTTTCCGGATATAAACGATGGATATATTTTTGCGTCAAATCTAAAATCGTTAAAGTTGTCAGCCCCAAGAAGTCAAACTTCACCAGACCAATAGCCTCCACATCATCTTTATCAAATTGACTGACAATGCCTGCGTTTTGATCTTCTTTGCCAGATTGTGAATACAAAGGACAAAAGTCTGTTAATTGCCCGGGTGCAATCAAAACACCTCCCGCATGCATCCCGACGTTACGGGTAATTCCCTCAAGCTGTATCGCATGATCAATCAGGTTTTTTGCTTCCTCATTATTGCGGTACAAGTCGTCTAAATCAGGGGTATTCTTCATCGCCTCTTGAATCGTAATCTGAACACCGGGCCTTGCTTCAATGAGTTTGGATATGCTGTCCACAAAACCGTAGGACTGTTGCAATGCCCGCCCTACATCCTTAATCGCACCCCGCGCTGCCATCGTGCCAAAGGTAGCAATTTGACTCACTGCCTCATTGCCATATTTATCTTTGACATATTGAATGACACGGTCGCGCCCGAGTTGACAAAAATCAATATCAAAATCAGGCATCGATACGCGCTCTGGATTTAAGAACCGTTCAAAGAGCAAGTTATAACGCAATGGGTCAAGATCAGTAATCCCTAATGAGTAGGCAACTAATGAACCCGCTCCAGATCCCCTACCAGGACCGACTGGAACACCATTGTTTTTTGCCCAGTCGATAAAATCTGCCACAATCAAAAAATAGCCTGGAAAGCCCATTTGAATAATCGTTTTGATTTCAAAATCTAAACGATCTACATAACGTGGAGCCTGCGTCTGGCGGATTTCCTGATCAGGATAAAGATACTGTAAGCGAACTTCTAAGCCCTTATGTGCCTGCATCTCTAAGTATTCTTCTAAAGATAATCCCTGCGGGATTGGGAAATCAGGTAAACGCGGTTTGCCGAGTTGTAATACTAGATTACAACGCTTGGCGATTTCAACCGTATTGGCGATAGCACTAGGAAGATCCGCAAACAAAGCCATCATTTGCTCAGTGCTTTTGAAGTATTGCTCTGGAGTAAAACGTACGATACGTTTTGGATTCCCGAGTTGATCTCCATCTGCTATACACACTCGAATTTCATGCGCTCGGAAATCATCTTCTTCCATAAACTGAATCGGATGTGTCGCCACTAAAGGAATTTTTAGCCGACTCGCAAGTTGCGCCGCTAAATGAATGTAGCGCTCTTCTTGTTCAAGCCCGACGCGCTGAACCTCCATATAAAAATGACCCGGAAATAGCTTTTGCCACTCGCGTGCACATCGCTCAGCCTCCTCATTTTGATCAGCTAGTAAAGCTTGTCCAATATCACCCTGCATTGCACCAGACAAAACAATTAATCCCTCGGATAACAAAAAAGCATCTTTTTGCGCCAAGGTCGATGTGCTCTGAACACCAAACCAACTCGGATGGATTTCATGACGCCCTAGGTGCTGATTTTCTTTAGATGCTTTTGATAAAAGCTCACACAGATTAAGATACCCGTGCATATTCTTTACCAATAATAGCGCGCGATAGGCTTTATTTTTTTGCGTTGGATGAGAAATCCAAACGTCTGCACCTGCTAAGGGTTTGATCCCCGCACTTCTGGCATTTGAATAAAATTTAATGAGACCAAAAAAATTCATGAGGTCCGTTATTGCAAGTGCCCCCATTTGATCCGTCACTGCTCTTTGGATGGCGTCGTCTAGACGTACGATTCCATCCACAATCGAATATTCGGAGTGCAAACGTAAATGAACGTAATTTGGACTTGGCATAAGTTCTATTTTACCGATGTCTGCAACCAATGATCGTAGTTGCTTAATACCCTCCATAACAGGGCCTGAAGATTTAACTTAGGTTTTTTTAATGCCACCTAATAAGGCGCCAATAGATCTTTGTGGTGTAATTGACTTGCTAGGTGCCTGTGTAGCTTGTGTGCTTGTCGCAACACTTGGCGTCGCCTCTGATTGATAAGGCATATAAAAGAATGGATCTGCGTTATTTTGAGCGCTAGCACTTGAGCTAGTACTGGGTGCTGGTATACGAATCAAAGGCTTTTTCGTTAATTTTTCAATATCAGCCAGTAACTTCATTTCTGAGGGATCAACTAATGCAATCGCATCGCCTTTTGCACCAGCTCGCCCAGTCCTGCCTATACGGTGGACATAATCCTCAGCATTAAAAGGTAACTCATAATTAATCACACAAGGCATACTAGTGATATCCAAGCCTCTGGCCGCTACATCAGTAGCCACTAAAGCATCTATCTCGCCTTTTTTGAACTGATCCAAAATACTCATCCGCTCAACTTGGCTTTTATCTCCATGAATCGCTTCTGCTTTAATACCACTTTGACTAAGCGCTCTTGATAGACGAGCACATCCAATGCGACTATTTGCAAAGATGATGCATTGTGTCGGTAAACCCTTGATCTGACGTTGTTGCAAGATACTTTGTAAGACTTTTAATTTATTTGATGATGCCACCAAATGCACCATCTGTGTGACTGTGTCAGCGGTTTGATTTTGTCTTGATACCTCAATAATCACAGGCTCTTTGAGATATTGTTGCGATAACTTTCGGATTTCAGGAGAAAATGTCGCTGAAAACAATAAAGTCTGCCTTGAGGCCGCGGGGATCAATGACATGATACGTTGTAAATCGGGTAAAAAACCCATATCCAACATACGATCCGCCTCATCTAGAACCAGAATTTGTACCTGTGATAAATTAGCGTTTTTTTGCGATAAGTGATCTAGAAGTCTTCCCGGGGTAGCAATCAAAAGTTCAACACCGGCTCGCAAGGCTTGCTTTTGCGAAGCAATGTCCACTCCCCCAAAAACGACCGCCGTTTTGAGATCCGTATATTTTGAGTACTTAAACGCATTATCTGCGACCTGATCACTTAACTCGCGTGTAGGTGTCAGTACTAAGGCTCTTATCGGATGTCTTGCTGGTGATGAACTGGTATTAGCAAAAGGTGTTATTTTTTCCAGAATGGGTAATACAAATGCTGCTGTTTTACCTGTTCCCGTTTGCGCGGCCCCCATCACATCCTTACCCGCTAAAACATGGGGTATCGCCTGCTCTTGGATAGGGGTTGGATGGGTATAGCCTTGCTCTTGAACTGCCCGCAATATTTTTTCGCATAAACCGAGCTGCGTAAAATCTGGCTTTTTTAAGGAAAGCTCTTCTGAGCTTTCCTCGAGAGGAATTTGGCCGGGAGTTATGTTTAATTCGTTCACAGCCCTCTATTATGAGGCCAATTAAGAATTAAGACCCAAAGCAGCTATTCCTGCTTTAGCAATTAGGGCATCATCCGAGGATTTAACGCCTGATACGCCAACTGCACCAATCGTATGACCATCCATCACAATATTCACGCCACCCTCTAAAACACCATGTAAAACTGGAGTTGCCGCTAAAAATGCCGTTCTTCCATTATTGATAATATCTTCATAAATTTTAGATTCACGACGGCCTAGGGCAGATGCACGGGCTTTTTCCTGCGAAATATAGGCTGTAACCGGCGCCGCACCGTCTCTTCTTAATAACCCTAATAAGTGACCGCCATCATCAACGACGGAAATAGTCACGGCAAAGTTACCTTGAGCAGCATACGCATCAGCTGCTTCTAGGATTGTGGCAATATCTTTTTGTGTTAGGTAGCTACATGTTGCAGGCATTTTATTCTCCATAAAGTTTTTTTCATTTTACCTAATCTAAATGATGCCCAAAAAAAGACGGCGTACCCACCCCAATGAATACGCCGTTAACGCCAACTAAACCTCTTACGCTACGATTTCTTTTTGGTGAACTGCGATGGATAACTTAGGAAAGGACTTCTTACCAATTTGTATATGCAAGAAAAAGACTATTCCCGTTAAACACCCAGAAATTAGATGTAATACATGTGCATGCTCATGAACTATTCCTCGTCCATAAAATAGAGCCAAGATAGAAGCACTCAGCAAAGCAGAAGAGCCAATAAAGGCGCTACCCATTAAGACATTTTTTTTCATCCGCAAAGATAATTGCACATGATGATAAAGTGCCATTCCAAGAAGAATTAAAAATAAGTGCCCAGCAATACCATGTAAGTTAACCCAAAGACTTAATTGATTGACTGGTGTTCCAATCAGGTCCTCAGACACAAACCAAACAATTCCGGAGGTCAAACTTAAGATCACCCCCATAAATGTGAGGTATTTATGCCACCGACTCATCTTGCCTATTTTTGATACTATTAATTGCTGTTTATTTTCCATTGTTCACTCCACAATAATTGGAATCGCTCCAAATTTTTTAAAATAAGATGCATGAAGATTTTTTTCAATCGCTAATGCTTTTG
>JBBAKF010000018.1:0-35407 GCA_040403635.1 Polynucleobacter sp.
CAGGTATTGATGTCTTAATGCATGCGAGTTCAGATGGCTTGCCAGCTAGTTTTAAATCGCAAATGAAAAAGGCTGATGCGAGTGGGGCTTTATATGCAGTTATCATTGGTGAAGATGAATTGAATGAACAATTTGCGCAGATCAAAGATTTGCGTCAAACTGGATCGCAAAATAAAGTGGCGTTAGAGAATGTATTAGATAAAGTGATTGATTTATTAGTTAGTCACTCCGATTAAACACTGAGTGGTAGAAAGAAACGTACGATGGATTTAGATTTAGAAGAACAAGAACAACTTGCCAAATTAAAAGCTTTTTGGCAGGACTATGGTCGTTGGATCGCAACAGGCGTTGCCATTGCGGTGATTGGCTTTGCAATTTATTGGGGTTATCTGAAATATCAAAATCGTCAGTCCTCGGCAGCTTCTGTGCAATATGAGGTTTTGCTAGAGCAGCTCGAAAAAAATGATTTACCCGCTGTGCTTGCGACGACGAAAAAGCTTCAAGAAGACTATTCGAAAACGGCATACGCTGGAATGGCTGGATTATTGGCGGCTAATCTTGCTTACTCAGTCAGTGATAAAGACACGACAAAAGCACAACTTGAGTGGGTTGCAAAATCCGCTATTAGTGAGAGTTTCCAAGCAATAGCAAAGATGCGTTTATGTTCTTTATTGATTGATCAAAAAACACCAGAGGGCTTGGCGCAAGCTGACACTTTATTGAATTCTAAAGTTGCGATTGGATTTGAAGCCTTGAAACTCGAAAAAAGGGGCGATTGGTATTGGGCTCAGGATAAGACGGACGACGCTAAAAAGTCCTACATTGCAGCATGGAATATTCTTACAGAAGAGCGCAACAAGGGGGCAGATAAAAAAGAATTAGATCCTGCACTCAAAAAAATACAAGAACAAAATCCTGGACCTGACCAGACTTTATTAAAAGTGAAAATTGACAGTTTAGGGGGCTTTTAATGAATTTTAAGCATAGACTGGTCTATTTATGGCGAAGTCTTGGACTGATTTTCATGATGTTGTGTATTTTGAGTTTACCCGCATGTCAGGGGACTAAACGCCGACTAGCCGCAGAGTTGACGCCGATTGCTAACCCATTAAATATTGATCGTGCCTGGTCAGTGAGTTTGGGGAGATCGCTTGATTATGCTTTCAAACCCATATTGTTTGCCGGCGATATCTATGCAAGCGCTTCCAGCGGTGAGGTTTATCGCGTTAGCGCTACCACTGGAAAGGTCCTATGGATTGCAACAACACCGAAAAAGTTATCCACTGGACCGGGTACTGACGGAAACATTGTGGTGGTAGGTAGCTTAAAAGGTGATATTTTTGCATTTGATGCGCAAACCGGATCCAAAAAATGGGAAGCTACTGTTGGCACAGAGATTTTAACTGAGCCATTAGTGGCTGCTGGGATGGTTATTATACGGACTATCGATAATCGTTTTATTGCCTTAGAGGCTGATTCTGGAAGACGCCGTTGGGTCGTTCCAAAAAATCCTTCAGTATTATCTTTACGTACGAGTTATGCGATGTCTTCGATCAATAACGAAGTCATTTTTACGGGATTTAGCGGGGGTCAATTTGGTTTAATGGCCTTATCGAATGGTGGGACGATTTGGGAGTCATTATTGGCTCCACCGCGTGGAACTTCAGAGATTGAGCGATTAAGCGACATTACCGCCAAGCCAACTTTATCCGGCTCGAGAATGTGTGCTGTTTCATATCAAGGAAAAATTGGTTGTGGTGATATTAAAAACGCGCGCATGTCATGGACAAAAGATTTTTCAAGTTTTAGTGGGACGACACAATCTACAGATAATGTCTTTGCTGTGAATGATAAGTCTTTCTTGGTAGCATTTAATACAAGTCAGGGTAATGAGTTATGGCGTAATGAAAAGCTTCAGTGGCGTGATGTTGGGGAGCCTTTAGCTGTAGGGACAAGCATATTAGCGGGAGACTCACAAGGCTATTTACATGTATTTTCACAGTCTAGCGGTGAACTTACTGGTCGTGTGCGGGTTGATAGCTCTGGAATTGCCGCTGCGCCCATTGCTTCTCAGGGATTAATCATTGTGCAAACTAAGGGTGGAACATTAGCCGCTTATAAAATTCAATGAAACCAGTCATAGCCATCGTTGGCAGACCCAATGTTGGGAAGTCCACTTTATTTAATCGCTTAACCCGTTCAAGAGATGCTCTTGTAGCTGATTTTTCTGGATTAACTCGAGATCGCCATTATGGTAATGGTCGATTAGGTGAGCGAGAATTTATATGTATTGATACAGGTGGATTTGAGCCTATTGCCAAGACAGGCATATTAGCTGAGATGGCAAAACAAACCAAACAGGCGGTGGTTGAGGCGGACTTGGTGGTGTTTTTAGTCGATGGTCGTTTAGGGATGGCCCCTCAAGACCGAGTAATTGCCGATTTTTTAAGAAAAACCGGGCGACCAGTAATTTTAGCGGTGAATAAATCAGAGGGGATGACGCGTGCCACAGTCTCCTCGGAGTTTTATGAATTAGGCTTGGGTGAGCCATACCCCATTTCATCGGCACATGGAGATGGTGTAAGGGATGTTCTTGATGAGGCTTTAGATGCCCTGGGAATTCCTGAACCTGAGGAAGATGAAGAGTCGAGCTCAGATCGTTCGATTCGTATTGCAGTGGTAGGTCGTCCAAATGTGGGTAAATCGACTCTGATTAATACCTTATTGGGTGAAGAGCGTGTGATTGCCTTTGATATGCCAGGTACTACTAGAGATGCTATCGAAGTACCTTTTATGAGAGGTAATAAGCCTTATACCTTGATTGATACTGCTGGATTGCGAAAAAGAGGCAAAATATTTGAAGCCATAGAGAAATTTTCAGTGGTAAAAACCTTGCAAGCTATTGCAGACGCAAACGTTGTGATTTTAATGTTAGATGCGCAGCAAGATATTTCCGAGCAAGATGCGCATATTGCTGGATTTATTGTGGAGGCGGGTAGAGCATTAGTGCTTGCGGTAAATAAATGGGATGGTTTGGACGCACATCAAAAAGAAACCTCGCGCAATGACATTGCTAGAAAATTACGGTTTTTGGATTTTGCTAATGCGCATACGATTTCAGCAATTAAAGGTTTTGGATTAAAGGAATTATTTAAAGACGTTGATTTAGCCTATGCGGCAGCAATGACTAAGTTACCGACTCCAAGACTGACTAGAATTCTTGCTGACGCAGTGGAATACCAGCAACCGAAGAGGGTCGGAAGATTTCGACCAAAATTACGCTATGCTCACCAGGGGGGATCTAACCCACCTATTGTGATTGTTCATGGCAATGGTTTAGACGGTGTCACTGATAGTTATAAGCGTTATTTGGAGGGTAAGTTTAGGGATGAATTCAAGTTACGGGGTACGCCATTGCGGATTGAATTCAGATCGAGTAAAAACCCTTTTTTAGAACAGGGATTGTCACCCCACAAAAGGTAAAACTGTTATATATTAATACTTGTTTAAAGAAATTTTCTGAATTGTATGATTAATTCATCAAAATTTAATTAGAATAAATATAGATCCAACAAAAAAAACAAAAAGGGCATTATGAATAGCAATAAAGGTCAATTACTACAAGATCCATTTTTAAATGCTCTAAGAAAAGAGCATATTCCTGTTTCCATTTATCTTGTTAATGGTATTAAATTACAGGGGAATATTGATTCTTTTGATCAGTACGTAGTTCTATTACGTAATACAGTTACTCAAATGGTCTACAAACATGCGATTTCAACGATAGTTCCTGCAAAGGCCGTTACTTTCCGTGTAGACGAGGAAGCTGCAAGTTAATCTAACCACAAAAAATGATGAAATTCGTGCTGTCCTAGTTGGAGTTGATTCTGGGCAGACAAATTTTGTTGAAAGTATGTCTGAGTTAAGGCTATTAACTCATGCTGCGGGGTCTTCGCCCGTAGAGATGGTGCTCACAAAAAGGCTTAAACCCGATCCTGCTTTATTTATTGGTAGTGGTAAGGCATCTGAAATACGTGCATTAATGGATGAAAAAGGTGCGGAGATTGCTATTTTTAATCACCCCTTAAGTCCGGCTCAGCAAAGAAATCTCGAACGTGCCTTGGGTCATCATGTCATGGACAGAACAGGATTAATCTTAGATATTTTTGCGCAAAGGGCCAAATCGCATATTGGTCAGGTGCAGGTTCAGCTTGCTAATGTGAAATATCGATTATCCCGTTTAGTTCGAGCTTGGAGTCACTTAGAGCGTCAAAAGGGGGGTATTGGACTGCGTGGGGGTCCTGGTGAAACACAGATGGAGTTGGATCGTCGTATGCTTGAGAATAAAGCAAAGCGTTTGCAAGCAGATTTAAGTAAACTACAAAAGCAACAGGCAAATCAGCGACGTTCACGGGTAAAAAAAGAAGTGTTTTCAATTTCTTTAGTTGGTTACACCAATGCAGGTAAATCTACTTTATTTAATGCACTGACCAAAGCAGGAACTTACGCCGCAGATCAGCTATTTGCCACCTTAGATACGACAACTCGCAGAGTTTATCTTCAGAGCTATGGTAATGCAGTGATCTCCGATACGGTTGGATTTATTCGTGAATTACCGCACCAATTGGTAGAGGCGTTTCAGGCAACCTTAGATGAAACCGTTCATGCGGATTTGCTGTTGCATGTGGTTGATGCAGCTAGTGTAGTGAGAGAAGAGCAAATCCTTGAAGTGGGAAAGGTTATTGCTGAAATAGGCGCTCAAGATATTCCGGTGATATTAATTATGAATAAGATTGATCAATTGCCGAAGTATATAGGTAGAGGTCCTGAGGTAAGATATGAAAAGGATGGTTCTGTATCAAAAATTTACTTATCGGCGCAAAGTGGAGAGGGTTTGGATTTACTTCGCGAGGTCTTATCCACGATTGCACAAGACACTGATAAAATAAGAAATGAAGTACGAGAAAATAATGATTTAGTCAACACGGTTGGTGAGAGACCCTTAAGTTCTGAGTATCTTGAGGGTTTAAAGAATATGAACGTAGGTTACCTCCCTAGGGATATTTGAATTGAAAGCATTTGTGATTGAACGCGTAATAAGTCCTGTCAATAATTGGATATGGAGCTCAAAAAATCGAGTTTTATGGTCTATCTATGACTGGGTGCATAGACCCGCCTATATGCAAGAGGGACAACCTCCGCAAG
The DNA here is from genome assembly GCA_040403635.1 of Polynucleobacter sp. Lineage (GTDB taxonomy): Bacteria > Pseudomonadota > Gammaproteobacteria > Burkholderiales > Burkholderiaceae > Polynucleobacter. The sequence goes on from JBBAKF010000018.1 coordinate 5,206, forward strand.
AGCCAGGTAAAGATAATAAAACGCCAAATGAGCCTCGTCGCTCAGATCCTGAAGCTGGGCCGCCGGATTTAGATGATTTATGGAAAGACTTTAATCATCGATTAGGTGGTCTATTCGGGGGGAACGCTAAAGATCCTTCACAAAACAACACGCCCCCGAGGCAGCCGAATGATCCTGCGGATTTAGGTAATCAAAACTTTGGTAATCAAAGTCCTAACCGACAAAACCCTAATAACAATAACAAGCCTTCTGATATTGGTAATATGGCGCAAGATTGGTTAAAGAAAAATATGAATAAGGGCGGTGGATCTGGCGGTTCAGGAAAGAATACGGGATTTAACTTTCCTAATATTGGTGTTGGTGTTATTTTGTTGGGGGTTTTCGCAATATGGTTGTTTAGCGGTATTTTTATTGTTCAAGAGGGACAAGCTGGAGTTGTTTTGCAATTTGGAAAATATAAATACACGACTAAACCTGGTATTAATTGGCGATTGCCTTACCCCATTCAAACGCACGAAGTTGTCAATGTATCCAATGTGAGATCGGTTGAAATTGGTCGTTCTTTTGTGATTCAGGCAACGAATCTGAAAGATTCTTCTATGTTGACAGAAGATGAAAATATCATTGATGTCAAGTTTGCCGTGCAATATCGCTTAAAAGAGCCGACAGAGTATATTTTTAACAATCGCGACCCAGATGGTGCGGTGATTCAAGCTGCTGAGACTTCGGTTCGAGAAATTGTTGGTAAAAGTAAGATGGATGATGTCTTGTATGTGGGGCGTGAGCGTATTGCAATTGAACTCGCATCTTCAATCCAGAAGATACTGGACAGTTACAAAACTGGTGTTTATATCACCAGTGTGAATGTCCAAAACGTTCAGCCACCAGAGCAAGTACAGTCTGCATTTGATGATGCTGTTAAAGCGGGCCAAGATCAGGAAAGACAAAAAAATGAAGGTCAGGCTTATGCTAATGATGTTATTCCAAGAGCCAAAGGTGCTGCTGCGCGCTTAATTGAAGAAGCAGAGGGTTATAAGGCAAAGGTAGTTGCAACTGCAGAGGGTGACGCATCACGATTTAAACAAGTCTATGCAGAGTATTCCAAAGCACAGCAAGTCACTAGAGACCGCATGTACATTGATATGATGCAACAGATTTATAACAATGTCAGTAAGGTCATGATTGATACGCGCAATAGTAATCAGATGTTGTATTTGCCCCTTGATAAGATTATTCAACAAGCATCACCAGGAGAGGGTCAAGTCAATCTTGGTGTTCCTGGATTAGTCAATCCAGCAACGCAGCCGCCGAGTGGTTCTGTAACTGTTCCCTTAAATCCCTCCTCAAACCTTGGTGTGAATTCTGTGCCACAAAATAACGCTAATAATCCACAAGATAAGAGAGAAACCTTTAGAAGTCGTGAAAGAGATCTGCGATAGAGAGCCCATATGAACCAAAGAATACTTCCTATCCTTGTCCTTTTAGTTGCCGGTTTTTACCTTTTATCATCCACATTGTTTTTGGTTGATCAGAGGAAATTTGCTGTTGTGTTCTCCTTTGGTGAAATCAAGCGCATTATTGAAGAACCTGGCCTCAGTTTTAAATTACCGTCACCGATACAAAATGTGCAGTTTTTTGATCGTCGTATCATGACGATAGATAACCCGGACGCTGAGCGCTTTATTACTTCAGAAAAGAAAAATCTTCTCGTAGATTCCTATGTGAAGTGGCGAATTGTAGATCCGCGTAAATACTTTATTAGTTTTAAAGGCGATGAGCGTCTTGCGCAAGATCGACTCTCCCAGCTCGTGAAATCAGCATTGAATGAAGAGTTCACAAAACGTACTGTAAGAGAGTTGATCTCAGAGCAGCGTGAGCAAGTGATGTTAGGTATTAAGAAAAAAGTGGCTGATGATACTGCAGATATTGGTATTGAAATTGTTGATGTGCGCTTAAAGCGGGTTGATCTGCTTGCTGAAATCAGTGACTCTGTTTACCGACGCATGGAAGCGGAACGTAAACGTGTTGCTAACGAACTACGATCTACGGGAGCTGCTGAATCAGAAAAGATTCGTGCCGATGCGGAACGTCAAAGAGATGTCATCTTGGCGCAAGCATATCGTGAAGCACAAAAGATCAAAGGTCAGGGAGATGCCCAAGCCAGTGCCATTTACAACGAGGCATTCAGTAAGGATGCTCAATTTGCACAGTTTTATCGTAGCCTAGAAGCTTATAAGGCAACATTTAAAGATAAAAAAGATGTCATGGTTTTGTCGCCGGATAGTGATTTTTTCAAATTTATGAAAAAAAGTAAGTAACTTACTTTTAGTGCTATGACAAATCGTTGGTTACTTCCTGAGAATATTGCAGACATATTGCCAGGTAAGTCTAATTTAGTAGAAGGCCTGCGCCGTGATATTTTGAATTTATTTCAATCTTACGGCTATGAGCTCGTCATACCGCCGATGCTTGAATATATTGAATCTCTAATGACTGCCACGGGCAGTGATATGGATTTACAAACTTTCAAATTAGTCGATCAACTCTCTGGCAGAACATTAGGACTTCGTGCGGATATGACAACACAGGTTGCTCGTATTGATGCGCATTTGCTGAATCGTCAAAATATTGCACGCTTATGCTACGCAGGCACAACTGTTCAAACACGCGTAGTACCTGGAATCTTTTCACGGGAACAGTTACAAGTTGGTGCTGAGATCTATGGTCATCAGGGTATAGAGGCGGATATTGAAATCGTAAATCTGATGATTAAGTCTCTGCAGATCGCTCAAGTGGGCCCGATTACTTTAGATGTGAGTCATGCAAAAATCTTGCGCAAAATATTAAGTATGCAGAACATTAGTGCATATGATATTTCTGAAATGTACCGTTTTTTGCAAGCAAAAGATCGCAGCAGTTTGCAGGCTCTCATGCAGGGTTGGGATCAGGTTGCTAAAGAAACGATAATTGCCTTGCTCGATTTGAGTGGAGATGCTCAGCAGGTTATAGTGCAAGCTAGAAAAGTATTGCCACGCAATGATATATCCGAGCAGGCTTTAACTGAATTAGAGCAATTTTGTATCGGAGTTAAGAGATCTTTAGTAGATATACAGTTAAATATTGATTTAGCAGATTTAGATGGATTTCAGTACCATACCGGAATTTTGTGTGCGGCGTATGTGCCGCAATATCCGGTTGCGATTGCAAGGGGTGGACGTTATGATCAAGTGGGTGAGGCCTTTGGTCGCTCTCGCCCAGCTACGGGCTTTTCTGTAGACCTTTTGGCTTTGGCGGGTTTATCTACAAAACAGGTGGTCACGCATGCCATTATGGCGCCTTGGGCCGACTCTGATGCCTTAAGGGATGTCATTAGTCAATTGCGCAGCGAAGGTGAGGTTGTGATTGAATCCTTTCCTGGACATGAGCATAATGAATCAACCATGATTTGTGATCGCACTTTGGAGTTCAAAGATCAAATTTGGCAAGTTGTCCATAAAAAATAAACGTTTAAAAGGTATCACATGAAGCAACTCAATATTGGTAGAAATGTCGTTGTCATTGGCACGCAATGGGGTGACGAGGGCAAAGGTAAAGTAGTGGATTGGTTGACTGATCACGCTCAAGGAGTTGTTCGTTTTCAGGGGGGGCATAATGCTGGCCACACCTTGATTATTGGTGGTAAAAAAACAATCTTACGTTTGATTCCATCTGGAATCATGCATCCCCGTGTGATTTGCTACATTGGTAATGGGGTGGTGTTATCTCCTGAGGCTTTATTTAAGGAGATTGATGAATTAGAAACTGCTGGCCTCGATGTGTGTTCACGGCTTAAAGTCTCTGAGGCAGCTACACTCATATTGCCGTATCACGTTGCCATTGATCATGCCCGTGAAATCAAACGCGGCAGTGCCAAAATAGGTACGACAGGTAGAGGGATTGGCCCCGCTTATGAAGATAAAGTAGCGCGCAGGGCGCTGCGGGTTCAGGACTTGTTTTTCCCAGAGGCCTTTGCGGAAAAATTAAAAGAAAATCTCGAGTTTCATAACTTTTGTTTAGAAAAATACTATGGAGTGGCACTGATTGGATTTCAGGAAGTCTATGACCAAGCGATGTCCTATGCTAAGCGTTTAGAGCCCATGGTTGTTGATGTCTCCAGTGCTTTATACGCGGCACAAAGTGCTGGGAAAAATTTATTATTTGAGGGCGCACAGGGTACTTTATTAGACATTGATCACGGCACTTACCCTTATGTAACTTCGAGTAATTGTGTGGCGGGTAATGCTGCGGCAGGTTCGGGTGTTGGTCCTGGTAGTTTAAGATATATTTTAGGGATCACGAAAGCCTATTGCACGCGTGTGGGAGCTGGCCCATTCCCGAGCGAGTTATATGATCATGACAATCCAAAGCGTCAAGACCCAATAGGCATACGATTAGCCGAAGTAGGTAAAGAGTTTGGATCGGTGACTGGTCGTCCACGTAGAACCGGATGGTTAGACGGTGCAGCTCTGAAGCGCTCCATTCAGATCAATGGTGTAAGTGGTTTATGCATGACAAAACTTGATGTATTAGATGGCCTTGAGCGCATTGGTTTATGCGTTGGCTATCATCTCGACGGAGAAGTTTTGGACGTTTTACCGCGCGGTGCTGATGCGGTATCCAGATGTGAACCTATTTACGAATACTTTCCAGGTTGGACCCAGAGTACGGTAGGTATTACTCAGTGGGATAAGTTGCCAGTCGAGGCGCAAAATTATTTACGTCGAATTGAAGATTTGGCACAAACACCGATTGCGATGGTCTCGACTGGGCCGGACCGTGAAGAAACCATTCTTTTACAACATCCATTTGCTTAAACATATGCGCTTGTTACTGATTGTTTTTTTGTGTATGTGCTTGCAGGCTTGTGCTGTTTATTCTGTGGCGAGTTCTGCGGTGTCTATCACCGCTGATGTGGTGTCTACGGGTGTTAGTATTGTCACAGGCACTGTGGATATGGCAGTAGATGCTGTGAGTCCAAGTAAAAAATAGTTCTTTATCGCCAAAAATAATTTTTTAACTTTGTAATCTATTGATCTCATTTGTGCGTTAAAGAGATATACCGATTACGGGGGAGAAAAATGAAAAGACTTCTAAAACCGATGTTTGTTTTGGCTTTAATGTGGGGCTCATTCAGTCTGACTGGATGTGCTGTGACTCCAGGTAATTCAAGAGCATATATAGCGCCGCATCACTATGCACCTAGTTGGCATTGGGGCTGGAAGAGCCCGAATCGCCACTCCTGGGGTCATTATCGCGGAAATCATCGAGGCTGGAGATAGAGCCTGTAGTCAGCTATTTCTGATCATGATAAAACCTTCATGAATCGACTCTATACTGAGAGTATTCAACTTCATGAGGGTACATCATGTCCAATCTAATTATTGAGCAAATCGGTAAAGTACAGGTCATTACTTTAAATCGTCCTGAGGCAATGAATGCCCTCTCACCTGAAATGATGACGGAGCTCAGCGAACAATTAGATCAGTCTGAAAATAATCCTGAAGTTGCTGTCCTCATCATTACTGGTAACGAAAAAGCATTTGCAGCTGGCGCAGATATCAAAGCGATGAAAGATATGAGCTATATGCAGATGTATCAAGAGGACTTTATTACTAAAAATTGGGAACGAATTGTTAGCTTTCGTAAGCCGACAATTGCCGCAGTTGCTGGATTTGCATTAGGGGGCGGGTGTGAACTTGCTATGATGTGTGATTTTATATTGGCGGCAGACAATGCAAAATTTGGGCAACCTGAGATCAATTTAGGTATTTTGCCTGGTGCTGGCGGAACACAACGTCTCACAAGAATGATAGGTAAATCTAAAGCGATGGAAATGGTTCTCACGGGGCGAATGATGGATGCCTTAGAGGCTGAGCGATCTGGCTTAGTGAGCAGAGTAGTGCCAGTTGCGCAGCTGCGTGAAGAAGCTTTAAAGACTGCAGAAAAGATGACACAACTATCCTTACCCATTTTGATGATGGCTAAAGAGTCGGTCAATCGTGCTTATGAAACTACCTTAGCGGAAGGAATCAGTTTTGAAAGAAGACTTTTCCATGCGGCATTTGCCACAGAAGATCAAAAAGAAGGAATGGCAGCTTTTGTAGAGAAGAGAAAAGCAATGTTTAAAAATAATTAATGCGTCATGCAATATGACCGAAGGGTCTAGCCTGAGGTCAATCAAGTTTTTTAAAATCTGTAATCCATCAAAAAATCTATACTTGAAATCCTATGATTTTGGCGCTTTACCGGCACTAATTTTCGGGTTCGATGAAAAGTTTTGTCGCTTCGTCGAATTACCTTAGGGGCATTCAACAAGCAAAGTGTTAAATGTGACGCCCTTACGAACCTTAATTAATGCAATTGGGGTCGTTAATGCTGCTGTTACTGAGGACATTGGGGATGGTGCCCTTAAGCAAGCCTTGTACTCTTTTGTAGTTTTATCAATTTCAAAATGATATCCGCCAGAGCGCTTGGTAGGACTTATGGCGTAGTAGTAATCAAATTCATTCGTTGCCATTACCAGTTTTTGAAACTCTTCGGGTAAAAGATTGATATCCCGATCACCGGAAATCTTTTTGAGGCTGAAATCTTGCGATATTTCTGAGGGTAAATTTGCGTTAGTAATTAAAACGTCGCCGCCTCGAAAACCACTAGAAAAAGACTGGCTTGCGAAAATAACACCAAAAAATAGCGGGACAATTTTAAAAAAAAAGTTCAAAAGCTTCACTGAAATGTCCTCCTAGGGAAAGCATGAAAACACCTTGGATTTATGATATACGATAATCTGGACATATTTGCTATGTTTGGCTGAAGTATTAAAAAGGTAAAATTTGATTTTATGAATAAAGCCATCAATCCCATTCAATTACTTCAAAAATTAGTTATCTTCCTGCCTTTGATCTTGATCGCCTGTGCGGGGGGTGGTGGAGGCTCATCTAGCTCATCTGGCACGAATAGCCGAACTTTAACGTACTCCAGTGCTGCTGCATTTGAAACTGCAGAATACAATGCCCAGTCAGGATTAGCAATGGTTAAAGCTTCCTCTATGTACTACAACGGTCACTATCGATGGTACGCTCAAAATGGTGGTTCGGGAGGCAATCCTTCTGATTCAAGTGCTGGCACTGGCACAAATATCAAAGTGGCCGTAGCAGATTCAGGGATCAATGCCGCAGAAGCAGCGACAGGATCACAAATCAGAATCGATGCCACAAATTCGTATAACTACGTGAATAACCTTGCTGGATCTTCTTCAGATGTTTATGGACACGGAACTCACGTTGCAGGCTTGATTGCGGCACCGATGAACTCTTCGGGCATGCACGGAATTGCATATAATGCCACGATTGTTAATCTGAGAATAGCTGATGCCACTGGTGCCATCACTGTCACTGATGCTCAGATTGGTGCCTCGACAACGCGGGCGCTGAATGCTGGCGCCTTCATTTTTAATAATTCCTGGGGCTCATCTACCGCAATAACCTCAGTCACCACATCGCAATTAAATGCGTCAATACCTAATTTAATAGCGGCGTACCGTTCCTATGTTGCCAATGGAGGGGTTGCTGTTTGGGCTGCTGGAAACAGCGGCTTATCGCAAGTTAGCTATCAAGCAGGATTGCCATATCGCATTACAGGACTTCAAGCGGGTTGGTTGGCAGTCGTAGCGGTAGATGTCAACGGTGTTGAAACTGCGTATACCAATCGATGTGGCGTAGCGGCTGCATGGTGTTTAGCAGCACCTGGCGGGGGCGACAATCAAGCTAGTAGTGGCTTGTATTCAATGTATAACAATGGGAGCTATGCCAGATTATCTGGGACATCGATGGCTGCACCAATGGTTAGTGGTGCCATAGCAGGATTAAAGAGTATGTTCCCGAATCTCTCGTATCAAGAGATTGCCGCAAGACTTCTCGTGACAGCAAATAAGACGGGCATCTATGCCAATACGGATATTTATGGCCAAGGTCTGATGGATTTGCAAGCAGCGTCTAATCCCGTTGGTGGTTTGTCCTTGCCAACAAGTTCTCATACAAGCGGCTCATCGGCATCAGTCTCCGACTCTAAAATTACCCTTCCAAGCTCCCTAGCCGGCCCCATGCGAAACTCCAAGATTTTATTGCTAGATAACTATCAAAAAGCACCATTTTGGGTACCAGCATCCGAATTTGTTCAGGAATCCAAAATCAAGTCTGACTTGTCTATAAGGCATATGAATAGCATGTCTGAGCCTTTGCCAGTAAATATTGGAGACAAAGAAGGCGTCAACTTTAACTATTTACAAGGTCTTCATTCCTCGGTCGGCTTGAATCAATTTGGCCATGTACTAGCCTTTTCTAGCGGGATGAGATCTGATCAATCTTTAAGCAAACAGCTTAATCTTCAATATTTGCCGCATCTTAATGACTCAGCTACCAACACTTATGGGTTTGGATATGCAACTCATTTTGGTAAGACGAAAATTGCGATGATTGGCAGTATGCCAAATAATCAAGGTGGATATAACCCCAGTGTGTTGACCCAAAATCAATCTATGATGGGCTCGCGAACGGCATATAGTTTTGTTTCACAACGCGAACATGAAAATTTCGCATATGGCTTAACTTATTCTCAAGCGAATGCATTTACACAACCCTTAGGAATTTCAGCAACTGGAGCATTTGGGCTTAGAAATGGACAGGCATCCTCTTTTGGCAGCTTTTACTCCCAAGCGCTTTTTAATGGCACAACTCAATTAAGAACAGGAGTGGAGATGGCAAGCTTTAGCGCGGACTCTGCAGGCTTAAGTTCTTTTGATGGCGGTAAGTACGCTGTCTTTAAAATTAGCGCAGACCACTTTTTAAGTAAGCAAACGATATTAAGCCTTAGCTTGAAACAAGAGCAAGCAATATCAGGTCAACTCAATACAAAATTACCTTCGACGATTGATGCTAATGGCAGTATTGGATATCAAAATTATTCAACTGGCTTAAGTGACTTTCTGAACTTTAGCCAAGTTAATTTTGATGTGCATCATCGTTTTAATGGAGTGAGTCGTATTAAGGGGGGGGTGATGTATGAGCAAAGGCCTTATGGACTGAGTGGCGTTGGAGTAGCTTTATATTATGAGCATCGTTTGTAAGCGAAGTTGAAATTATTGCGGTGTTTATATGAGCGCAACGAGCCCACCCGCATATGAAGGGTCGAATATGAAAGTTTGTCATAATGCTTGATATGATTCAATTTTTATCATTAACGGAGTACTTTTGATGCCCCTTGCTAAAAATCATTTGCTAAAAATACTTGCTCTTTCGATCATTTTATCGGGCTTATTGTGGTCATTAGGTTTTTATCTTGCCATTGATAAAAGTGCTTTTACACGCGATCACTCAGCTCTTTACCACATTTTTTGGCTTCCTTTTCACATCCTTTTAGCTTATTTTTCGATTTTGGTTTACAAAAAGGTCGCTCAGGGTTCGCAATACAAAGATATCAGCATCAAGTCTATCTTGCAGGATTTAAATACAAATTATCGTAAAGTAGGTTTATCCATACTACTAATTACTCCATTCATGGTGCAAGACCTTATTGAAGGGTATTCATTAGTTCAAGAAAATTTTGTAACGATGGGTAACGCCTTTTGGGTCATTGTTGGACCAATTTGGACAATTGAATGGTTGATGCTAGCTGTTATTTGGTCTAGAGTGCTCGCTACGATTAGCCTCACTGTAAACACCTATACCCCTAAGTATGTCGATGAACATTTAGATGACTTATTGATCCTTGAACCTCAGTCGCCATTACTGCAAGCTGGGGTTGAAAATGCCTTGATTAATTTATTTTATGCCCTATCGACGATTGCTTATATAGAATTTACGGGTGGCCAATCCTCAGACTATCAGGCGACAATTGTTTCAGCGGCTTTAGTTTTAATCAGTTTTTTTGCAAGTTTTTTCTATTTGAGAAGACGCGTGGATGAAGCACTCGAGAGGATTGTTGCCAAACATGCAAAATTTCTACACCTTGTATACAAAGACACTAAACACCCTTTAACAAAAGAGATGTTTAAAGATATGAAATTAAACTTTTTATTGATTGATAGTTTTGTTTTATTAAAGCCGCTTAAGTTTTCTAATCGGGCTGCTGAGCGGGTAAGTATTATTCGAGCAAGTTTATTGGTGCAATCAATTCAAGAAAATGGCTATGCAGAACATATCAGCGTGCCCATGGCAATAGAGGCTATGAAATATAGTCAATTTGAGCAAAAATTAGCATCATTAGGCATCGCAGAACTCCAAGGCGTGATGATTCGCTTGGGCTCCCCAGGATTGATGCTTGCTGCCAAATCCGGGGTCTTTTAGAGTGTGCATAATAGCCTTTTAAAACCCATGCTAAGACTAACAGGCCTAGATAAAGTTAATGTAATTTTTAGTGCCATCTGTCTTCTTGAAATAAAAGTGATTTTGATCCTAAAAGGAAATCTATGAAAAAAATACTCTTTATTTTGTGCTTGTTCTCAATGACCGCTCATGCCCAGTGGAAGTACGATGGCGGTTCCGATAGTTTTGACTCATACATTGATTATTCGAGGATTAAGACTGAAGGACGCTATAAGTCAATGTGGTATCTGGCAGACTTTAAAGCACCGCAGACAAATTCCTCAGGCAAGATGTATAAATCTACGGTAGCGAAAAGAGTGGTTGATTGTCAGGCTTCAAGAACTCAAATTGTCGTTCTTTACCAATATTCTGAACAAATGGGTAGGGGCGCATTAGTAGTCTCAGCAAATTACGCAATTGAAGAATCAGATTGGCAATATCCACCCCCTAATAGTTTTAACGATGGATACATCAAAATAGCCTGCGCCACGAATAACTCTCCGAAACCTCCTGTTATCCCGAAGCCACCGGTTAACAATGCGCAAGATATTAAGCGCCAAAGGTGTATTAATTTAGGACTAGCCCCTAACTCAACAGATTTCCAACAATGCATGAATTAATTATGAAAAAACTACTTTTTATCCTTTGCCTGTTCTCGATGACCGCTCATGCGGAGTGGAAGTATCAGGGCGCCACCAATACTGATCTTTTCTACATTGATTATGCGAGGATTAAAACTGAAGGACGATTTAAGTCAATGTGGTATCTATCAGACTTTAAAGTACCCCAGACAAACTCCTCAGGCAAACTATATAAATCTGAGGTCATAAAAATACTTGTGGATTGTCAGGCTTCAAGGACTCAAGAAGTGGCTTTTTTTAGTTATTCTGAGCAAATGAGTAAGGGAAAAATTGTGGATTCAGGAAGTTCTCAAATAAAAGAATCAGAGTGGGGATATGAACCTCCGGGAAGTATAGGTGATGGATTTGTCAAGGCAGCCTGCGGCAGAAAGTAAGAGCCATGAAAAAACTACTCTTCATCCTGTGCCTGATTACATCAAGCATTTTATTTGCGCAGAGTAATTTACCGCCCTGCAATGGCAACTTCTCAGGACCTTGCTTTGGAACCTATGAGTACCCTAGTGGGGATAAATACTTAGGGCAATATAGAGATGGCAAAAGAAATGGGCAAGGAACTTTTACATTTGCTAATGGAGAGAAATACTTAGGGCAATGGAAAGATGATAAATATAGTGGTCAAGGAACCTTTACGCATACTAGTGGGGAGATATACGTAGGGCAATGGAAAGATAACAAAAAAAATGGTCAGGGGATTAGTACATTTGCTGATGGGAGAAAATACTTAGGGCAATTAAAAGATGATAAATATGATGGTCAAGGAACCTATACATACGCCAATGCGGATAAATACGTAGGGCAATTTAAAGATGGTAACTATGATGGATTTGGTACTTTTTACTATGCCAACGGCTCGATTCGGCAACAAGGATTGTGGAGAGATAACAAGTTCGTTCAAGCGCAAACTCCTCCTGCATTAAGGCCCCTTGAAGTCACTAAGCCACCAGTCAATAACGCACAAGATATCAAGCGTCAAAAATGTATCCGCTTGGGTCTTGTTCCAGGCTCAGCAGATTTTCAGCAATGTATCAATTAATCGTGGGTCTTAAGAAGGCCCATTAGTTAAGCCCTTGAGTCTTTTCTCAAAACGGAGTTTTTGGTATTTTTGAAGAAATACTATTTTTGGTGCCCAGGAAGGGACTCGAACCCCCACAACCTTACGATCGCTAGCACCTGAAGCTAGTGCGTCTACCAATTCCGCCACCTGGGCTATAAAACTACAAGAATGAGATTGTATCTCAGCTTTGGATGAGATGAAGGTTTTTACAGGCAAAATATTGTCAAATTAGCTTTATAGCCTCAAAACCCCCCTTTTAAGACTATATCGGCACAAACTGTTTTACAGTCTGTACTTGAAATTTTTCTAATCTTTTCTTTACGCGTAAGAGGTCTTTATCCTTTGTAATTAAAAGACATGGTGCAATTTCTACTGATAATTCGATAAAAATTTGATCATCAGGATCAATGCACTTAATGCCTGAACTATTCCTTTTGGGGGTATACCACTCAAAATAATTGGTATTGTGTGCGCGAATGCTGGCTATCTGCGCAGGGCTTTGATGAAACGGTGGTCTTTCTAAAACTTCCTCTAGCTCTTGCCAAATCGCCTCGCAGGTATAAGCGATGATTTCGTGACTTTGAATGCTTGCAGATAGAGCTTGCACCCCAATATCATGAAAGTAAAAAAGGTCGAGTAGTATATTGGTGTCGAGAACAACTCTGGGTTTCATGACTGTCTTGATAAATGAGTTAAATTAGAGATATGAAAAAATCGAAAAGATAAGAATCAATACATGATAAAACCACAAGCTGTAGTTCAGAAAAAAAACGCAGATCGCATCGGTACCGTTCAGGGGCATCGCGATGGCTTCGGTTTTGTGATCCCTGATGATGGTCAATTAGATATTTTTCTCTCTGAAAGAGAAATGACCCGCGTCATGCATGGTGATCGTGTACTTGTAAAGGTCATGGGGACCGACCGAAAAGGACGTCCTGAAGGTCAAATTACGGAAGTTTTAGAGCGCGCTACACGCCACGTGATTGGTCGTTTGCTCAATGAAAATGGCGTACTCATTGTCGCGCCTGAAGATAAACGCATCTCACACGATATTTTGATTCCGCCAAAGGGGCATTTAAATGCCAAATTAGGTCAAGTCGTCAGTTGTGAAATCATTGATTATCCTGATAGTTACCGTCAGGCTGTTGGACGTGTCGTTGAAGTTTTAGGAGATATTGACGACCCCGGTATGGAAATAGAAATTGCTGTGCGTAAGTATGGTGTACCGCATGAGTTTTCGCAGGCCAGCATTAAAGAGGCGGCAGCACTTGCCGATGAAGTGCGGGAAGAAGATCTTGAAGGGCGTGTGGATTTGCGCGATATTCCGCTAATTACGATTGATGGCGAGGATGCCAGGGATTTTGATGATGCGGTGTACTGTGAGCCCATGACTTTTAAAGGAGATCGTGCATGGCGACTGATTGTGGCGATTGCGGACGTTTCTCATTACGTCAAGCCAGGCCACCCTTTAGATTCAGATGCCATTCGGCGGGGTACTTCGGTGTATTTTCCGAGGCGAGTCATTCCGATGTTGCCAGAAAAAATATCGAATGGACTGTGTTCATTAAAGCCTAATGTGGACCGATTATGCATGGTCTGTGATGCCATTATTGACAACAAAGGGGTAGTACAAGCTTATCAGTTTTACCCCGGACTGATGCATTCCGTGCAACGATTTACCTACAATCTTGTTTGGGAAATCATTAGCAATACGAATGGACCTGAAGCGGCACGTTTTATTAAGCAAAAACCATTACTACAGAACCTCTATAAATTATTTCAGGTACTCAAAGGCTCACGTGAAAAACGTGGAGCGATTGATTTTGACACGACTGAAACGCAAATTATTAGCAATGAATTCGGGAAAATTGAGCGCATTGAGCCAAGAACGCGCAATGACGCCCATCGTTTGATTGAAGAGTGTATGTTAGTTGCAAACGTCTGTTCTGCCAATTTTATTGGTGCTAAGAATCATACATCCTTATTTCGTGTACATGGTGAGCCGACAATCGAAAAAGTCAATGCGCTCAGAGATGTTTTACGTTCTGCAGGATTGAGTTTAGAAGGGGGTAATAAGCCTCATCCGATGGATTATGCCAAGCTAATTCAAGCGATCAAAACGCGACCTGATGCCAGCATGCTGCAAACGGTCATTTTAAGATCGATGCAACAGGCGGTTTATCAACCCGAAAATTTAGGGCATTTTGGCCTTTCTTATCCAGCCTATACCCACTTTACGAGTCCGATCAGACGTTACCCTGACTTACTCGTACACCGGGTAATTAAAGCGATTTTAGCGAAGAAGCACTATAAGCCTCAGATACCAGAGGAAGTTCCACTGAATTTGACAATGCCTAAGAATGGTCCTGGAAGAGTGAATGCTGCTTTAGTGAAGAAAAACTTGGCGGATGAACAAACGCCGACACCAAGTGGGCGAGGACGAAAAAAACCAAGTCATGACACGATTGATATTGCCGCATGGGCACAATTGGGTGTGCATTGCTCAGCGAATGAGCGCCGTGCAGATGAAGCCTCGCGCGATGTGGAGTCTTGGCTGAAGTGTTATTTTATGCGTGATCGTCTCGGGCAAGAGTTTGCCGGAACTATTACTGGGGCCACAACATTTGGTTTATTTGTGCAATTGGAAACACTCTATGTCGAGGGCTTGATTCATGTCTCTGAACTCGGCGGTGACTATTACCAATATGATGAAGCCAGACAAGAGCTTCGGGGTGAGAGAACCGGGATACGCTATCGATTAGGTGATCGGGTTCATGTTTTAGTTAGCCGAGTTGATTTAGATGCCCGCAAGATTGAATTTAGTTTAGTAAAAAACACTTCTGATCGCAATCGGTTTTCAGCACCAATTACCATGGACGATTTGGGTAAGCCCAATAAACGTGCTGCTTCAAAACAGACTCGGCCACCAGAAAAAGCGCCGCAAGTAGGACGAGCCACACCCTCCAAAAAATCTGGAGCTTCTCGAGCAGGTCATAAACCGAAAGCCAAAAGTAACGCCAAGCGAACGCAAGTCGCCGAAAAAACAACTTCTGGCTCACGCGCCAAATCACGGGGAAGGCATTAATGGAGCAGCAAATATTGGTAGGCTTTCATGCAGTTATCGCTCGAATCAGACAAGCTCCCGATACTCTAAAAACAGTCTATTACGATGTGGCACGACGTGACCGCAGAATGAAAGAGTTTATTGAAATCACACAGGAAACAATAGGTCGCAAGGTTCACCAAGCTGACTCTGAAAGATTGCGACAGTTAGCCGGTCATGACCGTCATCAAGGGGTTGTTGCCTTTGCCGAGCCAGCGTCATTAGCGCGAAACGTGGCTGAATTACTGGATAGTTTAGGGGATAAAAAAGCTCTACTATTAATCCTCGACGGTGTTACAGACCCGCATAATTTAGGGGCATGTTTACGTGTGGCTGATGGTGCTGGAGCTGATGCCATTCTGGTGCCTAAAGATCGTTCAGCGCAGCTTAATACTACGGTGAGTAAAGTGGCGAGTGGTGCCGCGGAGACGATGCCATTTGTAGCGGTAACTAATTTAGCGCGAGCGATGCGTGAATTACAAGAAGCTGGTGTTTGGTTGATCGGCACTGCGGATGATTCTGAAAAAACCATTTTCGATATTGATTTCACGGGACCAGTGGCGATTGTGATGGGCGCCGAGGGTGAGGGGATGCGCCGCTTAACGCGTGAAACCTGCGATGAACTCGTGAGTATTCCGATGCTAGGTGGCGTAGAGAGTTTAAATGTCTCAGTCGCTAGTGGCGTATGTTTATACGAAGCCAGACGTCAAAGAATGAAATCCGCAAATTAGGATTCTAAAAGTAGGGCTAGAGCATCGATATCCTGCTTAAAGTTCCGGATACCTTCAGCAAGTTTTTCAGTAGCCATCGGATCATCATTCATATGTTGCCGAAATGAATTTTCATCGACAGCAATCTGGTCAAAAGCCATTTTTTTGGCGGCTAGGAAGCTCAGTTTTGGTTTGATTTCACCGCTGGCATTTTGCAGTTGATCTAAAAGCTCTGGGCTCACCGTTAAAAGATCACAGCCTGCTAGGGCGGCAATCTGTTCGATGTTTCTAAAGCTAGCTCCCATGATTTCAGTTTTAAAATCGTGAAGTTTGAGATAGTTATAAATTGCGGTGACCGATTTGACGCCGGGATCATTGACACCTGACATGCTGGCATCATCCCATTTTTCCCCTAATGATTTTTTATACCAGTCGGTAATACGGCCGACAAAGGGGGAAATTAGTGTGACGTGAGACTCAGCACATGCTAAAGCTTGGGGCAAATTAAAGACTAAAGTCAGGTTACAGTGGACGCCTTCTGTCTCAAGGATTTTTGCAGACTGAATCCCTTCCCAAGTCGCAGCAATTTTAATTAATACCCGATCTTTACCAATCCCGTTAGCTTGATACAAGTCGATAATTTTTCTGGCGCGATTGACAGAATCTTCGATATTAAAAGATAAATCAGCATCAATTTCTGTAGAAACTCGACCGGGGATAATTTTAAGTATTTCCATACCAAACCGAACGAGAAGGTGGTCCATCTTCTCCTCAATTGTGAGATCAGCATAAGTAGATTTAATTTCATCAATCAAATGGGCATAGCTTGGTAGTTTTGCAGCACGCAGAATCAAAGTTGGATTCGTGGTGGCATCTTTGGCCTGATACGTATGAAGCCGTTCAAAGTCGCTAGTGTCCGCAACCATGAAAGTATATTTTTTCATTTGTTCTAATAAATTCATTTTTTTATTTTAAACAGGAATACGATGAAGCGGAGATGAAAGCCGTTAAAATAAAAATACTCTTGATAGACGGAAACCTATATGCACCAAAATGAACAAAAAGCACTTGTGGCACAGGCTGCTGTTTCATTGATTTTGCAGGAAATTTCAAAAGGTGAAATTTTAGGCATAGGTACAGGTTCTACGGTGAACCTATTAATTGATGCCCTTGGTCCTCACGCGAGTCATTTTAAGGGGGTTGTGTCGAGTTCTGAGGCGAGTACTAGCCGCTTACTTAAGTATGGGTTTCAGGTCTTTGATCCAAACGCGGTGTTTGGCATGGTTGCCTATATTGATGGTGCGGACGAGATTGATCATCAGGGGCGTATGATCAAAGGTGGGGGCGGTGCACTTACCCGTGAAAAAATCATTGCTTCGATGTCTGATCGTTTTATCTGTATTTGTGACGGCAGTAAGCAGGTTGATATTTTGGGTCAATACCCAGTGCCCATTGAGGTTATTCCGATGGCTAGCGCTCATATTCAGCGAATGCTTGAGCAACGCTATGGCGTTAAAGCGCAACTCCGAGTTAAAGCAAGCAATCCCAATCAAGCTTTCGTGACTGATAATGGCGCCTGGATTATTGATGTGAGTGGCTTAAAAATAGAAAACCCTAAAGCACTCGAGACGGAGTTCAATCAAATACCGGGAGTTGTTTGTAACGGTATTTTTGCTTTAAACCCCGCCAACACGCTGATTATCTCTAGTGAAAACGCAATAAAAACAGTGAATTATTAAGCACTAGGCGGGACATAGCCAGAGGCTGTATCGGCACCTTCTCCAAAGAAGAACTTTTCTGTTTGTTTCAAAAGATACTGCCGAGCTCTGGCATCGGCCATATTGAGGCGGTTTTCATTAATCAACATCGTTTGTTGTTTAAGCCAATCTGCCCATGCCTCTTTAGAGACTTGTTGCCAGATTTTTTTACCTAGTTCACCAGGAACTGGAGCAAATTCGAGACCTTCAGCCTCTTTATTTAACTTGATACATTTGACCGTGCGCGCCATAAAAAAATCCTATTCGTAGTTAATTGTATGAAGAATATCAAAAAATTATAAATTTTTGATGAGGACCATCGATTTACGATCCCAGTTGTAGTGTGATTTGCGTTCTTTGGGTAAATCCTCCACAGAGGTTTTTACAAAACCTCGTTTTAAAAACCAATGTTCCGTTCTCGTGGTGAGAACAAACAATTTCTTTACCCCTAAATCCTTGGCTCTCGACTCGATACGTTTGAGTAGTCTTTCGCCATCACCAACGCCTTGCGTATTAGGATCCACGGCAAGACATGCCAGCTCCCCCATCCCGTGAGAAAACGGAATAAGAGCTGCGCAACCGAAAATGACGTGGTCATGTTCAATGACTGAGAAGTTCGAGATATCGCGTTCGATTACCGATCTACCTCTTGGAGCTAAGACGCCTTCATCTTCGAGTGGTGAGATGATTTGCAAGATACCACCCACATCATCCATGTTGGCCTCACGCAGATTTTCAATATCCGAAGCAACAATCATGGTACCCACACCATCGTGGGTAAATAACTCCTCTAAAACAGCGCCATCGCGATTGTGTGGCAGGATATGCACACGATTAACACCGAGCTTGACCGCCTTACCTGCGGTCGCAAGGAGAGACCTCAGTTCGCCTGGAGGAAGCCCTTCATCGCCGAGAAGTTTCGAGAGTTCAGGTAAAGCGATTTCAGCGATCGGAGAGCCTTCGTGATCGAGAAGGCGTTCAACACTAGATAAGAAAATTAATTTATCTGCTTTAAGAGCCGTGGCGGTAGCGCAGGCGACATCTTCATAGGCCAAGTTAAAAGCTTGTCCCGTTGGAGAAAAACCAAGTGGCGAGAGGAGCACAATTTTATTATGTTCTAAAGACATATTGATCGATTCCGCATCGACTTTACGCACCAGTCCAGTATTTAAAAAGTCAACACCATCAACGATACCCACAGGGCGTGCGGTGATGAAGTTGCCAGATATCACAGAGATGCGTGAGCCAGCCATGGGAGTGTTTGGTAATCCTTGGCTAAAACATGCCTCGATATCTAAGCGGAGTTCACCTACGGCTTCTTTGACACATTCCATAGTCGCTGCATCTGTAATTCTGTAGCCAAGCATCTGACCTTGACCGTATTTAGCGGCGATCGAATGCAGGGCGAGTTGTTCTTGAATTTGTGGACGAGAGCCATGGACGAGGACAATATTCATTCCCATGGCGTGCAGCATGGCAATATCCTCAACGAGGTTTTCGAGTTCGCTATCCGTGGCGAGTTCACCAGCAAAAGCAATTACAAAGGTTTTTCCATGAAAGGAATGGATGTAGGGAGCGACCGTTCTTAACCAACTAACAAATGGAAAAGTATCCGGGGAGTGTCCCTCGTTTAATTGGTTTTCTGATGATTTTGTCGACATAAGCGAAAATTATAGGATGCTTATGAATCAAAATGCTAAAAATACTCAGAATCAGTTGGAAAAATCTCACATTAAGATCGAGTTTCCAGAGCTTTTGCCCGTCAGTGGGCAGCGCGAGCGCATTATGGCAGCTTTACAAGATAATCAGGTCATTGTTGTTTGTGGTGAGACTGGATCGGGAAAAACCACACAGTTGCCTAAAATTTGTTTGGCGATGGGGCGTGGTCGAATGAATGGTTCGACGGGAATGATTGGTCATACTCAGCCTCGAAGAATTGCTGCCACATCGACGGCAAAGCGAATTGCCCAAGAACTTGGTACGCCTATTGGTCAAGATGTCGGCTATCAAGTACGTTTTACGGATGCGACTAGCCCTACAGCATCGATCAAATTAATGACGGATGGTATTTTGTTGGCGCAAACTCAGCATGACCCACTCCTTAAGGCGTATGACACGATCATTATTGATGAAGCACATGAGCGCAGTCTGAATATTGATTTTTTACTCGGTTATCTACGCCAAATATTACCGAAAAGACCTGACTTAAAAATCATTATTACTTCAGCGACAATTGATGCGACTTTATTTGCAAAACATTTTTTCTTTGGCAAAGAGGTTCCTATCATTGAGGTGAGTGGACGATTATTTCCCGTCGAGATTAGGTATCGTCCTTTGATGCAGGCGAGTGTAAAAGAGGACAAGGATATACCAGAGGGGGTCTTGGACGCCATTATCGAGTTATGGGGTCAGGGCGTGTCTGGCATGGGCGATATTTTGGTATTTTTATCGGGCGAGCGAGAAATTCGGGATTGTGCGGAGGTTTTACGCAAAAATATCCCCTTGCAGCAACGTTATCAACCCGAAGTCTTAAGTTTATTTGCGCGGCAATCGGTTGGTGAGCAAGAGAAGATTTTTCAAGTAGGGCGAGGGCGGCGAATTATCTTAGCGACCAATGTTGCGGAGACTTCCTTAACGGTGCCGGGTATTCGCTTTGTGATTGATGCGGGAACTGCTCGGGTTAAGCGTTACTCCTATCGTAATAAAGTAGAGCAGCTGCAGATTGAGGTGATTTCGCAATCGGCGGCTAATCAACGGGCGGGTCGATGTGGACGTGTTGCGGACGGTATTTGTATTCGCTTATATGCGGAAGATGAATATATACAACGTCCAGCCTATACAGACCCAGAGATATTGAGAAGTTCTCTGGCTGGCGTCATTTTGCGAATGGCGTCATTACGATTAGCCAAAATCGATGAATTTCCATTTATTCAAACACCGACAGGGCGTGCAATTAATGATGGCGTGCAGTTACTCGAAGAGTTAGGCGCCATTGAGTCAGCCTATGCAGAAGGTGGGCGTGAGATTGTCTTGACGCCAATTGGGCGGCAGCTGGCAAAACTTCCCTTAGATCCCCGAGTCTCGAGGATGTTAATTGCCGCCCAAGAGTATGTTGCTCTTCGTGAAGTATTAATCATTGCCTCTGCTATGGCGATACAAGACCCTAGAGAGCGACCACCGGAATACGCACAACAAGCTGATTTGGCACACAAAATATTTGCGGATGAGCAATCTGAATTCATTAGTTTCATTAAATTATGGGATTGGTATCATCAAGCGGCAGAAAAAAAGCAGAGTAATCGTCAATTTGATGAAGTTTGTAAAAAGCAATTTTTATCGCCAAGAAGGATGCGTGAATGGCGTGATGTGCATCAACAACTGCAGGAGCTTCTTGTTGCTCAGGGGTGGCGTATGAATAGCCTAGCTGCGACCTATGAGCAAATTCATACGGCTTTACTCACCGGTCTGCTGGGGAATATTGGCAAGAAGTCTGAAGAGGAGCAGTGGTTTGAGGGTGCTCGGGGGATCAAATTAACCATTTGGCCAGGTAGCCATCTACTTAAAAAGCCCAAAGCTTGGATTATGGCTGGAGAATTAGTAGAAACGAATCGTTTGTATGCGAGAACTATTGCCAATATTGAGCCTAAATGGGTAGAGAGAATCTGTCAGCATCGATTACAAAAAACGTGGAGTGAACCTTTTTGGGATACCCGCACGGGCGAAGTGATGGCGCATGAGCAAGGCTCACTCTATGGCCTGAGCTTATATCATGGTCGAAAAATTAAGTATGCACAAATGGAGCCAAAACAAGCTCGTCAAATATTTATCCAACGAGCCTTGGTAGAGAGGGCATTATTAGGGCCAATTGATTTACAGCAGGTTCAAAAACAAGCCGGCCACACATTTCATTTTTTTATAAAGAATCAACAATTAATTACCCAAGTAGAGGCTTTAGAGCATCAATCTAGAAGACAAGATGTTTTGGTGAGTGATGAACTGATCTATGCCTTTTACGCAGATCGCTTACCAGAGGTTGTAATGAGTCGAAGTTCCTTACAAGCTTGGTTAGAAAAGCAGCCAGATCAACGCGCGCTACTCAGGCTCGGTAAAGAGGAGCTCATGCGTCATGAAGCTGCGCATATTAGTGATGATCGCTACCCAAAACACATACAAATGATGGGGACAGAGCTTGCTTTGACCTATCACTTTGAGCCTGGAAGCATAAAAGATGGAGTGACTATCCATGTGCCACTTGCGCTGCTAAATCAGGTAGATGAAAGTAAATGTTCTTGGTTAGTGCCTGGCTTATGTGTGGAAAAAGTCCATGTATTGCTCAAGTCATTACCGCAAAAAATACGCCGACATTGCGTGCCATTACCTGAGTTTTCAAAAACGTGCGTGGATCGATGGTTAGATCTAGGTGTATTTGCTCAGGGGGATTTATTAGATGCCCTTATTACTCAAATACGTGAACAGACACAGATCATCGTTGCACGTGGAGATTTCCGACCAGAAACCATACCAGCGCACTGTCAGATGAATTATCGATTGCTCGATCAGCATGGACGGCAGATGGACTTAAATAGGCAACTAGCGCAACTCCGGGGGCAATACTCTGGACAAGCGCGAGAAATCTTCCAAGAAGCTGCTCATGTAGCGATTCAGAAGACGAATCCATCGCAAGGATCGCGAGTACCCGGACCCAAGACTGCAGCTCAGGACGATCAGGATGCGACAGAAAAAATTCTGACTTGGAGTTTTGGCGAGTTGCCGGAGATGTTAGAAATTCAAAAGGGGCAACAAACATTTTATGGTTACCCAGCACTGGAAGACTGTAATACGCATTGTGAGCTCAGTGTTTACGATGATCCCGCTTTAGCGCGTCAAAAGCATTATCAAGGCCTGCGAAGATTATGCCAAATTGCCCATAAAGAGACGTTAAAAATACTGCACAAACAATTGCCGGGAGCTAGAGAGATCGGTTTATTGTTTATGCAAATTGGAGCGCATGAAGACATCATGCAGCAAATACTTGATTTAGCGATAGAGCGCTCATGTTTGTTTGATCCTTTACCGCGAACGCAAGAAGAATTTGTAACAAGAATGCAAGTGGCCAAAACGAAGCTCTCCCTTGTAGCTCAAGATATTGCTAAACAAACGCTAATATGCCTTGAATTATCAGCAGAAATTCCTAAAAAATTAAATCATGCTAAGGGTATTTGCCCAGCAGCATTTGAGGACATGCAGGGGCAATACCAGCAATTAGTGCATCTCAAGTTCATTGCACAGACTCCTTATGAGCAGTTAGCGCATCTGCCGCGTTACTTAAAGGGGATTGCCATGCGGATTGAAAAATTGAGGTCAAATCAAGTTAAAGACCAAGAAAATCAAAGGCAATGGACGATTTTGCATCGTCAATATTTAAATATCATTAAAAATCAGACACTTCATGCAGTGAGTCAAAGTTTGCTTGAAATACGTTGGCAGTTGGAGGAGCTTCGAATTGCACTGTATGCTCAGGAACTAAAAACTCCCACACCGATGTCCATAAAAAGAATTGAAAAAATATTAAACACTTTTCGAGGTTAAAATAACTACATGAAAAATACCACTTTTTACTCTTCTAAATGGGCAGTACTTAGCTTACTTTGTTTGGGTATGGCGTCGTCTTTTGCGACAGAAAAAACAACTCCCAAGTTAGAGGCAGAACAGCAACCCAAACTAGCAATCATTCTGAATTCTGGATCTGCTTCCGTAACAAGAATTGATATGCAAAAGCGGGAAATTATTGATGAGTTTCCGATTGGTAAGGAGCCGCATCATTTAATGATGATGCCGGATGGTAAAAATTTAATTGTTGCTAATGCTGCAGCAGATAATTTAGTAATTTTAGATGCGGTAACAGGTAATAAACTGCAAACGATACCTAAAATCATGGACCCTTATCAAATTGGTTTTTCGCCGAACAATAAATGGTTTGTTGCGGCAGGTAATCGTCTAGACCGAGTTGATATTTACCCTGTCAATAACGGCGTCATCGATACAAAGCCTGATATTTATAAAGCGCCAAAAACGCCCAGTCATATTGCATTTACTAGCGACAGTCGGATTACTTTTGTGACATTGCAAGACTCTAATGAAATTGTGGCAATTGACCTTGAAGCTAAAAAAGAGTTGTGGAAAATGCCGGTAGGTAAGATGCCAGCTGGTTTATGGATGACTCCTGGTGATAAGTATTTGCTGCTAGGTGTTACGGGTGCAGATTATGTGCAAGTGATTGACTGGAAAAATCGTAAAGTGATTAAGACAATCAAAACAGGGAGGGGTGCGCATAATTTTCGTCCTTTAGGTAACGGCCGGCACGTGTTTGTGACGAACCGCGTCGATGCGAGTATTAGTAAGATCGATATGGAAACTTTAGAGAACGTATTGACAATCAAAGGTTTACCTGCGGGGCCTGATTGCATGGATATTACTCCGAATCAAAAAGAATTATGGGTAACTTTTCGGTTTTCAAAAAAAGTGGGCATTATTAACCTAAGTACGAATACGCTTGAAAAAACCTTTAAAGTTGGTAATAGTCCACACGGGGTGTTTTTTACCCCTAATGCTGCTTGGCAGTAAATGGCGCAATGAAATCTTTTCTGAGTTTATTTCGCTTAGGGTTCATTGGTCTAGTACTCACTCTTTCTTTGGGGAGCTACGCCCAGACGTGTCAAAAAACCGTTTATTTGACATTTGATACGGGCAATATGTCTGTAGCTCAATACGTAGCAGATACTTTACGCAAACATCAAGTTAAAGCCACATTTTTCTTAGCTAATGAAAAAACAAATCGTGGGGATATGGCATTAGACGATAGCTGGAAAGGTTTTTGGCAAACTTTACAGCAAGATGGACATGTATTTGGCAGTCATACAATGTATCACGCCTATTTTCAGAAGGATGGTGCAGGACAAGACGTCATGCTTAAGCCACAGTTTGGGCCACGCGCAGGTCAGACTTACAGTGCCAATCAGACAGAAGTCTGTCAGGAGATTAAATCGGTAGATCAACGTTTTCATGAACTTACTGGCGTGCATCCCAAGAAAATTTGGCGAGCCCCTGGTGGTAAAACCTCCCCTCGACTGATTCAAATGGGTAATACCTGTGGATATAAACATATCGGCTGGAGCGCACGAGGCTTTTTAGGCGATGAGTTGTCTTCAGCGCAATATCCGAATGAGCAATTACTTAAAAAATCCTTAGAGCAATTAAAAGACGGCGATATTGCCATGGCGCACTTAGGCATTTGGTCAAGAAAAGATCCCTGGGCATTAGGTGTACTAGAACCTTTAGTTACAGGCCTTAAGTCTCGAGGTTTTTGTTTTGCAACGATTAACTAAGGAACTTCATGATCGCCATCTATGACTCGATCCACGAATGGCTTGTGCAACATGCCGTATTACCATTTTTCTATTGGATGGATTGGATGGGGTTTTCCGATGAGGCTGATTTAGTCGTTGATTGGGTGTTACTTGGAATCTTACAAATATGCTTCATTGTGTTGGTGTTCCGTCCTTTAGAAAAAAAAGAGGCGTTGGTCTTTAGATCTGAGGTTGATAGTACAAGTTCGTGGTTAAGTCGGATGAAAAAGTCCATCCGAGTCGATATTTTTTATAGTAGTTTTCACCGACTAGGAACTTTTCAATTTTTATTCTTTTATTTTTTCTCAGGAATCTTTTTCTTTTTTGGCGGAATATTGCACGATCAAGGATTTTTGCGTTTTAATGTCGAAACTTGGTTGCCTGGACTGACATCGATTCCTGTCGTGAGTTTCGTGATCTATTTAATCCTCTTTGATTTTGTGGATTATTGGTACCACCGGCTAGCGCACCGCATTAATTTTTGGTGGCAGTTACATGCCTTGCATCATAGTCAGAGACATTTAACGGCTTGGTCTGATAACCGTAATCATTTGCTCGATGATTTTTTTCGGGCTTTTGTATTCTCAGTCATTGGTTTATTTCTTGGCGTACAACCAGGAGAGTTTTTACTTTTGACAGTGACTAGTCGTCTCATTCAAAGTTGGCAGCATGGTTTTTATCCCTATCGCTATGGTTTCGTAAAATATCTTCTGGTGACCCCCAATTTTCATCGCTATCATCACGCGATTAGTCTTGGATATGAGGCCCCAGGCCGACCAGGCGTCTTAGGTGGATGTAACTTTGGCGTCTTGTTTCCTTGGTGGGACATGATGTTTAAAACAGCGCAATTTGATGAATCTTATTATCCAAGTGGTGTGAAAGAGTTTGTGGCCCCAGAAAATGTTCTCAGTCAACAATGGGTAAGTTTAAAAAAGAGTTGGCAAGCTTTGACTTTAAAAAATTAAATCCATGAATACGATTCTTCGGTCATTTGGCTTAGCTTTTCGGGATATCTTTCATCCTTGGGTGATTTGGTTAACTTTACGCCCGTTTGTAATCGCAGCGTTTGTTTGGTTTGGTATTTTATGGCTGATTTGGACGCCCATTTTAGACTTCATGAGGGGACTTATCACCAATTCATTTGCGAGTCCATGGATGGAGAAAATGATGACCGTCGTGGGTTTTGATAGTGTGCGTGCAATCATTGCCCCCTATTTTTCGGTGGTACTTATCATGCCATTTATGATTGTCAGCATTTTATTGCTAGTTTCGTTTACCTCGATTACTGCAGTGATGCGTCATCTTGAAAAGCAAAAATCCTACCTTGAAATAAAAAAAGAAAATGGTGGCTCTTTTCTAGGTAGTCTATGGGTAGCCATGAGTTCTAGTGTCATTTTTCTAATATTAATGACTGTTACATTACCTATCTGGTGGATTCCGCCTATTTTTGCAGTGATTCCTCCTATCCTTTGGGGGTGGCTAACGACCCGTTTAATGACTTATGATGTTTTAGCAAGGCATGCCTCCAAAGAAGAGCGTCTTGAGTTAGAAGAGTTACATCGCTGGCCACTGCTCATTATTGGCGTGATTGCTGGACTATTAGGCGCCGCTCCCACACTCTTTTGGTTATCATCTGTATTTGTCTTGGTATTATTCCCATTTGTTTCTATGTTAATGATGTGGGTTTATTCTTTAGTATTTATATTTGCAGCTTTGTGGTTTGCACATTATTTATTATTTGCACTGAAAAGTTATAGAGAGTTAAAAGGAGAAGGCATTTGACGCAACAAAATAATCGCCCCATTGGGCTAATCGTGATTGGTGATGAAATTCTTTCAGGACGCAGAACTGATAAACATATGCCAAGGCTACTTGAGCTTCTCAAAGAGCGGGGCTTACAGTTGTCTTGGGCTGAATATATTGCAGACGATCCACAGCGCATTATTGCTACTTTTAAGCGTAGTTTTGCGAGTGGAGATATTGTTTTTGTAACGGGTGGTATTGGTTCAACACCAGATGATCATACGCGTCAGTGTGCAGCAAAAGCCTTAGGTTTAGATTTGGTTTTACATCCCGAAGCGAAAGAGTTAATTGGGCAAAGAATCGTCGAATCGGCAGAGGGAGATCCGGTTAAAGGAGATGTTAATTCTGTGCTCAATCAGCCCCGTTTACGCATGGGAGAGTTTCCAAAAGGAGCTAGCATTATTCCTAATACGTACAATAAGATTCCTGGTTTTCATATCCAAGAACATTACTTCATGCCTGGGTTTCCAGTCATGGCAAGTCCGATGATGGTTTGGATTTTAGATACGTTTTACGCGCATTTGTTCCATCAAGTTGATTTTGTAGAGCGAAGTTTTATCGCTGCGGGTGCAATGGAGGCAACAATTACCCCATTAATGGAGGCAATTGAAATAAAATATCCTGATATCAAGGTATTTAGCTTGCCCTCAGTCGGCGATCCGACCAAGGAAGGGATTTTTGCTCAGCGCCATATGGAGCTGGGAGTCAAGGGTCCTGCCGGTAAAGTTGAAGAAGCATTAAAAGAACTGCGGGTTGGGGTTGAAGCATTCAACACCATCACGTATGATTTAGTGAAGTAATTCATGACACCTTTTTCGAAGATGCACTATTATGGTGCATCTTCGTTATTTTGAGAGACCTTATTTTGTTTTAATAACTTAAGGAAATTTTTTTTGCATTTCATCGTTTTAGGAGAATTAGATGAGTAAAGCTGTTGCTGACATAATGAAGTTAGTCAAAGAAAAAGAAATCACTTTTGTTGACTTTCGTTTTACTGATACAAAAGGAAAAGAGCAACACGTTTCGGTTCCAATTTCTGCTTTTGAAGAAGATAAGTTTGAAAGTGGTCATGCATTTGATGGTTCATCAATCGCTGGTTGGAAGGGTATTGAAGCATCCGATATGCTGCTTATGCCAGACGCATCAACAGCCTATATTGATCCATTCTATGAAGAGCCTACTCTCGTCTTAACATGTGATGTTGTCGAACCTTCCGATGGTAAAGGCTATGATCGCGACCCACGTTCTATTGGTAAGCGTTGCGAAGCTTATTTGAAGAGCACTGGCCTTGGCGACACAGCTTATTTTGGTCCTGAGCCAGAGTTTTTTATATTTGATGGCGTACGTTGGGGTTCTGACATGCAGGGCTGCTTTGTAAAGATTGACTCTGAAGAAGCTCAATGGTCATCCGCCCTCGAGTTTGAAGGTGGTAATACGGGTCACCGTCCAGGTAAAAAGGGTGGCTATTTCCCAGTTGCTCCCGTAGATACTTTTCAGGATATGCGTTCTGAGATGTGTTTGCTTTTAGAGTCCGTTGGCATCCCAGTTGAAGTGCACCATCATGAGGTTGCTGGTCAAGGTCAAAACGAACTAGGTACCAAGTTCAGTACTTTAGTCCAACGTGCTGACTGGACTATTTTGCAAAAGTACATTGTGCATAACGTTGCGCATGCTTATGGTAAGACAGCCACATTTATGCCTAAGCCTGTAGTCGGCGATAACGGCTCTGGTATGCACGTTCACCAATCTGTCTGGAAAGATGGTATTAATTTATTCGCAGGTAATGGATATGCAGGCTTGTCTGAATTTGCTCTGTATTACATCGGCGGTATCATCCATCACGCACGCGCTTTAAATGCGATTACAAACCCTGGCACAAACTCTTATAAGCGTTTGGTACCTGGTTTTGAAGCGCCGGTTAAATTAGCTTACTCTGCCAGAAATCGTTCGGCTTCTATTCGTATTCCTTATGTTGCTAATCCAAAGGGACGTCGGATTGAGACACGTTTTCCAGATCCATTAGCTAATCCATACCTTGCTTTCTCAGCACTCTTAATGGCTGGTCTTGACGGTGTTCAAAACAAGATCCATCCAGGTGAGGCTGCGGATAAGAACTTATACGACTTAACTCCAGAAGAAGATGCAAAGATCCCAACGGTATGTAGTAGTTTGGATATGGCGCTTGAGAGTCTAGATAAAGACCGTGAGTTCTTGACACGTGGCGGAGTCTTTACTGACTCGATGATTGATGCATATATCGCTTTGAAGATGGAAGAAGTCACACGTTTTCGTATGACGACTCATCCGATTGAGTTTGATATGTATTACTCACTTTAAGAATCGAAACTAGCGCCATGCGCACCATGCAAGTTAGGGCAGCTTCGGCTGCCCTTTTTAGTCCCCAAGAGGTACTAGATCAATTACCAAATGCGGTATTGCTGATTGATCAATTGAGTGCCGAGATTGTCTACGCCAATTCAGCAGCAGAAATTGCTTTAAAGATTTCCCAAAAAAATATGCTTGGACATCAGATCAAAGATATTTTTGGCGAAAGTCTTCCGATGGAAGAGTTCTTTAAGCAATTTATGGTAGAAGGTGCTTCACAAAGAACAGATTTAATCTTAAGTCCCGGACCCTTGCGTCTAGACCAAAGAGAGTGCCTAGCGTATGTGATTTTGTCCTCTATTGAAGGTACTGAGTTAATGGTATTTGAGTGGTTTGAGATTGACCAGCAAATGAAAAGTGCGCGTGAAGAGCGTCTCATGATTCAAGCTCGAGCCAATAAAGAGTTGATGAGAAACTTGGCGCATGAAATCAAAAACCCTTTAGGTGGTATTCGAGGAGCTGCGCAGTTATTGGACTATGAATTACCTGATCCTTCGCTCAAGGAATATACCAAGGTGATGATTAAAGAGGTGGACCGATTACAAACTCTAGTAGATCGATTATTAGCGCCTCATAAACTTCAAAAAAATATTGCTGAGTTAAATATTCATGAGGTGTTAGAGCGTGTTCGTAGTGTGGTTTTAGCAGAGTTTCCCCTAGGACTCGTGATTAGTAGGTTTTATGATGTGAGTTTGCCGGAAATTGTGGGAGATAAAGAAGTATTAATCCAAGCATTATTAAATATTGTGCACAATGCTGCGCAAATCTTAGAAGATCGTCGACAGTCAGGGGATGCAAGGATTGATTTACAAACGAGCGTATCACGCAATGTGACCATCGGTAAGAAACGCTTTAAATTGGCGATGAATATCCATATTATTGATAATGGTCCTGGGATTGCAGCAGATATTATTGACCATATTTTTTTACCCTTAGTGTCCGGAAG
>JBBAKF010000019.1:0-34602 GCA_040403635.1 Polynucleobacter sp.
CCCACGACAACAGGAATCACAATCCTGGACTCTACCAACTGAGCTACAGCCACCATAGAAAGAATCATATTCTACAACAAGTCGGCTGTCCGAACAATGCATCCCAAAATTAATGATGGTCTTTGCAAACCCATTCTTTACGATTAAATTCATTTAAGCTCTCATCAAATATGAGCCAAACTAAAAATGATTTCAAACCAATGGTCATAGTTTTCATGGTGTATCTCCTGTGTTCATGGAGATATTAGAATACTGTATATTTATACAGTATTCAAGTCATTTAGCAGAAAATGTTATTGAGTGTTGTTTTTTTACTGTATATAAGCACAGTTATTATCATACACTTATTTCCCATCTTTGGGACTCCACAACACAATCGGTGCCATATTTTCTGGGTATTTCCCCACTTTATCTGCATAAATGGATTGTATGTGCGCAAAATCCTCCTCCAAAGGACCATCGAGTACTGCATAGTCTTTAACGCCAATTTCTTTTTTCGCATAATCGATGTAGGCAAAGCCCACAGGATACCCCGTCATCTGCGCTAAACGATAAAAACCACTACGCCAACCCGGAGTTTTTTTTCTAGTCCCTTCCGGCGTAATCACTAACCAAAAGTATTCCTTAGCTTGCATCTCCTGCGCCAACTGCGCAACATATCCTTGCGGACTACTGCGCACGACCGGCCTTCCCCCAACATAACGTAACCAACAAGCAATGAGCGGTATCTTAAATAAACTATCTTTGGCTAAAAAGTGAACCGGCATACCAATGGCCCATTTGGCTAATATGCCAATAAAAAAATCCATATTGGAAGTGTGCGGGTACACAATCAAAATCCCATGTGGTCCAGGTAAACCTTTAAAACAGAGTTTCAATCCCAGTGCACGCAGGACCAGTTGACTGATGCGCCCCCCAGAAAATTGTTGCCGCTTGTCGGTGTCATCAATCAGTTTCATAGCCTACTTGTGTTTTAACTGTTCCTTCTTAACTCTTGGGCAAACTCGAGTAAAAAATCTTGCCTCACCGTGACATGCATATAACGACCTAGCTCAATACTTTGCCCTTGATATGCCAGTGAAATCAGTTTGTTGGGACTTAATATCCGATCCAACTTGACCCAGGATATGTGCCATACATACTGGATCAATTGACCCGCTTGCGATATTTCTATCATTAACTCTCCCGGACGCAGCGTAATACGCTCATAATCCGTGGCATGGCGCGCATAAATCAAGAGCGCAATCGCTAATACGATTAGCTCTATACAAGTAAATGCCAATACAATCCAAATTCCTTGCAAAATAAAAAAACCTGCCACCAACAAAGACAATGCGGACTGCGCTAGATAAAATAGTCCTACCTGCCTAGGAGTAAATGAGCAGTTTTTTTTAAATAACCACTCTACTGGAGCCTGAGTCTGTGCGTTCATTACTATGAATTATATAAAAGTATTGATTTCTGTGATGTGTATCACCCTAATCACTGCTTGTGATCGGCGAGATTACGTCACCTGGAAATGCGCTCCAAAAGATTCTGGAGAGCAAACTATCTCCATGATTGTCGATGGCTCGACTTTAAAATTGCAATCGCAAAATTATGTATTTTGCGGCAG
Source organism: Polynucleobacter sp. (assembly GCA_040403635.1). Classification (GTDB taxonomy): domain Bacteria; phylum Pseudomonadota; class Gammaproteobacteria; order Burkholderiales; family Burkholderiaceae; genus Polynucleobacter. Next base: position 1,616 of record JBBAKF010000019.1, read on the forward strand.
TCTGGGTCCTTTGAGCTATTTTGATATAGCCTGCCCACCCACGCCTCAAAAGGCCAAGCTCGTCTTTGATCAAAAGTCTGGCCATTTAACGCTCAGTAGTAAACCATTTCAGTGCAAAGCCCTATAGGATTTCTATGAACGATATCAAAGACCTTCTTCAAAATACCAAAATCATTGCGATGGTCGGTTTATCCAATGACACGAATAAAGCTTCAAATCGTGTTGCCCAGTTCATGATTAACCATGGCTATCAGATCGTGCCAGTTAATCCTCGGGAATCAGCAATTCTGGGCTTAAAGTGCTACACTCAACTTGAAGCGATTCCTTTTGCTGTAGACATGGTCAATGTGTTTCGACCTGCTCAAGATTGTCCGCCCATTGCACAATCTGCCGTTAATATCCGTGCAAAGTCTTTATGGTTACAACTCGGTATCTCGAGTGAAGAAGCCAATGATATTGCGTCAGATGCCGGCCTAATTTGTGTGATGGACCGTTGTTTAAAGATTGAACTTTTAAATTAAAGCCTATGTCCTCTATGTCCTCTATTTCCATGTTGCATAATCTAAAGCGCGTTTTATTTCCCATCCTTGTGAGTTGCATCGTCTTTTCTTCTGCTGTGTCTGCACAGTCTACAGCGCTCTCAGAAATCAAAACTTATATGACGAGTCCCAAGCAAGTGGGTGAAGGTACACTAACCTATTATGGTTTTAAGGTTTATGATGCCGCCTACTATATTAGTGAGGAAGCCGGTAATCCCAGTTTTGCGCTACGCCTGAACTATGCACGCAAAATCCTCAGTGAAGATTTAGTCCAAGCCACCGTAAAACAAATGAATCTTTTGGGCGCATCAGCGAGTGATATTGTTAAATGGCAAGCGGAGTTAGAAAAGATTTATCCCAGCGTAGAGCCAGGTCATCTCATTACGGCAATCTATCAAGGGAACGGTACAACCACTTTTTTGCATAACGGCAAACCAACGGGTAAAGTATCCGACCCACAATTCTCGAAAGTGTTTTTTGGGATTTGGCTAGACCCAAAAACAAGCTCACCCAAATTACGCGCAAAACTCTTAGGGGAATTATGTCCGCCAAGCATGATTACAGTATCTTGTATAAGATAATCTGATGAGAATTTTACTAACATCCCTAGAGCGTAAGAAAATCCTGCAAGAAATGCCTAGCTGGGAATTTGTAGACGGCGTTGACGCGATTCATAAAAATTTCCAATTTAAAGACTTCAAAGCTGCTTTTGCATTTATGACCCAGGTGGCCGAGATTGCAGAAAATATCGGTCATCATCCGGAATGGTTCAATGTTTGGAACCGCGTAGAGATTAGATTATCTACCCACGACCGCGGTGGCTTGACTAAGCTTGATATTGAACTTGCTGAAAAAATAGACGCTTGCTTTTTGCCCTTTAAGAAGCCCATTTAAGTGGCTCATTGAGGGCGCACCCCGCAATATTGCAGGGCGCTTACCTTTAATTAATGGTGCGTCTTGCCACCAATCTTAATGACTTCATGATGAATCGCCATCTTATCCAAATCCTCAAGCGGTAAATCTAAGAGTAAGTCTAGGCGACTACGTAAGCCCATCATCTCCACTTGAACGAATGCTTCACGGATTTCTTCTTCAGTGCCAGTCACTTTTGTAGGATCTGGAAAACTCCAATGCGCAGATACAGGATCACCCTTCCACTCTGGCTCAGGCTCTTTTGCAGCGACATCACATAAGGTGATCACGAAATCCATTTCTGGTGCGTCTGCAGCCATGTATTCATTCCAGTCTTTTTTACGCATCGTTTGCGTGGAATACCCCATGTCGTGGACTAATTCAACAACTATGGGATGGACGTCATTGCCCATCGTATGTTCAGTACCCGCAGAGTGGCCAACGAATCTTCCATGACTTAATGTATTGGCAATCGCTTCAGCGAGTTGCGAGCGCGCAGAGTTCCCAGTACATACAAACAGAATATTGTATTTTTTACTCATTTGTCTTCCCCTAGATTTAATTTGAATATTGCATTATTACGAATCATTGTGAAGGTTTAATATTCCCATCTCTTCTAAGACATCAAATACCAAATCTAGACGTAAACGCGGATTACCCATGCCGAGTAGTTGTTCTCTTTGTCCAGCAGATAAGGGCAATAACTCACACCAACGATTAGCGACCCAACCACAATCATTGAGTAAATACGGCGTGGTAAATGGCAATTGCTCCTCCGATAAACCTTGGGCAGTCATCGAGGTGATGACTTTTTGTAAGGTATCAGCGGCCATCTTTAACTCTGCCGGGATTGTTATGACATCGTCATCACCCATCGCTTCTACATCAGCTACCCACAGGCCATTTTTCTTGCGCTCACACCCACGAATCGTAAATCGCGATCCACCCTGACACTTAATAAAATATAAGCTGGGTTGTACCGCATCAAAATGCGTAATATTAGCAAAAGTACCCACCCGAGCAAAGCTAATTTTTTCTGTCGGAGTCCGTACCTCATCGCCCTGATCTAGAGTGACGATGCCAAAGGGCGTCTTCTCACGCACACAGGTTTTAATCATGTCCAAGTAGCGCATCTCAAATATCTTCAGGCTCATGACCCCCGATGGATATAAGGTATTGCCCAAAGGAAATAAAGGTAGGGTGATAAATTCCGTATAGTTCATATTTCAGTGTCTCTCCAAACAGGATACTTTGCCATAGCCTTATTAAATAAATCTGACATTATCAAGAAATTTAACCACGCTGATAAGGGCTTTAAGTCTAATTGTTGAAATCTGCTCTCGTCTACCATCATCCACTGTCTGACAAATGGGAACAGTGCTATATCGAACATACTCAGGTTCTTACCGAGTAAGAATTGATTTTTCTCAAGACGCTGATTTAAAGGATGTAAGTAAATCTCGCATGCTTTTTGTAAGACAATTTCTGAGGACAGTTCTGGAAAACGATTAGGATATTTGTATTGATCTAATAATTGTTTTAAGGGGCCATCGTTACACGCAATCCATGTTTGCATCTCCTGCCTTTGTGATGAATCCTGCTCAGGCAGCCATTGATCTGGATCAGACTGCTTAAGAGCCCAATACATAATATCGAGGCTTTGATCAATGACTCCTTGCTCACCTGTGACCAAGACTGGCACAGTTCCCTTTGGGGAGAGGTGCAACATACTCTGCGGCTTTGCACGCAATTCAATCTCACGAATCTCCACAGGTATCTGCGCATAAATAAGTGCACACCGCGCTCGCATGGCATAGGGACAGCGTCGATAGGAGTACAGGATGTGTGTCATTTACATCTCTACTGGATGAGATGGCTCTTTAGTGGGCAAACGGATAATACGCTCAACTGGCAATTGCTTTAAATACTTTTTGATCATTTTATAAATATCTAAATCAAATTCAGCTTGCCCGCCTTGGATTAATTCAAAGACCTCTTCTTCATTCAGCGCCGTTCCTAAATAACACCAATGATCTATTACATGCACTTGGTCTTGTTCACGAATCCCAATAGGCCCTTGATATGGCCAGACTTGGACTCTAAATTTGGTTAATACTGCTTGCAAACGGGCATGGTACAACTCCAGCGACTCGTCTCCAACACACGCCCCATGGCACTGCTTGACTTGATATCCAAAGCAAGGTTTTCCGGGGGAGAGTTTTTCAAGTCCCAACAAGCCTTCACATAATTGATTTTTTTTCGCCAGGCTTTGTAAAGTCTGTAAGGCCTCTCTTCGACTATAAAAAAGTCCAAACAGGTTTTCTTGTACGCCAGGCTGCAAATCTTGATGCCGCACTAAAGTCGGGGTTTGCACACCCTGCTCGTTCACATTTAACTGCCACGCACATAAATCCCGCGAACGTCGTAACTTGACATTCATACTTGGTAATTTGTCTTTGATCAGGCGCGACTCTAAAAATAAAGCCCCGATTTCTCCTGCGGTTTCTATCCAATCAATGTCTTTGACTTGCATCGCCAGTTTCATCTCTTTACGGACTTTTAAGGCGCTCGAGAAATGTCCCATCACCCGCGTTTTCATGGCATTACTTTTGCCTATATACAAAGGTCTGCGATTATCGGCATAAAAGATATAAACGCCCGGCTTATCTGGAATATCAGCAACCAGACTCGCATCAATATGTGGTGGCAATGACGGCGTCTGTAACAATTCTTTAATCGCCGCTTGCATACGCTCCTGACCAAAACGGTCAAGACATATTTGCCAAAACTGCACCAGTAACTCTGCATCCCCTAAAGCCCGATGCCGTTTTGAGACCTCAAGTCCGTGGACCGCAATCAGCGTATCTAAATTATGTCTGGCTTGCTCAGGAAATAAGAGGCGCGATAACTTCACCGTGCAAAGTACTTTGACCCGAAAATCGATCCCCTGCCTTGCAAAACTTGCCTTAATAAAGCTATAGTCAAAGCGGGCATTGTGCGCAATAAAAATTTTGTCTTGTAATTCACATAAGATTTCCGCACTGAGCTCCTCAAAACTCGGCTGATCCTGCACCATTTGCGGAGAAATACCCGTTAAACGCTGAATGTTCACCGGAATCGGCATGCCAGGATTAATTAGTTTCTCCCAGACTTGCGAATCCTGATCATGGCAAGTAATAATGCCAATCTCAGTGATCCGATCGCGATCCGCATGTCCTCCCGTAGTCTCAATATCAACAAATGCTAATGGGGGAAAAGAATCAATCAGTTGGCGCATTTCAAAACAATAATGGATTTCAGTATTTTTCGTTTTTTTTCAGCAAAATCTATCTCAGGTATGATATTCGAAAGTCATTTAATTACTTTTTTTACATCTTCATCATAAACAACAAATTTGGCTTATTGTAGTTAAAAAACCTAGGGAGATCGCCATGCAACTAACTGTTAATAATCAGGTTCACAATCTCGATGTTGAACCCAACATGCCGCTGTTGTGGGCTATCCGTGAAATTATCGGCTTAACCGGCACTAAATACGGCTGCGGTATTGCCCAGTGTGGTGCTTGTACGGTGTATATGAATGGTGAGCCCGTGCGCTCTTGCGCCATTCCTGTATCAGCTGTTGGTAGTATGAAAATTACAACGATTGAAGCCCTCTCTAGGGACACTTCGCATCCAGTGCAAAAGGCTTGGATTGCTCTTGATGTCCCACAGTGTGGTTATTGCCAATCTGGTCAAGTGATGGCCGCTGCAGCTCTACTCAAAAGAATCCCCAAACCTACCGATGCTGATATCGATAATGCGATGTCTAATATCTGTCGTTGTGGTTCGTATCAAAAAATCCGCGATGGGATTCATGTGGCTTCCGGTAAGAAAAAATTAGCCGAAGTTCTCGCTCAATATGAAGCTTCACCACAAACACGCGGTTAAGGAGACAATCATGACATCTAATACTTCAAATCCAGCTATCGAGAGCTCTTCTCGCCGCCGTTTTATCATCGATACGTCACTTGCTGGTGGCGGTTTAATGATCGGCCTTGGTGCAATGCCTTTTAATGCTCTGGCACAAAAAAATACTGCCTATAATCCAAATACCATTCTTCAGACGGGCGACCCTGAAATCAATGCTTGGGTCAATATCAAACCCGATGAAACTGTCGTCGTGCGAATTGCCCGCTCTGAAATGGGCCAAGGTACCCGCACGGGTCTAGCCCAATTGGTGGCCGAAGAACTCGAATGTAATTGGAAAAACATCCTCACCGAGTCACCAACGCCTGGACAAAGCGTTGCGCGTAAAAGAGCTTGGGGTGAGATGAGTACCGGTGGTAGTCGTGGTATCCGAATCTCTGAAGATTATGTACGCCGTGGCGCCGCCGCTGCAAGAGTCATGCTTGTGCAAGCTGCTGCCAATGAATTCAATGTGCCAGTCAGTGAACTCACTGTGAACAAGGGTGTAATTACCCACGCCAAATCTGGTAAGAAAACAACTTACGGCAAAATGTCTGAAGCGGCTTCTAAACTCACTCCTCCTGATCCAAAATCCATTACCCTCAAAGATCCAAAGACATGGAAAGTGGCCGGTCAACCCTATGCGCGCCTGGATACTGCAGATAAAGTCAACGGTAAAAAAGTGTTTGGTGCTGATCTCCAATTGCCAGGGATGCTCTGCGCGGCAGTCAAAGCCTGTCCTGTGTTTGGCGGCAAGATCGTTAGTTACGATGAAGCCAAAGTGAAAAACTTACGTGGCGTTAAAGGGGTTGTCAAGGTCAATGATGCCACTGTAGCTGTGGTTGCTGATACTTGGTGGCGTGCTAAAACTGCTTTAGATGCTCTGCCCATCGTTTGGGACGAAGGTAATGGCGCTAATACATCACAAGCAGACATCGAAAAAAATCTGCGCGCGGGTCTGGATGAAACTGGTGATTTTTGGCAACGTAAAGAAGGTGACGCTCCTGCAGCTATCCAAAACTCAGCCAAGAAATTAGAAGCTGTTTATTTCACGCCATACCAATCTCATGCCAATATGGAGCCAATGAATGCGACGGTTCGTATCACGGGTGACCGTGCTGAAGCTTGGGTTCCAACGCAAAATGGTGAAGCATCTCACGCAACCTTAGCAGCAGCAACAGGTTTTCCACTCGATAAATGCGAGATCTATAAACTCGATCCAGGAACGGGTCTTGGTCGCCGTGGCGGTACACAGGAGTATGTCACCCAAGCTGCCCAGATTGCAAAACAATTCCCTGGCGTTCCTGTCAAAATGCTGTGGAGTCGCGAAGAAGATATGACCCATGACTTCTACCATCCGATTACGATGGCGAAAATGTCAGCAGGTCTAGATAGCAGTGGCAATATTACAGGGATGCATATTAAAGTCTCTGGTCAGTCAATTAATGCCACAGTTAACCCTATGGCGATTAAAAACAATAAAGATGTGCGCCAAATGCAAGGCTTTTACTCTGAGGCCGGTGATGCTCAATTAGGCTATGAGTTTCCGAGCCTCCTGACTGAGTATGTCATGAAAAACTCCCACGTGCCTGTCGGTCCATGGCGCGGTGTGAATACTAACCAAAATGGTATTTTCATGGAATGCTTTATGAATGAATGTGCTGTCGCTGCAGGAAAAGATCCTTTGGCGTTTCGTCAAGCCGTTATGCAAAAGTTCCCTAAGCATTTAGGGGTTCTGAATGCTGCTGCGAAAAAAGCGAACTGGGGTTCTCCTTTGCCTGCTGGTGTACACCGTGGTATTGCCCAGTTCATGGGCTATGCCAGTTACTCGGCTTGCGTTGCTGAATTATCTGTGAAAGGTAATCTTGTGACGATTCGTCGCTTAGTGTTTGCCTTAAATTCTGGGCATGTGGTCAATCCTTACCTCGTGCGTGAACAGATTGAAGGTTCGGTCGTGATGGCTCTGGGCGCAATCTTTAATCCTGAAATCACGGTGGAAAATGGTCGCATTAAACAAACTAACTTTGACTCCTACCCGTTGCTTAAATTGGCTTCCACTCCTAGAGTGGAGTCTGTTTTAGTACCAACGAATGATTTCTGGGGTGGAGTTGGCGAGCCAACCATCTGTGTAGTTGGTCCTGCAGTGATCAATGCGATCTCTACAGCACTGGGTCGACCGATGCGTAATTTCCCTTTGTACAGAGAGAAATTAAACTTAGCTTAAAGTAAGTTCACGCAGTTTGGCATGATTTAAAGGGCTACTTTAGTAGCCCTTTTTATCGTCTTAAAGAAGGCCCGTCCCAGACCATGCCTTCAGAACGCTTCTTTAAAAATAATTCTAGTGCACGTAACTCAGGACTGCCCGTTGCGGGAACGCTTGCCTGCACCCCAGAATAACAAGCACGCAAGCGACGATCTAAACTACCTACCGTTTGCCAAGCTTGACGGTAAATCGGAAATCCTGTGATATGTCCTGGACTCACGACTTCCGAGCGTAAGTTTTTACCAATCTGCTGGTCATGACATTGCGTACAGGACAAATTTAATCGCCCTTGGCGCTGCACATAAATCTGGGCAGCAAGATTCATTTGCGCTTGCCACTCTATTTTTTCTTGAGCCTGGGTAGGCTCCTGAACCTGAATCGTCATCCCCTTAGCAGCGTCCGATAAAAAGACCGAGAGTGCGACGACCTGAGCGGATTCGTGAGTGAACTTTTCTGCAGTTTGGCGAGAGGCGCAGTGCGCAATCTGATCTTCTAAATTCCATAAGCGCCCCGGTTGGGTATTTGTTTTTTGCCACTTGGGATATTGCACAACTGCTTGTGCTGTCTTGGTCACGGAGCTGTGACATGTCTGACATCGCGCTTTGAATAATTCTTGTCCTTGGTCAAGCCATAAGCCTACGGGATTAAGACTCGCGTCATTATTTTGTCGCAACATGTCTGGGCTTAAAAAAGCATTGCCTGATTGACGCGATATTTGTGCGCTTACATGAGTGGTGAGCATCATCACCAAAACACAACCCAGGATCTGCGAAAGCTTCATGCCACTACAAGCATCCTTTCAGCACGACCTTGCTTACCCGCATCATCTTGCCACTCTACTGAGACTAAACCACCTTGAGGTGGCACAGTGATAAAAATACTGAGCAGTGGGTTAGCCGCCATACCAGTTCCTAGAGTCGCCTGTAAGATGGGCTCTTGATTGAACTTAATCACAATGCTATGAATGATATTTTTGGGGATTCGTTGATTACCATCATCACCTAAACGATGCCCCGTTTCCATAGGATGTCCGATTAAAGCCCGAATCTCAACTTCTCGGCCGACAACAGGGTTGCCAACAATGGTTAATCGAATGGGGTATGGATTGATCGTAGTCATGATTATGTGGCGTCAAAACAAGCGTTTAACGTCACGACACAATGTTTTGCATCGGCAATTTTGCTACCATCGTTTAAAGTGGCAATTACCCAAACATCTTGACTCCTTGCCAGTCGTATCCGTGCCCCCATCCGATAACTATTTTGGGCTTGCGGTAAATTAATTCGCAGGACTATAGGACTGGGATTATCTGGAGCAATTACTTCGAATGACTGAATCTTGAGCTGCCCTGGTGCCTTTATCGCAATCCCCATCGGAATTGAGTTCCCCGTATCTGCGAGAGGCTCCATCTCTATCTGCACCCCTTGTTTTTTGAGCTGTAGGCGCATTAAATTTTCTTGGCTATAGGCTGGATCGTCTGCTTGCGCGAAACTCTCTCGAAAATAAGGGAGCACTAAGAATAGACCTAAGCCTTTAAGCATCCGACGTTTAAGAAGTGCGGTGGGCATATTCATGGATTCTTCAAAGTAAGTAAAGCGTCCACAACGGACTCGATTTGCTCTGCTGAGAGAATAGTTTTCATGTCATTGGGCTTTTTAATTCCCTCTAGACTACCATAGGGCGGCATCATTGTCTGTGGATTGATTTTTCTAGCATCTGTGACCCATTGGGTGAGCTGTGCCCGCGTGTATTTGCTGCCAACACCGGTCAGCGCTGGTCCAAAATTGCCCTGTTTTTCCATACGCGTATTGGCATTTTTTTCAGCACCAAGAACGTGGCAGGTGACACAATTACCCTGACTGGGGTGGTACATGATCTCAAAACCCGCTTGCACCGATGGCGGCGTGATATTTTGCGCCAATACAAATCCCGGGAGTGAAAGACTCCCCCAAAAAAAGTATTTACAAAACTCTTTGCTGATTCTCATCGCCTATCCATTCAGAATAGACCTTATTTTGCCACTACTTGATAAAAAGATTGCTTAATCTTTCCACGGCGCTTTTAAATCATTCAATCCTGAGAGAACCTTTGGCATCATCGATAAGTAACCACTTTGACGCCCCATGATCCAAGCTTGAGCAATATCGATCTTGCCGGTGTTACGCTGGGCAAGTAGGATCTCCGCTGTAGCTAAGTCATTCATCTGTCCAAGTAATTCCTGCGCGCGTGCTAAAGACTTCATATAGCGCGAAATACGTCTACGCGGATACAGCTCCATGAAAAAATCAAAGGAATAACGCAACTTCTTCAGGTCTAATCGTAATTGATGACTTTGTTCTAAATTACGATTTGGAACTAAGACTTCTTTCATGAAACGACGGTGCCTACGCTTTAGTAAGCGCGTCGCAAACTGCTGCGTATCTTCTTCAATGATCGGCTCTAGGCTACTTTGACTTTCTAAAATCATTTTTTGACGATTTTTAACCTCAGGATGCGTATCTAAGGTCATCACCGCTTCTGCAAAAGAAATTAATTTCACAGAATACGCACGACAACCAAAGCTTGCAACTGCGTGCGCATGCGCTTTCAATCTTTGTTCTTGGGCAAAAATTTCTAACTGTTCAATGTCTTTATTCTGAGCAAAAGCTTCTTTTAATTGCGGCAATAACTCATGACAAAACACATCCCAATTCCGTGCATCCCCTAACTCATTTGCCAAATCACGCCAAACACCATTCCATTGATTAACAAAACTCATCGGTAGTACCGGTGAAAAAAATTTAATGGCCGAACGAATCCTGCGCATCGCAACCCGCGCTTGATGAATGTATTCATCATCGTCATCTCTAACAATACCAACATCATTCACCTGTAGATGACTTAAGCACTCTAAACAGACACGCTCAAACGTGACTAAAGGACTTGCCTTGGGGTCAATCGGTAAAGCTGGAGGCTTTAGGGGACTTGGAACATAGTTTTGAAACAGTTGATAACCCCTTGCCGCTTTAGAGTCTGCCGATGGGTGCAAGCGTACTCTACGACTTAAAACCCTGGCTAAACCAAACAAAGTGACTGGATTACCTTCTTTAAGCTCAAGTTCAACCTCACTGATTTCTTGCGCATAGAGTTGTCCGTCTCGCCGAGTCACTATCTGACCCTGATCAATGGCTACCTCAATCTTAGCCCCACGAAACACAATCTCCCACGAACGTCTTGTAAAGTCTGTTGTAAATACCGGAATTAATTGTGGCGCCAGTAAGGTCATTTTCTGCGCAATCGCTGGATCATCCACGAGAGTCTGAAAATCAAATTGCCCTTGAACCGTAGGCGCTTCCCATTCCAAGCGGCTCGATAATCCAGCCACATTCGAATGATTCATTTTGAGAGTTAATAAGAGCTTACGTAAAATCTTGCGCTCTCTCACCGCAATACCCTGATGCATCAGGGCTAACTCATTGGTGTCGTAATAAATATTGTAGAGTTTTTGGCGCTTACCAGGAGCCTTGAGTAAAGGATGCTCCAGTAATAGCGGTAATTCTTTTGCGTTAAGTAGCAGTTTGAGTTCGGTTTCTGTAGACACTATAGTGATTTAGCCTAATAAAAATAAAAAAAGTTCAAAGAAGTCCAAATTTTAATCTTTTTGTCACAAAAATACTATCTAGATTTAATCAACCAAAAAGAAATTTATATGACGATTTCATATTTCTCTTAATGAATTGTTTTTTTATCTTAGCGATCATTTGTGACGACTGTTCTGTCAAATAAATGTGTAAAAATGGTGATATGTTTTGGAATCGATGCCTCCTTATTTTTACGCTCATCATTAGCGCTTGTTCTTCATCGTCTGTCTCTAGAATCAATCCAGCGCAATCTCCAAAACCACTCACCTTAATCATTTCCATTGATGGCTTTAAGCCTGAATACCTCCAAAAAGATGTGGCGCCTAATCTTTTCAAATTAGCCCAAAACGGCGCCACAACAAAAGGTATGTTGCCGGTTTTTCCGAGTGTGACTTTTCCGAACCATTTCAGTATGGTCACCGGACTTTATCCAGATCATCACGGGATCGTCAATAACTCCATGAAAGATCCCCAAATTGCTGAGCCCTTTAGGTTGTCTTCAAAATCCGCTGTCAGCAATCCCGCTTGGTGGACAGATGGTGTCCCTGTTTGGGTTAGCGCCCAAGAACAAGGCTTGATCAGCTCTACCTTGTTTTGGCCAGGCACCGAAGCTAAGATCAAAGGTATTCAACCAAATGATTGGCTGGTCTACGATAAAAGTTTGCGTCCTCCCGCGCGGGTGGAACTGTTACTCGAGTGGCTGAGCCGCCCTAATCCTGCGCGCGCCGATTTTGCGACTCTGTATTTTGAAGATGTCGATTCGATGGGACACCGTTTTGGCCCTAATAGTTTTGAAGTCCGAACCGCCGTCCAACAAATCGACGCCTCCATTGGCGCACTTCTTCAAGGTTTAGAAAAACGCAATCTTTTGTCGGTCACCACAATCCTCATCGTATCTGATCATGGCATGGCCGAAGTTACCACAGCGCGCCGGATTGATCTCAAATCTTTATTGAATGATTTTTCAAAAGCTAGCGTCGAGTGGCAAGGTCCTATGGCAGGGATTAATCTTAATAGCGACCCCCAAAATGCCTTATTGCTTGCTTTACAAAAAAATTCCCAAATGCAATGTTGGCCCAAGCAACAAATCCCCCGAAAATATCATTTTGGTACGCACCGCCGTATTCCGGATATTATCTGCTTGGCAAATTTAGGCTATACCATCGTATCGGGCTCAAGCTTTATGATTCCTGGCCAACATGGTTTTGATCCCGCACATCAAGAGATGCACGGTATTTTTATTGCGTCAGGTTATCGGGTGAAAAAAACTACAGTCGATTATTTTGAGAATATTGAGATTTATCCCCTACTGTGCCGCCTTCTTAATATCACCCCAGAAAAAAATGATGCTAAAGATATTTTGTTTGAGCAAATCATTACACGCTAAATCAGCGTCTTTACTGTTGATAAATTTGCGCTTTTTCTGGGCTCCAACCGCCCCCGAGTGATTGATATAAAGATGCGGTATCCCCTAATAACGTAGCATACGCTTGTAAGCTATTTATACGCGCTTGTAAATAGGTTTGTTGGGTTTGTAAAGCCGCTGCTTCAGAGATATAACCCACTTTTAATTGCTGGCTAGCTTGTTCATAGATCTGTTGATTCGCCAACTCATTGGCTTTGGCTGTTTCGTAATACTTACCATCTGCCTCTAAAGCATATAGGGTGTCAGCAACGTTTTGAAAGGCACTCAAAACCGTACTTCGATATTGTCCAATCGCCGCTTCTAAACTAGCCTGAGCAGCTGTTTTTCTCGCAAACAAAGAACCACCCTGAAATATTGGCTGCGAGATTCCACCTGAAGAAATCCATGCAGAATTCGCACTATTAGATAAATCTCCAAACACGGTAGCTACATTCCCAATACTTCCCGTCAAGGATATTTGTGGCAACATATTGGCAATAGCAACTCCAATTTGGGCATTGGCTGCGCGTACATATTCGCCCGCAATTTTAATATCTGGGCGCTGCTCTACCAGCTGCGATGGTAATGCACTTGGTAATGGCTTAGGTATTTGTATGGCATCAATACTCGGCAAGAGTAATTGCTCTTGGGGAAACTTGCCACATAGTACCGCCAACAAGTTCAAAGACTGCTCCCGTGCTTTTTCAAGAACAGGGACTTGCGCAACCGCTTGGGTATACAAGGATTCTTGTACCGCTAAATCGATACTACTTGAGTAACCCGCCGCCCGCAGACGTCTTGCATGTTCGAGCTGCTGTTGACTTGCCAGCGCTAAGGCACGGACCGCCTTCACTTGCTCGCGCAGAGTGACTTCTTGAATAGCAGTTGCTACAACATGATTGGCAATAGTCGTACGTAAAGCTTCTAATTGATATGACTGCGCATTACCAAGCGCCTTGAGTGACTCCACCTGCCGACGATTACCGCCAAAGATGTCCGGCACAAAGCCAACCGATAATCCAGCAGTATTTAAATTATAAATTTGCGCACCGGAATTAATACCTGAAGCTATTACCGGTCCCACATTTTGTCGTGTTAAAGAATATCCTGCCCCAACCGCTGGGAAAAACAAGCCCTGTTGTGCTCGCACATTCGCCTGCGCAACGCGCAAATTAGCTGTAGCACTCTCAATATCTGGGTTATTTTTTAAAGCGGTAGCTACCAAAGTGTTAATTTCTTCTGAGCCATAGGACCTCCACCATGCCGGATCAATTGGCGCCGGCTGCACAGATGAACTCATCTCGAGTTTGCCATTACGTGTAAAACTCGGCGGTGGGCTGAGCTCAGATTTTTTATAGTCAGGACCTACCGAGCACGCCAATAAAACAAAGCCCTGGGCTAGCATCAACAAGGCAGTTAAAGATCGTTTGAGTTGCATCGTCTTATCCACCTAGGCCTTTACGCGGCTGTTTGGGGTTATACCGGCGAAGCACTTCATGATAAAAAGCTGGCACAACTAAAAGTAAAAAGATCGGGCCGATGATCATACCGCCCACAACCACAGTTGCTAATGGTTTTTGCACTTGACTGCCAATACCGTCTGAAATCGCCGCGGGTAATAAACCAATCGCTGCAGATAAAGCTGTCATTAGTAAGGGACGCATACGTGTTTCATGTGCTTCATATATTGCTTCAAACTTGGTTCGTCCAGAATAAATCAGCTCACGATAATAAGACTGTACCAAAATCCCGTTCATGACCGATACACCTAGTAAGGATATAAATCCTATAATCGCCGAGATACTCACTGCTTGTCCTGTAACAAACAAAGCCATCACCCCGCCAAGCATTGCAAAAGGCACACCAGCAACTGTCAACATACAATCCATTAAATTATTAAACAGCGCATACAACAAGGCCAAAATTAATAAGAGGGCTAAGGGTACAACAATTGATAATCGCTTTTGCGCAGCTTGTAGCTCTTCAAACTCCCCCGCATAAGTAATACGGTAACCCTCAGGGAGTTTGATTTTTTCACTGATTGTTTCCTGAATCTCCTCCACCGTACTCCCTAAATCTCGCCCTCGGGTACTAAATTTAATCGGTATATAGCGCTCATTTTTTTCATGATAAATATAACTCGCCCCAGTATCTAAAGTAATCTCAGCAATATCTTCTAAGGGAATAAATGCTGTTGCACCACTTGATGTGGTGTAACCAATCCGTAGATTTTTTACGTCTTCTAAACTTTCTCTACTTTGCGGACGCAAGCGCACTGTTAAGGCAAACTGCCGATTTCCTTCAATCACCTTAGTCGCTTCAGTACCCGCAAATGCAGCCTGAATCACGGTATTAACATCACCTGTATTTAAACCATACCGCGCAGCTTTTTCACGATTAATGACAACGTTTAAATTAGGTTGTCCCAAAATATAAAAAATACCTAAATCACTGACCCCTTCAATGCCTGCCATCACCGCTTTAACATCTTTCGCTAAACCTTCCAAGGTCGCTAAATCTGGACCAATGATTTTGACAGAGTTGGCGCCCTTCACCCCTGATAATCCCTCTTGGACATTATCTTGAATGTATTGAGAAAAATTGGTGGTTACACCCGGAAACTCATTTTCAAAATCCTTCTGTAAGCCTGCGACTAATTTTTCCTTCGTCGACCCTTTAGGCCACTCATCAAATGGCTTGAGTGGCGCAAATAACTCCACATTATTAAATCCCGCAGCATCACTTCCATTATCCGGTCGACCATGTTGTGAAACGACTGTAATCACCTCTGGATGCTTGATGATAAGCTCGCGCATTCGGTGTACATTATCAGTACCCGCCTCTAAAGATATCGTGGGTGGTAAAGATGCACGAATCCATAAATTACCTTCTTCAAGCGCAGGTAAGAACTCACTACCTAGGTGCGTGAGCATCACGCCACCTATCAGCAAACTGACAATGCCGCCGATCAACACCTGCTGGGTGTGCTGCATTACCCACTTGAGTTTAGGCGTATAAAAATGACGTATCGCCTCGACAATCTTAGTTTCATGCTCTTTTACACGCCTTGGTAATAAATAACTAGCAATCACTGGCGTGATCGTAAATGTCGCGAGTAGTGCGCCCGCAAGTGCATATCCATAGGTTCTTGCCATCGGACCAAAGATTTGCCCCTCTACACCTTGCATCGTAAACAACGGTAAAAATGCCACTATCGTAATAGCGGTAGAAAATAATACCGAGGTACTGACCTGCGTTGAACTGAGAAAGATGAGTCTTAAACGTGCCGTCCACCCCTTAAAAGGATCGGTGAGTAAACCATCTGGGCCAAATGCCATCTTTCTTAAAGTTCTCGAGCGCTCTTCAGGGGTTTGCTGAAAATTGCGGAATATGTTCTCTACCAAAATCACCGCCGAGTCGACAATGATTCCGAAATCCACCGCCCCCAGAGAAAGTAAATTAGCTGACTCCCCCGTCAAGGTCAAAATAATAATGCTAAAAAATAACGCAAAGGGGATGTTGATACTCACGATTATTGCACTGCGTAAATCCCCTAAAAAAACCAACTGAATCACAAATACAAGTAAACACCCAAAAATCAGGTTATGCATCACGGTTTTCGTTGTAACACCAATTAAGCTCGAACGATCATAGTAGGGTTCCACTTTCACCCCCTGCGGCAAGGAGCCATCGGTATTGATCTTATTGATCGCTTCCCGGGCTCGCTCAATCACCTCATTAGTTTGTAAAGTACGGTTCATAATCACAATCCCTGTGACTACGTCCTTTTGATCATCTCGTCCAGCTTCTCCTAGGCGCGGAGCATATCCCTCAGAGATCGTAGCTACATCTTTGATGCGCACTGCATAACCATTTTTCTGGGTTAAAACAATGGCCTCTATATCAGCGAGGTTTTGGACTAATCCAACGCCGCGAATATTGATGGATTGATCCCCCACACTGACCGTTCTGCCGCCGACGTTGGAGTTAGAGTTACCGATACTAGACAGCAGTTGCTGAAAAGTAATCCCATAACCTTCTAAACGTTTAGGGTCCACCTCTACATGGTATTCCTTGGTGGTGCCACCCCAAGTCACGACTTGAACAATCCCAGGCGTGGTTAATAACCGTTTAACGACCACCCAATCTTGTAAGGTTCTAAGCTCCGTCAAACTATATGTGGGTGGCCCTTTTAATTGATATCGAAAGATTTCACCAACTAGACTAGATGCTTGGATTTGTGGTTGTACCCCATTGGGTAAGGAGACGTTTTGCGATAAACCATTAGCTACTTGCGTGAGGGCGAAAAAATAATCGACATTGTAATTAAATGTGACCCGCACAAAAGACAAGCCAGCAAATGATGTGGAACGAATCACCTCTACACCAGGAGTCGTCGCTAAACCAATCTCCATCGGTCGGGTGTAGTAACGCTCCATCTCCTCGGAAGATGCTCCGGGAAATTGCGCCGTAATTTCAATAATGACAGGAGCTGGATTGGGGTAGGCTTCGACATTAAGCTTCATAAAAGCAATGACCCCAGCAATCACAAAAGCCAGTAAACCCAAAATCACAATGGGTCGTCTTGTTAATACAAAGTACAGAATTGGCCTAAACATCCGCTTTTAATCGCCTGCGTGCATTAATGAGAAATACTATAAGAATTACTGAGATAGAGCGCTTTATTGAGTGCAATTTGCTCACCGACTTGTAAGCCATCTAAGATTTGTACTAAGCCCGCCTGTGTGATCCCTATTTTGACTACCCGACGTTTGAATAACTGCCCATCTTCTGTCATCCAAACTACCCGCGTACCATTATTCTCCCGCACGACAGCCCCTGCAGGAACAGCTGGATAAGACTCAGGCTTCGTGATTTCAATATTAAAGCTAGCCAGCATCTGCGGCCTTAACTCACGGTCCTGATCCCGAATTTGGGCGTACAAAGTTAAGCGTCGGGTCGCAGGATCTACCGAATCCCCAAGATAAACAATTTTTCCCGGAAATAATTTATCTTTATAGGCCTGTACCTTCACAGTAACACTTTGACCCACCTTGTAATAGGGCACCTCTGATTCTGGAACCTGCGCCACCATCCACAAATGATTGATATCAGAGACGACTATGGGTGCTGGAGCTATGCCAGGTTGTACTAGTTGTCCTGTCGAGGCATTTCTGGTGATGATTCGTCCCGTAATCGGACTTCGAATATTTAATTCAATATCCACTTTTTTAGTCATCATAGCTTGATCAATTTCAGCGTCAGAAAAGCCATATAAACCCATTAATTTTTTGTTTGCATTAAAGCTGGCCTCAGCCGATTGTTGGTCGGCAACATTTTGCTCAAGCTCCCTTTGAGAAATACTCTTAAATTCGAATAAGTCCCGAGCACGCTTTAAGGTTTCATTGGCCTGCTTAAGCGCTCCAGCGGCAGACAAGAGTGCAGATGATGCTTGTGCCACTTCTGGTGCTAGTACGGTATATAAAACTTGTCCCTTTTTCACGTCCTGACCAGCATCAACCAATATTTTATTAATACGACCCTGGTAAGGTGAATAGACATCAGCGATTTTATAGCGGTCAAAGTCGATCACCCCAACAGCTTCTCGAACCTCCTGAAAGTCATAGGTCGTAACCAAACCTATTTTGATTTCTTTAGCTTGCTCAACACTAATTTGCAAGACATTTTCAACCTTGGGCTGGACTTTAGGGGCTGGCGGCTTATCCAAACCAGTCAGCAAATGAATAAAGCCCCAAATCAACAACCCTAAAACAATGACACTCGCAAGCGCTAATTTGGTGGGATGATTCCGAAGGTTTTTTAAGCTGGTTAAAGGTAATCTTTGCAACTGCGAATCCCGCGATTGCGTTTGGAAGGTTTTTTCATTTTCCAACATTGCTGCACCTTCTTAAAGTTTTATCTGATTTAAATTTCAATGCTAATAACATTCCAATAATAGACCCATTTAATACTCTACGCATCTTTTTTCAGCCCAGTGTCTTACAGTTCTGTCATTTAATCATGCTAAATTAATTGAATATTATTTTAAGGATCTCAAAATATGTCGCAAAATCACCAAGATAATGACCAAAATTTTGTTTTAGGACTAGTCACTATCCTTGTTTTAGCGGTCCTGATTGGCGCAGTCACTCTTGGTATTGTGAACTCTAGCTCTTCACAATCTCCCATTCAAACGACAACGAAAAGTGAAGTCAGTCATCCAATTGTCTTAAGTAACTTTGATTTTGCCCTTGAGAATGGAAAAATCACCCTATCTGGCGATGTCGTCGATGAAAAGGCTAAATTGAGTCTGATGAATCCCGCAAAATTATTGTGGGGTGCAGATAATGTTGTTGATCAGTTAAATATCAAGCCTGATGCCCCACCTTTTTGGTGGAACGTCAAACCTTTTGATGTCCTGTCGAAATTAAAAGCAATTCCTGATTTCAAGCTCAAACTGAGTGACAACCTCATTAGTGGTAATGCGACAGTAGGCTCCGAAGAAATCAAAGATCAATTATCGACTGGTCTGAAAAATTGGTTTTCCTCGAATACAAAATCAGAAGTCATAGTCAACGTCAATACTGCACTGAATCAAGATACTGTAGATCCTAAGACCCTTCTCAATCTGCCCATTGAGTATGCTACCGGAGCTTCTGAAGTTCCTGAAATCATCAAACCACTGCTTTTGCAAATTGCGCAAATCTTAAAAGAAGATCCGCGCAGTATTACCATCAATGGTCATACCGATAATACCGGGGTAGCTCAGGAAAATAAAGTGCTCTCCCTAGCCCGTGCCGAGAAAATCAAAGCGTACCTCGTGAGCCTAGGTGTTGATGCAGGTCGTTTGAATACCGCCGGTTTTGGGGATGAAAAGCCCGTTGCTGACAATAACTCGGATGCTGGTAAAGCCAAAAATCGTCGGATTGAGTTTTCGAATCAATAATTGATCGCAAAGATGCTAAGCATCTTTGCTGCTCTTCTTGAGTATTTCATTTGTGGATTAAAATCAAACCTTTGACCACGAATCTTTTATGACCATGACATTTCATTCTTACGAGCCCAAAAATGGGCACGGTTTGCCTCACGATCCTTTTAAAGCCATTGTAGGTCCAAGACCTATTGGCTGGATAGCCAGTCAAAGTCAAGAAGGGATTCTTAACCTAGCCCCTTATAGTTTTTTTAATGCCTTTAACGCAGCGCCACCAATCATTGGTTTTTCGAGCACGGGCTATAAAGACTCCGTCACCAACATCTCCCAAACTAAATGCTTTACTTGGAATTTAGTGACTTTTGATTTGGCAGAACAAATGAATGCGAGTTGTGCCGAGGTTCCCCCAGAGGTCAATGAATTTGAGTTAGCGGGTTTGACCCCACTCGCCTCTTATGTTATCCAAGTTCCTAGGGTGGCAGAAAGTAAGGTTTCTTTTGAGTGTCAACTCACTCAAATCGTTCAACTCCAAAATAATGCGGGTGAAGAACTCTCGAGTTGGCTTACCTTAGGCCAAGTAGTTGCTGTCCATATCTCGACTGAATTACTAGAAGATGGTATTTACAATACCGCTAAAGCTAATCATATTCTTCGCGGTGGTGGTCCTGCCGATTATTTCAAGATTGTGCCCGAACAACTCTTTAAGATGTATCGCCCAAAATAAAACGAGGGGCAAGCCCCACGTTTTTTCTATCAGCAAACTACAAGCTTAGTTTATAAACTAGTTGAGTTGCTGAATCCCGCATAAAATCCAGCCAGCAGATTCATTCATCGGCTTAGACCAGTTCCATACTTCAGAGAATTCTTCAGCCGGACCATTGACTTCTTCACGGATCGTGCCTGAGAAGCGAACACTTGCCAAGAACTCTTGATTCTCTTCTTCAACAGCGATTAAGTCAGCTGCTAAGGTTAGTACTTGTGTAGTACTGATCGCCGTAGTTCTAGCCAACATGTCTTGACGCAAGAAAGCGAATAACTCAGGCGTGGTGTATTCCTTTAGAACATCAATGTTTTGCTGATCAGATGCTTCTTGCAGTTGCAAGAACAAATTCTTGGCATTTGCTAAGAAGTTTTCTTTATCCGCAAATGTATTTGGCGTCAAATGTGCCTGAACACCAGCAACAGCTGGGCTATTTTTTGACACTTCAGGCATTAAAGGCATTTGCTGAACTGGCGTCATATTTTGAGCTGGTGCTACATTGGTAGATGCTGTGGCTGTATTGGCCTTCCACTGCGCTGGCTGATCTGCCGGCGGCGCTGATTGCGGAAAGTTCATGCCAGGGATACCTGTGCTCAGTGTGCCACCTGCATTGTTACGATTAGCAAATTTTCTGAACAACCAAAGTCCTAAAAATGCGACTGCAGCAATCATCAGAATGTTAGAGAGCATTGAACCCATCTCACCACCCATACCCATTTGGGAGAATAAGTAGCTCAGACCAATACCGGCTGCAATACCACCTAGGATTCCACCCATGCCACCAAATCGACTTGGTGCAGCGGCAGCAGGCGCAGCGGCTGGAGTCGCTGGTTTAGCGGCGTTCACTGGCGCAGCCTCAGGCTTTGCAGGCAATGCATTTTGGTTTTTAGTCACTGTATTAGATTGTTTTCCGACGCTATTACCACTTCCCATTTTTTTAGCTTCTACTTCTGGAACAGCAATTACGATCAATCCAAAAAAAGCAATCATTGCTAATGATTTTAAAGAATTCAATTTCATGTGAAATTTCCCTTTGAGTTATGTTCTAAACATATTTAAATTACCTTAAAGAAGTGACAACATTACCTCTTTATTTGATAAATCTATTCTACTGAAATTTCAATGAACGTGTTGTAAATTACTTATTTTTAAGGCTTTAAAAAGACTATCGTTTACCCTTATTTTTCATGGACTTGCATGTAAAAAGTAATTGACATGCCTCTCATTCCTCAAGTGTATCGATGTTGTCACTCAAGTTCTTACTTAATCTTTTGTAATCATTCAGGAAAATCCTCTGTATCGGGTATTTTTTATATTCTGCAAAACTATTTGATTACACTCTCAAAATCGTTAGACCTTAACTAGGAATTCTTTTGCGCAGTTTTATTAAGTTAATGATTGGCATTTTTTTGCTGATCCAAGCCTATTTCTTCGTACAGGTCATTTGGTATAGCCAATATAACCCTAAAAATACGGCCTTTATGCAGGCTGAAAAAGATCGTTTGAGTTCCCTCAACCCACCGAAGGGGATTCGTAAGCAATGGGTCCCCTACGAAAAAATATCGAACAACGTCAAACGCGCAGTCATCGCCTCTGAAGACGCCAACTTTACGACACATGATGGTGTGGATTGGGATGCGCTTGAAAAAGCCGCCAAAGAAAATGCCGCGCAAGGAAAAATTAAACGGGGTGGCTCAACCATTACGATGCAACTGAGTAAGAATCTTTTTTTATCCGCCCAGCAAAGTTATGTGCGTAAAGCGCAAGAAATGATCATTACCGGCATGCTAGAACTCGTACTAAGTAAAAAACGTATTTTAGAAATTTATCTGAATGTCGCTGAATGGGGTGTCGGCGTCTTTGGAATCGAAGCTGCTGCGCGGCACTATTATGGAATTTCTGCAGCGCAGCTCAGTCTAGAGCAAGCAGCATGGCTTGCTTCTATTTTGCCCGCGCCAAGAAAGTTTGATCAAATACGCAATTCCCCTGTGGCCGCTCAAAAAGCACGCATCATTGCTTATCGCATGCGGATGGTGCAAATCCCTTAACAGAGTTCCAAAGACAAATTTGGGTAATGATGAGCCTGCTCTGCGATAATGTCATTCTCATCCCATGGATCTTCTACTAGATTGTGCGATGTGTTTTTTTATTTTATTTGTTGAGAACATTCATGAAAATTATTATTATTCCAGGAGACGGCATTGGCCCTGAAACCATGTCAGTATGCACCCAGGTGCTAGAGTGCATTTCCGATAAATTACAGTTAAATTTACAACTCATTCCTGAAATTGCAGGACATGCCAGCTTAAAAGAACGCGGTGCAACCGTGACTCCAGCATTATTAGAAAAAGTGAAAGAAGCCGATGGTTTAATGCTCGGCCCTATGGCTACCTTCGAGTTTAAAGATGAAGCTAAAGGTGAAATTAATCCTTCAAAATTCTTTCGTAAAGAATTAGATCTATATGCCAATATTCGTCCTGCGAAAACCTTTCCAAAGATTCCAACGCGCATGAATCCCTTTGATTTGGCTGTCGTTCGTGAAAACACAGAAGGCTTTTATGCTGACCGAAACGTCGCCTCCGGTAAAAGCGAAATGCTAGTGACCCCAGATGTCAGCATCGCCCTGCGCCGTATTACCCGCTTGTGCTGTACTCGGATTGCCAAGTCCGCCTTCGAACTCGCCATGACACGCAAAAAACATGTCACGATTGTGCATAAAGCCAATGTATTGCGTATTTCTGATGGGATGTTTATTGAGTGCTGTAAAAATGTCGCGCTTGACTATCCAGAAGTAACGGTCAACGACTTTTTGGTCGATGCAATGATGGCACATGTCGTGCGCAATCCAGAGCGTTTTGATACGATTGTCACCACTAATATGTTTGGCGATATCCTTTCCGATTTAACCTCTGAACTCTCCGGTAGTCTCGGACTTGGTGGCTCTTTAAATGCGGGAGATCTTTACGCCATGGGTCAAGCCGCCCACGGCTCTGCACCCGATATTGCTGGACAAGATATTGCAAATCCTTTTTCTCTCATTACTTCAGCGAGTATGCTTCTGAACTGGCTCGGACAAAAACATCAATCTCCGAGCTTATTACAAGCCGCGAAAATGATTGATCGTTGTTTAGAGGAAGCCATCGACGCACAAGAAACGACACGCGATATTGGGGGCACATTAGGGACTACCGAAACCGGAAAATTATTTGTTCAGCGACTCAGAGCTTCACAGTCCTGAAGCGGTATCATTTTTTCTGAGCGGGTCTAACAAACCTCTTAATTGATTGTGGTCAAGGGTATGCATGATTTCGAGGAGCTCTCCCAACTCGCCTTCTGGAAAGCCCTCCCTTGCAAACCACGCTAAATAGTTGCCTGGCAAATCCGCAAGGATAGTTCCCGCATGTTTGCCAAATGGCATTTTCCAGCGGACTAATTTAAGTAAAGATTCGGCTTGCAATGTGTCAACTTAGATAGTGGTAGTATATTTCTGGAGAAAAAATTATGACATCAATCCCTTCTGTGTTTTCACCAGGTCAAAAACTACAACATCAAAAAACCGGTGGCTATTATCGTATTCTACATTTAGCCCAAATGGAAGCCACTTTAGAATATGTGTATGTCTATGAAGCACTCATCAACCAAACTATTTGGATCAGGCCTCAAGCGCAAATGGAAGATGGTCGATTTATCCCTGTATAAAAAGTTCATGTCATTTTAAGGAGACATCATGCCACTCAAATTTATGGAACACATTCTCGTCCTCACACATGATCCAGAAGGCACACGAGATTGGTTTTGTGACAACCTCGGATTTGTCAGTGGCTATCATCCGGAATTTGGTTTTCCAGTCTATTGGCTCTATATCGGTGAACAAGACGTCGTGCACATTGGCAAGGCTCAATTCTCAAATCATCAAAATACCTATTTAAGCACTCCTCAAGATCAGGCCAATACCGATTATTCTGGCGGTGGCAACTTAGGCTCCGGTCGCATTGACCATGTCTGCTTTAACTGCACTGGCATGCTTGAATTTATTGAGCGCCTACAAAAGAATGGTGTTGATTTTAATGAGCGTAAAGCCCATAACTCAAATCTCTACCAGTTATTTATGCGTGAGCCCATTAATGGCATTAAGGTGGAACTCAACTTCTCTGCCCAAGAAGCCATTCTTGCAGGCAGAGTTCCGGGTTGGACCGATGAAGGTGCCAAAGTCAGTTAGTCAATACTGACTTGAGGACATTGGTAGAGTTGTCTCATGATGTCCTCAAAAATGTTTTGCAATCTCAGGATCAAATTGACCATCTATCAATACAAACAAAACCTTACAGGGCTTACCTGAACGATTTGCCCAGGCATGATTAGTGCCTCGTTCCACCAAGAAATCTCCCGTCTTCATGAGACGTTCCTCTTGGTCAAGAACGATGAAGATCTCACCTTCTAAAATCAATGCGTAATCCACCGTTTCTGTGCGGTGCATGAGGGGATGACCACCTGGACGATAGGTCGATGCTTTGTTCGTGCCCATTGCCCCAAAAGCGGTCTTTGCCCCGTCATTGTCTAGTTTCTTTAACCACTCCCCTTCAGGTCCAAATTCAATAATGCGAACAACTGATCCATTTTTAGGAGGCTCAAGCTGTAAAGGTTCCGTAGTAGGGTCTGCGCCATTATTAATAGGTACAGGAGTTTGGTCAGTAACCCATAAATTCGTTAAATAAAATCCTTCTCGCTTGGGATTGGTGTGCACAGACGGAGCAGCCCCGTCTTCAGTAAAAATAGCATTACCTGATTGATCATGCCCAGTAACAATGCGTCTTACATAACCCTTTACGTTTTCCATATTTGCCTCTCGTAATTTATTGTTTTTGATAACCTTATTATTTCATGCTTTAAAACGCAATCAGGAATCTCGCAAATTTACCTCATTCGAATCAGCCGAGTCGATAAAGCCTTGCCGCTTCATTTCCTTTAAGAGATCTTGATAATCTGTCTCAATCACACGGATTTCTTCTTCATTGATATATTCACCTAATTTAAGCTGAGCATCCATCTTAGCAATCTTATTAGCCATATAATCGCCACCAATTTGCTTGATCAATCCCTTTAAAGTATGTGTAATCGCTTTCACACCAAGCCAATCGCCTTCTTGAATTAGTGCGAACAGTCGATCAATAAATTTCGGCATTTCATGCTGCGTTGAAGCAATAACACTCAACGCTAGGCGACTATCTCCACCCAATCTTTCCAACATGCCTGCCTTGTTAAAAACCATAAAGCTATTGATAATTACTGCCTCTTTGGGGGATGGCAACTCTTCAGTTGCGATGCGTACCCCATTTATCAGAATTTTTTGAAGCTGTTCATACTCGATAGGTTTAGGTAAAAAACCCATTCCTAGATTTTTATAATTTAATCGATCTTCTTCGAAAGCATAGGCAGTCACTGCCACAATAGGGACATTTTTTAAGCCCTGCTGTTTTTCATATTCGCGAATTTTAAGAGATGCTTGGATACCATCCATCACCGGCATCTGAATATCCATCAAAACAATGTCATAGTCGGGATAATTGATGTAAGCGTCAACCGCGAGTTGGCCATTTTCTACTTCATCGATGATCACGTCCTGGCCAATACTTTGGATCATGGAAGACAACACAATTCTGTTCGTGATGTTGTCTTCAACCAGTAAAATACGGCAAGGTTCAAGCTTGATTACAGGTGCCACTAAGCTCGGTGTTGGATTCACTTTATCTGGCTTTTTCTTGGGGTCATCCATTTCAAGACATTGGGCTGGTATTCGAAACCAAAAAGTACTCCCTTTTCCAACTGTAGAGTACACACCATAATTGCCATTCATTAACTTCACCAAGCTTGCAACAATGGATAAACCTAAGCCAGATCCAGCTTGAACCGATTTCAAGGTTAAATTCACCTGACTAAAGGATTGAAAGAGTAATTTTTGCTCCTCATCCGTTATTCCCATACCACTGTCTGTCACGGCAAATTCCAGAACGGCCTGATTTCCGTCACGATTCATCTCTTTCGCTGCAATGCGGACAAAACCTTGATCCGTAAATTTAATAGCATTGTTAACATAATTGGAGAGCATTTGTCGCAAACGCATGGGATCAGATAAATAGTATTGATCTTTAGGTCCAAGCCAAACCTGAGTTAAATCAATCTTTTTAAATTTTGCAAGTTCAGCAAACAAATCATGCGTTTCTTGAATCAATTCAAGAGGATTAACTAAAGATTCAATTAACTCGATTTTTCCGGCCTCAACCTTTGAAAAATCTAAAATGTCGTTTAACAGGGTCTGTAAACTCTTCCCCGAATTAATAATGGTTTGAATGTGATTATTTTTTTGTAAATCATCACCCTTTTGATTTAAAAGAATCTGCGCTATTCCTAAAATACCATTGAGCGGAGTTCTAATTTCATGGCTCATGGTAGCCAAAAATTTTGATTTAGTTTGATTGGCCTCTTCAGCTAGAGATTTTAAACGTGCCAGTTCGGCTATCCCTTGATCCCTTAAGGTTAAGGAACGAATAAAGTAGCGCATTCCAATCAGAATTGCAATCACTCCCATAATGGCGATAATGATAATTTCAATAGCCACTGCATACCAAACTTCTAAAACCAAACTCATTGGTGCCACAATCACACTTACTAATGGGTATTTTTCAATGAGCCTTATTGCAAATAAACGATGCTCCACTTGACCAGTCGTAAGTCTCAGATTATTCATTTCAATCACATCGTTAGTCTTCTTCTCTTTATGAATGATTCTATACGCTGCACTTTCCACAAATTTATCGCCAATGACATTATCCTTTGGGGGAAATCGCGCGAGGAGCGTAAAGTCATCTCGAAACAAATTGATCGTGATCCCCTCACCCATATTTTGAGCAATTTTTTCATAGAACTGCGTGACATAGCTGACTGACATCCCCACCAAAACAAGACCTACAAAAGTCCCTTCCTTACAATTGATTCTCTTACTTAAATAAAAAGTCCAATTACCATTACCTTTATTTCTCACAGGCTGACTAATGAATATGTTTATATTTGCATCATTCTTATGCGCGTTAAAGTAATCTCTCTCACTCAGATTAATTCCCTTTACAGGGTAAGATCTTGAAAAATTAATGTTATCGCCATTATTGGCAATGATCGAAACAACATCTATCTGACCAAGACCCATTTTTCGCTCTCGTATGAGGTCATACATCTCTTTAGACGCCATTTTGTTTCGAAAATCATCGGCATCTTTAAATTCATATTGATTGACTTCCTCGACAACATTTTTTAATACGATCGAAGCTGTATCAATTGATTGGGTGGTTTGAAGAGATAGTGTTAGTGTGACATTCTCTAACTGCTTTTTCCAAAAATCAATTTGATTTTCTCTTGCATTTTTTATTGCAAAAATACAAAAGATAACAATTATGATAATTAGAAAAATACAAAATGCAATCGCCTGATTCGTGGTCCGACTATTGTTTTTAAACACTTGAAAAATTGGCATTGATTTTATGCTTTGAAGAGTGCAACTATAAAAATTCATTTTATAGTTCTTTTGTAACAACTTTGCTACATCTACACCCATTTGATGCATCTAATGGATAAATTCTGTCATTAAACAAAATTTATCGACAAGGTACCATGTTCAAACCATCGATTTTTAAGTTACGTCGTACCTAGAGTGATTAATGACTTGCCGCCGAAGGTGGTACGGATGGCATATATGTCGAAGATGACTCAGTTTGAATGAGTTTCCAGGGCTCTGGACAACTGGATACATTGGGATAGAAATTATTTTCTGATTCACAAAAATACCAAGAAGCTGGCTTGACCACCACAGGGGCTACTGGCATAGGGGCAACCACTGTTACTCGCGGCTGTTCATAAACCACTATCGGCTGTTGGTAGACAACTGGGGGAGGGAAACCTTGATAATAATAAGAACGCGGAAATTGTGGTGCCATCACCGCACCTCCAATAAAGCCAGCACTGACACCCCATCCCCAACGATTATGCCAATTTCGGTGTGCTTGTGCTGGATTGATTGCTAACAAACAGATAACAACTGTCATGATTTGAACTACCGGCTTGATCAATTTTTCTAGCATGAATGAACTCCCCATCAAATAGCACACGATACATTAACAACTGCTGAAAATACTCTATTTAATCTAACGATATACACAGTAAAAAGTTGACATAAGTTCCTTAAATATCTTTATCTTTTTTTTCATTTTCACTTGTCCTAGTATGAAAATTCTTTGCAATATATCCTCTGTATACTTTTTTTTTGATCTTTTTTCTATCTACAAAAACTCGAGTTGGAACCCCTATGACAAGCGCCTCTTCAACGACAATTCATATTCCCGAACAATTTAAAAAAGTCCTTGTTTTCCAAGGGGGTGGAGCTCTTGGCGCCTACCAATTAGGTGTCTTTCGCGCCTTACATGAAAAAAATATCGCTCCCGACTGGGTCATCGGGACGTCGATTGGCGCCATTAATGGCGGTATTATTGCCGGCAATCCCCCGGAGTTACGTCTGAAAAAACTCCAAGAGTTCTGGCATATTTTGCAAGACAATAATCGCCAAATACACGCAGGGAATAAATCATTATTTAACTTTATGACCGTTTCCTACGGCGTAAAAGGGTTCTTTACCCCCGCTTTTTCACAATGGATCAATCCCAATCAGAACTTAGGTATTGAAAAAGCCGCCTACTATTCGACTGAACCACTGAAAAGCACCCTCCATGATTTAATCGATATCGATTATTTAAACTCTAAAAAAGTGCGATTTACCGTAGGTGCTGTGAATGCCAATAGTGGTGTAATGCGCTATTTTGATTCCTACAAAGAACCTATCTTTCTTGAGCATATTCTTGCCTCAGGCGCCCTGCCTCCGGCTTTTCCAGCGATTCGCATAGATGGCGAACCCTATTGGGACGGTGGTATTTTTTCCAATACCCCCATTGAAGCAGTCCTAGATGATCATCCCAGAAAGAGTTCGATTATCTTTTCTGTGCAACTGTGGAATCCGATGAGTGATGAACCTAAGACTATTAACCAAGTGTTATCAAAACAAAAGGATATTCAATTTTCTAGTCGAGATCATTTTCTCGATAAAGAGAAAATTCTGCATCGCTTGCGCCATACCATTCATCAACTCACTACCCATCTTTCCAATACACAAAAGAACAATTCCCAAATAAAAGAGTTAATGTCCTGGGGATGCGATAGTGTGATGCATATTATTCACTTAACGATCAATCGCATTGAGGGCGAAGATCAATATAAAGATATTGATTTTTCAACACTTGGGATTGAGTACCGCTCAGAAACAGGCTACCAAGAAGCATCCCGTGCACTTCAATCTGAAATTTGGAATACCCCTCATGATCCCAATGAGGGCCTGCATATTCATAGTCAATTCCGTTAACCATATATGCTTTAAAACCTAGATGATAGTCCTACCTGTCTGAATAAAGGAATGCCAAACTTTCTTGAGTAAGCGCACTCTCCGGTAGCGAGGCCAATATATTTAAGCGCCTATGGAACTCAAGTTTGACATTTTTATACGCCCAGCGCTTAACTTCTACAGAACCTTTGACAAGTGAAGGGTCATCAAAACCCCACTCCGCAATAATGGGGTTACCCGGCCAATAGGGATAAATCCCCTCGTACTTTTCACCGAGATGCTCACAAACAGTAAAAATAAAATCCATGTTTAAAGAGTCGTTTTGCGCAAATTCATGCCAACTTTTACCCCGTAAATCTTCTATCGGATGTCCACAATATCTTGCAATCTCTTTGGTAAATTCGTCCAAATGCTCCAGAGGTTCTAAGCCTGCAGAATAACCAATAAATTTTTTACTAATATGCGTGTTAGCTAAGACTTCCCCGATGGTAGATCGTGATGCATTATGTTTACACAAAAACAAAATATTGTAAGTTTTCAACGTCTGACCAATGAATAATTATTATTATTTCAATTGCACGTCACTATTGTGTCAATTCATTTTTTTGTCATGTCTTTGTAAAATTTAATTGCACAAACTCATACTCATATTCATAAGGATTAAAAGCTAGCTGCCACCCCAATCGAATACCCTGAAATATTGGGTGCAAATTGATACCGCACCATGAATCTTGCTCTCGTGAAAAAAATATCATAATCTTTAATATCAAGTTCAAGACCTGCTCCAACACTTGAGAGAAAATTAAACCCCAAGGCCCCTCTTGAGTCTGCCAAATATTGTGTATGCGCAAGCTCAACAACACTTCTAACGGTACTACCTAATAAAGTTAATCCTGTAGGAACGCGGCGTCTTGACCATAAGCCTAAACTTTGTGCATTGGCATGCCCCTCAACGCTTCTGGATGAGTCAAAACTTGTTAAATGAATATTGGTATACCTTAACTCAAACTCATTTTCCTGATCAGGTCGATAGTCCTCATAATCAAGCACAACAGATCCACCAACACCGTAGGCGCTTAATCGTCCATTATCTAAAAAATCGAGATTGCACCCAGTCCTATTATTGATTAAACGCGAGGCAATTGATAAATCACTTTCAACATGACCCAGTGAAACATTAAAAATCGGTCGAATTTTAAATTGCTCATTCAGTCGAAAATCCCAACCAAGCCCACCCGTCCCAGAAATACTATTCCATTTGACAGGGATTGATATAGAGCTTGAGTCAGCCGTCACAAATGTCGGATTGTAACGATTAAGCGCAATGGTGCCCTCTATATACAGCGGGAAACTTTCACTCAGAGTTCCACCACCTCCCAAAGATGTCATCGCTAGTGATGGGTTATTTAATGCCCCCTCACTCAGTGATAGTGATCCTGTTGTGACATCTGGAGTTAATGAGTAGCTAATGACTGTCAAAAAAGCATTGGCTCTTTGTTGTAATCGACTATCGATTAAACCATCTGCTATCACAAAAGCATGTGTTCCAAGTAAACACGCCACGAAAAATACTTTATATATACGGCGTATAAAGGCGATTAATAGCGGGTAAATCATGGCGCTCTTGGATTTCATAAACAGAAGGGGGATAAGCAGACAAAATCTTACAATATTAGCCAATTTCGAAGACATCTTTTGGCTGCAAATAGTTTTGCAGTGATTTTTCGTACTCCGTTGCAGCGGCTGGTGCAACTTGACTTTTAGACTCAGCGTGTAAATGATGGTTCCAAAAACGGGTGGTCATCTCATTGATTCTCTCCCAAGTCTCCTGCTCACCTTTAGGTTCTATCAGAATATCTCGACTAAATGACTGACTATCGACGACCTCGCCTGCAAAACTCATATGGTCTGCAGGACTGACTATCCACAATTGGCGCAGGCCTTTTGGCAAATTGTCATACACCCATCGACGTTTAGCTAAGGGCATACCGAGGGACATTTTCTCGGTACCTTTTTTAAAAGTTACCTGATTGTCTTGATCCCCCATAATGCAAAAAAAAGGGACTTTAACTTGACGCATATTTTGCGCACTCGCTTGCGACATCGCTCCTGGCGAAAATGCAATGGCCGCTTTAATACGCGCATCATACAAGGGCCCTGCCGTCTGCCGACAAATCGATTGGACCGTTAAAGCACCGTAAGAGTGTCCCGCAATCCCGATACGCGCGGGATCAATATACTCCTCGAGTTTTATCTCATTTTTGGCAGGTAGGATAGCTTGCAATACGGTCGATTGCGAGCCCAGTAAACACTCCGTCAGCACAAATTGGCAGTCTAATACACGTAAATCATATTGAGGGCTAGCAAGCGATTGTTGTAATCTTTGAGTAAATGAAACGTTTTGCGTATCCCAAATGATATCGTTTGTGATTGGGTGTGAAATCGTAACAACCACATAACCCGCATCTACCCATGCCCCGACCCAAGAACCACCATTACTGAGCCCACTTCCTAGACCAGGGGAGTAAATAATGAGCGGCGATTTTTTCTTGATTTTAGGTAAGCGAATCCGTACTTTTAAAATTCTTTTGTTTTTTGGGTGAGTAATCACTGCATCAAAGATATTGTCTTTTTGTAAATCACGCTCCGCAGATGGTGGCTTGATCACTTGCGACATGATGAGCGGACTGCACCAAGAAAGGACCATGGCAGACAAAATACGGCGTCGTTTAAGAAAAGAGGGCAACATCTTGAGATTGTGGAATATTTGTAAACTAAGTTAGCATTTTATGTCATTTAAATTAATATCGAGGTGTTTGTACGAGGCTATCGTGATTACCCCCTCCTCCCGTTTCATGAAAAAATATTGCTAGAGGAAAATTTGATAGTAATATGATGAAAATTAAAAAGAATGAGGACAAACATGAATTTTGACACCAACTTTCCATCTCTTCGCAGTAGCGTCAGCCCTGAAGAATGGCAGACCCGCGTAGAACTCGCCGCTTGCTACCGTCTGATTGATGCTTACGGTATGACGGATTTAATCTATAACCACATCACCGCTCGGATTCCTGGCACTGATCATTTTTTGATTAATTTGTATGGGCTTCTGTATAAAGAAATTACCGCTTCTAGTCTCGTGTATAAGAGAAAAACATCAAGCTCGACCAATTG
>JBBAKF010000020.1:0-34007 GCA_040403635.1 Polynucleobacter sp.
AAAACTAGCACTTTTTGGCGCACCCTTTAACGCATCTGCACCAGTGGATGCATATCCAAGCGGAGCAAGCCCATATGGAATTTTAGATATGGCCGGAAATCAATGGGAATGGGTATCTAGTATCTACCAACCCTATCCGTATAAAGCTGATGATGGTCGAGAAAACCAAAGTACAGGACCGATTCGCGCAACTCGTGGCGGGGGGCATGATTCGAATGCTCAGGAAATCACCACGACACAGCGTGGAATGTACTTATCCCGCAATCCTAAAGCTGGTCACCATAATATTGGCTTTCGGTGCGCAGGGTCCTAAGAGTTTTGTATTTGCAAGTTTAAGAGCTTAAATATGAGAACTTTTATGTGGGCATCATGAATAATGTAGCTAATGCCTGACCAAAAAATAACAATTTTTATTACTTTTCTATAGGTATATTCACTAATATATATATTGTTTTTGAACGAAAAATAATCGTAAATGGGGGATATAATAATTTCCCAACTAAAACTAATTAGTTATTAAAACAAGCAATTAATAAAATTAAATTGGGAGAAATAGCATGGTTAAGATGTACCAACGTAATCTAATGAAATTCTTTTGTATTCTATTGGCGTGTTGTTCTTTAAATGTTTTTGCGCAAACCTTTCCAAATAAGCCAGTACGTTTTATTGTTACTTACCCAGCGGGCGGTAGTTCCGATTTAATGGGACGCTTAATGGCTAAGAAATTAAACGATCTTTGGGGACAGCCTATCATTGTTGAAAACAAGGGCGGTGCGGCAGGATCTATTGGTATGGAATACGCAGCACGTCAACCAGCGGATGGTTACGCCTTTGTACTAGGTAATATTGGACCCGCACTTATTAATCCTTTAATCAGCAAAGTTACCTACAATATGGAGAAGGACTTTATTCCGATTGCGCTGACTGCTTCAGGCCCTAATGTATTAGTTGTGCCTGCAAATTCACCATATAAAACATTCCAAGATTTACTCAATGCGGCTAAAGCTAAACCAGGAACTTTGAATTTTGGTACAAGTGGACCAGGTAGTATGTCGCATATTGCAACTGAAATGATTATGCGTGAAGCCAACATTAAAATGACCCATGTACCCTACAAAGGGGGTGGTTTAGCTTTGATTGATTTAATGGCTGGACAAATTGACTTTATCGTATCAGATGCATTACCTGCAGCAGAGCACATTAAATCAGGAAAAATACGCCCACTAGCTATTACTAGTAATGCTAGGACTCCTTTAGTTCCAGGAGTAGCTACTTTTTCTGAAGCAGGCTTACCTGGATTTGCGGCCGTATCGTGGTGGGGAGTATATCTGCCAGCGGGTACACCAAAAGATATTCAGGATAGATACCAAGCTGCTTTGGTAAAAATTATGAATGATCCAGAAATCAAAGAGAGATTTGCAGCCTTAGGTGTTCAAGCGCAAGCAACGAGCATGGATGAATTTAAGTCTTTTATTGGTTCTGAAAATTCTAAGTATTCAAAATTAATTACTGAGAATAAAATCAAGGCTGATTAATTAATAGATTAAAGCGTATTTTTAAACGTTTAAAGATAGTTTCAAATAAGAGGGGCGATAGAAATATTCGCCCCTTTTTTATATAAAAATACAGCTGGCCAATTTAATCTGGTTCAAAAGTGAATGAGATGTAATAGACTCTGAAATAACGCCTAATGATAGCTTTTGAAGCTGAATTTCAATTACGGGTTGAGAGTTTCTAATCATCCAAACTGATTTCGCTGCCCCACCAGCGGCAGCCTCTTTAGCCTCTATCACTGTGTATCTTGCCGTGGCAGGCCTACATGAGCACAATTTTTGGTGGCAAATGCAGCCTTTTCTTCCAACAAACATGCTTTTTTAACGGCCTTAGCCGCATTGGATGTTAAGTCTATAAAGAATTTTAAAAGGGTTGAATAAACTTCAACCCTTTCTATTTTTAATGGCGAGGGGAGGTTTATTTCGCTTTAGTTGCTGCAATAGTTTTCATCCAGCGCACAATTTCAGAGTTAAAGTAGTTTGTGTTCTGTTCCAAAGATCCCCCCATAGGGACTAAATCATTGGTATCTAATTTTTCAATAACCTCTGGACTTTGGAGAGCTAAATTAATAGCTTGATTAATTTTTTGTTTAATTTCTATAGGAGTATTTTTAGGTACAAAAATACCTGTCCAAAGATCATCTCTTAATTGTGGGTAACCAGCTTCTATCACTGTAGGGACATTGGGAAGGCTCGCTAAACGCTTTTCGCTAGACACTGCAAGCACCTTCACTTTGCCTTGTTTGGCGAATTGAGTAACACCTGTCATAGCGCCACAAGTAATTGGAGTTTCCCCACTCACAGTGGCTAATAAAGCAGGACTTGAGCCTTTATAGGGAATATGGGTGACATTTGCTTTCCAGATAATCCGAAATAAGTTTTCACAAGTGATACTTGGAGGTGTACCGGTACCTGCCGTGGCAAAAGATAAATTATCTTTGAGAGCAATTTGTTTTAATTCTTCGAGATTGTTGGCAGGTATTTTTTCATTGATAAAAATACCCATAGGGAGATTGCTCGCAAAGGACACCACATCAAAATCTTGGGGTTTATAGCCTGTTGATGCTCCTGAAGCAGCATTCACAATAATGGATGGAGAAACAACTAATATGTTGTAGCCATCAG
The DNA here is from genome assembly GCA_040403635.1 of Polynucleobacter sp. Taxonomy (GTDB): domain Bacteria; phylum Pseudomonadota; class Gammaproteobacteria; order Burkholderiales; family Burkholderiaceae; genus Polynucleobacter. The sequence goes on from JBBAKF010000020.1 coordinate 2,679, forward strand.
GTTGTGAGTTAGCCACATATTGAATACCTATACTCGCGCCTGCCCCGGCACGATTTTCAACAATAACGGGTTGCTTAAGAATTTCTGATAACTTTTGACCAATGACCCTTGCGGTGACATCGGTAGAACCTCCAGGGGCAAAAGGCACAATAAAATGGATTGGCTTATTTGGGTAAGATGTATTTTGAGCCACTGCGTTCAAAGCAAAAAAAGCTATAACAAATAGTAATTTCTTGAAGATAAACATGATTACCCACTTTATTTTTTCCCATCAATTAAAATAAAAGCAATTCGAGCTGGAAAATCAGATCGATTTGCCCACGCATGATTAGTGCCTCTTTGAATCAAAATATCGCCTGTTTTCAGAATAGTTTCTTCAGTTTCCATAATGGCGGTCATTTCACCTGCAAGAACAATCGCGTAATCAATTGTTTCTGTAATATGCATACCGGGATGGTCCCCTGGCTTTAAATCATGACCAGCATCAGGATAAAGTTTTGCAAATGTAGCATCTTGAAGCCTTTTTACTTCGAGTGGATCCTTTGGTTCAGGCGGATAGTCAATCACTCTTAAGACACAGCCATTGGGAGGTGGAAGCACACCAGCATGTTGCTCGATAGTATCTTTTACATTAACCAAAGCTGGTGATTCGGTAGTTCTCCAAACATTAGTCACTCGATAGCCGGGTCTTTCGACAACTTCTTTCACCGAAGGTGAAGGGCCGTCTTCCAGAAAATAGGATTTACCAGCAGTATTATTTGCAGTTACTACCCTTCTTATAGGGGTCATAAGATGAGATGTTGATTTCATTATTGTTTAGGTATTCCAATATCATTCACCACCTTAGCCCATTTGCTAGATTCTTTTTTGAGATATTGGTTAAATTGTTGAACATTTCCACCAGCAGCGTCAAAACCTATACCAGCTAAGCGCTCTTTAAAACTTGGCTCATCTAATATTTTTTGGATATCGGCATTCATTTTTTCGACGATGGGTTCAGGGGTAGACCTAGGTACAAATACGCCTACCCATGTATAGTCCTCAAAACCTGCAAAGCCTGATTCGGCAACTGTTGGCACATCAGGTAAAGTCGGTAATCTTTTAGCACTGGTGACCGCAAGCCCGATTAACTTACCTGTTTTGATAAACTGACTCGCAGCAGGTACTGCGACACTACTAAATTGGACTTCGCCCGTCAATGCTGCATTTACGGCTGGTCCGGCACCTTTGTAATGGATGGGTTCCACATTCACTTTCGCTAGCATTTTAAATAAAAATTCAGCAGATAAGTGAGGCGTTGTTCCCTCGCCAGGTGAGCCATAATTTAATTTACCTGACTTTGCTTCTTCAATACCCTCTTTGAGCGTCTTTGCTTGTAAGCTTTTTCCAGCGATGAGCACATTAGGGCTTGAAGCAACGTTTGCAACACCTATAAAGTCTTTATCAAGGCTATAACCAGGATTATTAAATAAAGATGCATTGACCGTGATCGAGGTAGTGTTGAGCAAGATGGTATAGCCATCTCCAACTGATTTAGCCACTGAACTTGTACCTAAATTACCGTTTGCTCCCGGACGATTATCAACGATGACAGCTTGCTTCCAGGATTCAGAAAGTTTTTGACTGATAAGCCTGGCAATAATATCCGTCGGACCACCAGGGGCATAAGGAACTACAAGCCTTACCTGTTTATTTGGAAAGTCAAGATTACTAGACTGTGCCCAGCTATTGTTAGGTATTAAATGCGCAAGAAGAGCCACAAAAGAAAAGCAAAATATCTGAATCATTTTATGCATATTTTTTACATGCAAGTAATTGCATGTGTCTCCGTTTTTTTAATTTGATAATTTTTTTATTATATTTTTACTAATACTTATGATTTATCGTAATACATTTAATACAAAAACACCAACAAAAATTTATTAATCATTCGTTTAATAAATACTATTTAGGTATAGAATAAGTTAAATATTAAAAAACTCTATTTTTTAAGAGAGTTAAAAATCATGGAGACGCTATGTTCTTGACATATGCTGATGCGGCAAATGCGCAAAAAAAATCTGGGGTTAGTTCTGCAGATCCATTAGGAATGCCTATTGAACAGGCACGTATTCAACAAGACCTTTATTTTCAATCGCTCAATCAAGAGCTTCCAGATATTCATGAATCTGTAGATTATAAGATTGATGGACCCAGTGGACTTATTCCGATTAGGATAAGTTACCCCAGTCAAAAGGGTGAATTACCTTGTATTATCTTTATTCGAGGAGCTGGTTTTTGGGCAGGAAATTTAGACTCTCATGCAAGAACAACCAGGAGTTTGGCTGCATTAAGTTCCTGCGCGGTTTGTGCAGTGGACTATCACCGTTCGCCAGAAGCACAATATCCCACACAACGAGATGAAGTGATAGCCGGGATCAAGTGGTTACAAAAAGAGCAAGCTACACTCGGCATTCAGGCTAACCAATTAGTTATCTTTGGGGAATCTGCAGGAGCCACAATCGCCTTATCAGTCGCATTAACATTACGTGATCTAGAGGATCATTCTCTAGTAGGGTTAAGTCTTTTTTACACGAATGCTGGTGGCCCAAAACCAACAGCACGGCCCTACTCACAATGGGTTTGGGAACAGTATTTAGGGCATCCTGGACCTTCATTAGATAAAAATGCGGTGCCTTTGCTGGACTCTTTGCATGCTATGCCACCCACATGGATAGGTGTCGGAGAAGATGATCCTCTTCTCGAAGATAGTATAACTTTATTTGAGAAGTTATCAATGCACTCAAGTCGAGTTGTATTAAAACGGTACCCTAAATTACCGCATGCATTTGTTATGTTTAGCGGAACACTTTTGCCAGCATTTGAAGCGCTTCGTGATGCGGCAATGACCTGCCAAAGCTTTTTAAAAACAAGATAAAAAATAATGAGGAGATACCGATGAATACAAGAATTACTCCAACTCAAGAAGAAATGAAAAAGCGGATTGCACGCTTTAAAGAAATTGTTCCTGTAAAAAAATTACACCTTGAGGAAAAAGGTATTCCCCCTGACGTATTAGAAATGATTATGGCTAAAGTAACGCGTAACGTCATGTCGCCAGGGCCATTACCAGGGCAATTATCTCCAAGACCAGCTGTCGAAGGTGGTGATGCAGGTGTTTTTAGGCTTGGCATTGCTACATGTCCGCCAGGTCAAGGCCCCGGACTTCATGTGCACTACAAAACACATGAGACATTTATGGCACTTACTGGACGATGGGAGATTCAATGGGGTGACCATGGCGAAGAGTCTGTGATTTTGGAACATCTTGATTTAATCGCTATGCCGCCAAAAGTAACACGTCGATTTATTAATCGATCTAAAGAAGATGCGCATTTAATGGTCATTATTCAAGGTGAGCGAGAGGAGTTTGATGACGTTGATCGTGTTCCACAAACATCATCAGCAATTGCCGAAAAATATGGTCAAGGTATGGTGGATAAATTAGAGTCTTTAGGGTGGAAGTTTACGATTGGTATTGAAAAATAATTTTTAAGGAAAGTAAAATGACGCATAACTTTAGTAAAGATCGTCGGCAGGCTTTAAAAAGAACAAGTCGTATTTTAGGGGGCTCTTATTTGGCTTCAGTGCTGAGTCCACTGAATGCATTCGCGCAAAGTAATTCTAATTTCCCAAATAAGCCGATACGGATTATTATTCCCTTTGCAGCAGGTGGAACTTTAGATGCTGCAATCAGACCTTTAAGTCAGCCATTGTCAGTAGGTTTAGGTCAGAGTTTGATTGTCGATAATCGGGCTGGCGCAAATGGGATGATTGGGGCTGAAGCTGTAGCAAGATCACCTGCAGATGGTTACACATTATTAGCTACGTCTGCATCTTTTGTTCTTAATCCTAGTATATATAAAGACATCCGTTATGATGTCATCAAAGACTTCACACCAATAACAAGCCTCATGAGGGGTGTTGGATTTGTTTTATTAGTTCACCCTTCAGTGCCCGCTAATTCGATACAAGAGCTCATTGCATTAGATAAAAAATCGAATAAGCCTTTAGCTTATAGTTCGCCTGGTGTTGGCAATACTGTCCATATTGCAACGGAATTATTTAATCAGAAGGCTGGCACAAATTTCTTACATGTACCCTACAAAGGTAGTGGCCCCTCATTGGCTGCACTAGTTTCTGGAGAGGTACAAATAGGTATTACACCGCCGGGAGTTGTAATGCCCTTTATTAAATCTGGAAAATTACGTCCCTTAGCGTTTACGGGCTCATCCCGCTTACCCGACTTACCTGATGTGCCATTGATGGCAGAAGCTGGTGTAAAAGAAATGGTGTTTGAAGGAACCTGGATGGGACTATTAGGTCCAGGAAATATGCCCGAGTCAATAGTACAAAAAATCTATCAAGAAACAAATAAGTGTCTTCAAGATCCTGTGCTGAAAAATAATTTAGCAAATGCAGTATCTGGGTATGTTGTTGAAAGTAGCTCCCCAGAGCAGTTTTCTAGGCAAGTTAAGGAAGATGTAAAGCGCTATAGTGAAATTTTAAAAAGAATTAATATTCAACCAGTATAAAAAATATATCAATCATTAATGAGAAGAGAACGGAGAAACTAGTGTCTGAAAAAATGACTGGTGCAAAGTATTTTGCACAATTACTTGAGGCATATGGCGTGACACATGTGTTTTTTATGGATGCTGTTCTGCGTCATGCTCTTGCAGAAATGGAAGATACTAAAATCACGCGAATACTTGGGCATTCGGAAAAAGGTGTCGGCTACATGGCTGATGGTTATGCTCGAGTTTCAGGCAAGCCTGGAATTTGTATGGCTCAATCTGTTGGTGCCGCTAATCTAGCAGCGTCGCTTCAAGACCCTTACTTAGGACATTCTCCTGTCATTGCTTTTACAGGTAGACATGTTGCAGCGATGCAATATCGTAATGCCTACCAAGAGGTAGATCACGCGCCATTATTTGAGCCAGTGACGAAGTTTAATGCTCAAATGGAAGTGGTGGAACAAATGCCACATTTGATCCGTCAAGCATTTCGTGAGGCAACTACTGCGACTCCAAGACCTTCCCACATTGATGTGGCAGGATTTACTGGAGATGCATTGACGCCTCTTGAAGTGGATTTTGATATTGCAGTGGATGAGGTCCATACACATTTCCCAGCATTTAGACCGCAACCTGATCCAAAGATGATTCGTCAAGCTGTTGATGCAATACAAAACAGTAAAAAACCAATTATTATTGCTGATCGAGGGGCAGTAATTTCTGGGGCAGGAGAAGTGCTTCACGCATTTGCCAAAAAAATTCAAGCGCCAATTACCTTAACGCTCGATGCAAAATCATTAGTCCTAGAATCAGAGCCTTTGTTTCGGGGGATGGCTGGTCTTTATGGGCGCAGTTGCACTAATCATATGATTGATGAAGCTGATTTAGTCATCTATTTAGGTAGTAATACGAGCGATCATACGACTGCTAATTGGAAGCTTCCCAAAGCACATATACAGACTATTCAGATAGATGTTGATCCAGTAGAAATCGGTAGAAACTATGCTAAATGTATAGGTATTCAGGCTGATGTTAGGTCAAGTTTAGAAAGTTTAGAGCGCGAATGTAAGTCACAAAATCGTGATGCTTGGCTAAGCCATACAAAATCCTTATCGGACACTTGGTGGCAAGAGCAAGAAGTTGAGCTTTGTAGAAATGAAACGCCGATGCGACCACAAAGGCTTTGTCATGAACTTACCACAGCGCTGCCAGAAAATGCTATTTTAGTTGCTGATACCGGTTACTCTGCTTTGTGGAGTGGCAATTTAGTGAAGATTACTCATCCGGATCAAACCTACATGAGAGCTGCAGGATCATTGGGCTGGTCTTTCCCTGCTGCTATTGGTGCAAAAGCTGCAGCTCCAGAAAGAACTGTTGTTTGCTTTACGGGAGATGGTGGATTTTCTTATCACTTGCCAGAGCTTGAGACCGCTAAACGCTGGGGTCTGAATGTGATTGTGATCGTGAATAATAATGAGTGCTTATCTCAAGGGGTTAAAAACTTAAACATTGCATATGGTAATCGTCCAGAAGGACGCAAGAAAGAATGTTATGTTTATGAGCCTACTGATTTTGCAAAAATTGCAAAAGCGTTTAATTGTTTTGGTATTACTGTGGAAAAACCTGAGGATTTTAAAGCTGCATTTGCAGCAGCTTTGGCCAGTAATTTACCAGCGGTCATTGATGTTAAAACTGAATTTGCTTATCAAGCACAACTAGCCTGGGTACCTGTATGAGTCAACAACCTGAAGTTCGAATTCCGCCAATTCCATTAGATCAAATGACACCGGAGCAGCTTGTGGTTGCTCAAACCTTGATCGCTAGTCCCCGAAAAAAACTGAGCGGACCCTTTAATGCACTTTTACGAAAGCCGGTTTTAGCTGATCGTGTCAGGCAATTAGGGGATAGTATTCGCTTTGAGAGCTCATTACCAGATCATTTACGCGAATTCGCAATTAGCATTACGGCTAAATATTGGTCAGCTAAATATGAATGGTACATCCATAGTAATTTAGCGATTGAACTGGGAATAGATTCTGCCATTATTGATGCCATCGGATTAGAGCAGGAAGTCAAGCTGAGTGATTCTAGTCAGATTCTTATTTATCAATTCACAAAAGAACTTTTAGATACCAAGCAAGTTAGTGATAGCACTTACCAAAAAGTGCTACAACAATTTGGTGAAGTCACCATCATTGATTTGATGGCGACGATTGGATATTTTGGTTTTGTATCCGTGATTTTAAATGCGGTACGTGTACCGCTTCCTGAAGGTGTGGAGTTGAAAAATTTTAAATCTTAAGCGATTAATTATTTTTCATATTGGCCGAAGCAATTAAATCACCATATTTTTTTCTATCGGCTGCAATGGACTCTTCAAACTGCTTGCCTGTAACTTGCCAAGGGACTAAGCCTGCGGTCAAAAGTCTATCTTGCATTGCTTTGCTCGATAGGATTTCATTAATTGCCTTATACAGCTTTGCAGTCACTTCAGGCGGCATGCCAGCAGGGCCTACAACACCACCTAGTGAGCTACAGTCATAGCCTTTTAAGCCAAGTTCATTCAGAGTAGGAAAGTTGGGACGATTAGGGACACGGCTCAAATTGGAGGTAGCAATTACCGTTGCTTTACCTGCATCTACAAAACCTAAAATAGATGGGCCTGAACCAAAAGTGAAAGTCACTTCATTCCCTAATAAAGCTACTGCTGCAGGTCCAGCGCCTTTATAAGGGACATGGGTCATTTGTGTTCCTGTCATTTGGCTGAGCATTGCGCCTGCTAAATGAATACCATTGCCAATACCTGGTGAGCTATAAGTTACTTTTCCAGGATTAGCTTTTGCCATAGCCACTAAATCGTTGAGGGATTTAATTCCTGATTCAGGTGTAACCGATAAATAGAATGGAAACTTAACAAAAGACGTAATGTATGTAAAGTCTTTTACGGGGTCGTAAGGCAATGCCATTAAAGCCATGTTGACGTCTAAAGCGCCTGTAGAGACCATCGAGATAGTGTATCCATCTGGCTTAGATTGGCGTAAGAAGTTCATGGCAATAGTACCGTTAGCGCCAGCTTTGTTTTCAACAATGACGTTGACCTTTAACTTTTCTTCTAGAGCTTGGGCAAGTATTCTTCCTGCACCATCCACCCCACCACCTGGAGCAAAGGGAACTATTAAGCGAATTGGCGCGGTAGGCCATTCATTCGCATAAATGGATGCGGATGAAAAAATCGTTAACAAAGAAACTATGACGACACGTAAGTGGTATAAAGAATTCATCTTGGATTGCCTCTTGTATTTTTATTAAAAATGTCTGCTTTGAAGATCACGAAACAATTACATAAACTCAACCTTAGCTACGTTGCCTGGTTGAACGGTAAGTAATAAGCCTTCTTCTCTACCCTCACCTGGAGTGAGGTTGATAAAACGACGTGGAACAAAAGGCGGCACTGAGCATACATCTAATGGGTTGAGGTCAACAGAATGTTTTTCGCCGATACCCCAAATAATGCGCCATTGACCTTTAATAGCTACAAAAGTTTCATTCGTATCATGATTATGAAGTTTGGGGCCATTGCCGGGCTTTGCTTCGACATAAGACATTTGAAAGCCCTCAGAAACTGGAATTGCAGACATTGGCTCCTTACCGCCATCTACAATCAGACCAGTTCCAACGACCAAATAGTTCTTTCTGATATTGCCTGGAAGCAAACTATCAGGGTAACGGTCGGGAGGGTATTTAAGTTCCCCAAAGCGCGCAACTCTTTTATTCATTTGCTCAGGAGAAACTTCAATAATCTCCATTTCGTACTCTTTGATATCTGACATGTTTTTGTCTACCTATTAATTTTATTATTCTGTTCAGTGAAGATTAAGTAAAAACTAAGTTTCTACTTAATTCATTCATAATATGGTTGCACAAGACATTTACATATTAGGGTTTATGCTAGGATGAAAAAACAAGAAAATCATTGGACGACAAACGACTTTTTTACGCAGATTCACAATCGTAAAGTTCCTGCCAGTATTTGGCTTCCAACAGAGGTCAAAACGCCACGGCCAGTAGTTTTAGTTGGGCATGGCGGAAGTGGACATAAGAGATCACAACTCGTCATTGATATTGTTCAAGAGTTAACTCAGAAACATCAAATTGCTGTTATGGCAATTGATGGCCCGGTCCATGGTGCTAGAAGAGATGTATTTATGGATGGTACGGTTGTTCGGCAAGAGTTCCGTGATCTTTGGTCGACGGGATTAAGTGTTGATCCAATGGTGGAGGATTGGAAGTCATGCATTGACTACATTACGCAGCTGCCAAAAATTGATCCTAAGCGCATTGGCTGGTACGGCATCTCAATGGGAAGTGCTTATGGAATTCCTTTAATTGCCAAAGAAGATCGTATTAAAGTAGCAGCTCTTGGTATGTGGGGAACATGTAGGTCACCTGCTGATCGTTTGAAAGAGGATGCTGCAAAGATTAAGATTCCTGTTCTTTTTCAAGAAAAAGAACAGGATGAAATATTTACGCACGCAGGGCAACTTGATTTATACCAGTGCTTGGCTAGTTCACAAAAAAAGTATCTAACGTATCCGGGTGGCCATACAGATCCAAAAGATCAGCAGTTAAATGACATTGTGCAATTTTTGTCGCAACATCTTTTAGCCTAATAAAGGAAAGAGATGACTAATAAAATTGCTATTGTTACTGGGGCATCCTATGGCATTGGTCAAGCGACTGCAATTGCCTTAGCAAGAGATTCTTATGATGTGGTGATTACGGATATAACAGTTGCCACACTCAAAAATACACAATCAATAATTCAAGGACTTGGTAAAAAAGCGATCGCCGTTGAGCTAGATATTAGAGACGTATCTCAAATTAATCATGTTCTTTGTGAAGCTGAAAAGTTAGGAACGCTATATTTACTGGTCAATAATGCGGGCTTACCATCTTTAAGAAAGTCGGCTATAGAAGTTACGCAACTTGAATGGCAAACGATTTTAGATGTCAATTTGACGGGTACTTTTTTTATGACGCAGAGTTTTGGGAAAAAACTGATTGCGGGCGGGCAGGGTGGTTGTGTTCTGAATATAGGATCTACCCATGGCCATGTGGGCTTTCAAGGAGCGAGTACTTATGGCATAGCAAAGGCGGGGCTCATACACCTTGCAAAAATGTTGGCGATAGAATGGGCTCCTTATGATATTCGAGTCAACACCATTTCTCCTGGTTCGACGATGACTGAATCTAGAGCATCGAGTTTTTCTGATCCAGCACGTCAACATGAACTACTGAGCCGTATCCCTTTGAATAGGTTCGGTAAGCCAGAGGAGGTTGCAGCGGCAGTCGTCTATTTAGCAAGTCCTTTAGCGAGTTATATCACTGGTCAAACACTACTTCTTGATGGCGGCCTAACTGCCGCATAGTACGCATCTTTTTTTATCTATTCCCGCCTTGGATGGGTTAGTTTTTCAAGCTTTTAATCAAAATTGATGGTTAGGATTAAAATAGACAGAAGAATCTCTAAGGGTTTCATATGAATCAACAACGAAGAAATTTATTAAGACAAGCTACTGTATTTAGTTTAATGGCTTGTGCTGGCTTGATTACCTCAGTGCAGGCTCAAGAGTGGAGTAAAGCCGCCTTTGAGGGTAAAAGCTTGGATGAAGTGTTTAAAGCATTAAATACGGGTACACCTGAGCGATCCTCAGCGATCAGTTTGAATGCTCCAGATTTAGCTGAAAATGGTGCATTAGTATCTGTTGGCCTGAGAACAACCTTAAAAGCGGATCAAATAGCCATTTTGGTTGAAAAAAACCCTAGTATTTTGGCGGGACAGTTTTTCTTTTCAGCCGGGACTGAGCCTTTTATTGCTACGCGGATTAAGATGGCCCAAACTTCCAATGTTTACTTCTTAGTCAAGGCAGAGGGCAAGTGGTTTATGGCAATGAAAGAAATTAAAGTTACCTTAGGCGGCTGTGCCGGATAAAGAATAGGAATAAATATGCCAGATCCAATGCGTATTAGAGCCACTGAAAAAGATGGTGTTGTAGATGTGAGGATATTAATGAAACATGAAATGGAGAGCGGCCAAAGGAAGGATGCCTCTGGTAAGGTAGTTCCTGCTTGGTTCATTACATACTTAAATATTAAGGCGCAAGGCAAAGATGTCTTTAACGCACATTTTGGCTCAGCGATTTCTAAAGATCCTTTCTTGAATATCAAATATAAAGGTTCTAAGGGAGAGAAGTTAACAGTAAGTTGGCTAGATTCAAAGGGTGAAAAAAGAACGGATGAAACGTTAGTTTCATAATGCAGTTCAAATAATGATTTAGATGACGAACAAAAATACGCTTCCTTATGCAGGTATAAAGGTCATTGAATTCACCCACATGGTGATGGGACCAACCTGTGGGATGGTTCTCGCTGACCTAGGTGCACATGTTATCAAGATTGAGCCAATCCTTGGCGATAAGACTAGAAAACTATTAGGATCTGGCGCTGGTTTTTTCCCAATGTTTAATCGTAATAAAAAAAGTCTATCAATCGACTTAAGTCAGCCTCAAGCCAAAGAGTTGGTGGAAAAACTGATTGCTAATGCGGATGTGGTTTGTGAGAACTTTAAAACTGGAACTATGCAAAAACTCGGTTTTGATTACGCTACTCTCAAAGACCGTTATCCAAGACTGATTTATGTTTCCAATAAAGGTTTCTTGCCAGGACCTTATGATCACCGAACAGCTTTAGATGAAGTTGTGCAAATGATGGGTGGGCTGGCATATATGACTGGGCCTTTAGATCGCCCCTTAAGAGCGGGAACATCTGTGAATGACATCATGGGTGGTGTGTTTGGGGCGATTGGTGTTTTAGCGGCATTAAAAGAGCGTGAGACTACGGGGCTTGGTCAAGAAATACAAAGTGCACTGTTTGAGAACAATGTTTTTTTGGTGGGGCAGCATATGATGCAATATGCGGTCACGGGACAAGCGGCAAAGCCTATGCCCAACCGGATATCAGCTTGGGCTATTTACGATGTTTTTGAAGTACTGCATGCTGAAAAGATTTTCTTAGCGGTTGTCACTGATACACAATGGCAAATATTTTGTGAGGCATTTGGTTTTAATGACCTGTTTCAGGACGCAAAATTGGCGAGTAATAATTTGCGTGTTCAGCAAAGAGCATATTTAATCCCTGAATTACAGGACCGATTAAAGGATACCTCTGCAGCACAAATCGCGGATATTTTTGAGCGTCATGGCTTACCCTATGCACCAATCACCAAACCAGAAGAATTATTTGCGGACCAGCATTTACAAGAAACTGGGGGGCTTGCATCAATTGTCATCACTGATGGGCCGAGAGTGGGTGAAAAGTCAGCAATCCCCTTGTTACCATTGATGATGAATGGCGAACGCCTAGGTGTCAGAGAGAATCCTCCTAGAGTGGGACAGCATACCCTTGAAATTCTGCAAAATCTAGGATATCAAGAACACGAAATTAAGCAGATGATTAAGGATGGTGTTATTCATGTGGAAACGTAAACACCCACAAAGAAAGGTTCAGGAATGAAGATCGTAATACCCGATGACTATCAAGACTGTGTAAGACATCTTCAATGTTATCAAAAATTGACAGGACATGAAGTGACTCTATTTCATGAAACGGTGCATATCTTAGAAGAAAAAGTAGAGCGCTTTAAAGATGCACAAGCGCTTGTGCTAACAAGAGAAAGAACTGTGATTGATAAGTCCTTGATCGATCGATTGCCTAACTTGCAACTTATCTCTCAAACCGGAAAAATTGCAGCGCATGTCGACTTACACGCTTGCGCGCAAAAAGGTATTGTGGTGATGGATGGTCATGGTACTGGAAGTGCAACTGCGGAACTCAATGTCTTATTAATGTTAGCTGCACTGCGACACTTTGTTCAAGAAGTGAATCGATTAAAAGTGGGACAATGGCAGGGTACAGTGGGACGTCAATTAGCTGGAAAAACTTTAGGTATTTATGGTTACGGGCGAATTGGTCAACAGTTATGCAAGATTGGTCAAGTATTTGGCGCAAAGGTCATTGTCTGGGGCAGAGATTCTAGTCTTGAAAAAGCGCGCGCAGATGGATTTGTGGTGGCAGACTCTCGAGAAGCATTTTTCAGCGAATGCGATATTATTAACTTGCAATTAAGGTTGAACCCCCAGACTCTTCATATTGTTAGCGCCCAAGACCTTGCGCTCATGAAAAAAGATGCCTTATTAGTGAATGCCAGTCGTGCAGAGCTCATTGAGCCAAATGCTTTGGTCAATGCCTTAAAAGCAGGAAGGCCAGGTTTTGCAGCAGTCGATGTCTATGAAAATGAGCCGGTACTCAATGCAAAGCATCCATTGCTGGATTTACCAAACTGCTTGTGTTCCCCCCATTTGGGATTTGTGGAGCAGGATAATTATGAAGCCTATTACGGGATTGCCTTTGATAATATCAATGCTTATGTCAATGGTGATTTAAAAAATCGTGTAGGGTAAAAAGATAAAGAGAAAAAATGGATTTTCAATTAAGCAGTGAACAAATAGCCTTTGCCGATGCAGTCGCAAAGTTTGCCATTCATGAACTTGAACCAGGTGCTCTAGCTAGAGCGCACCAGCCCAATTATCCGTGGGATGTGGCAGCGCGCCTGAGTGAACAGGGTTTGCTTGGGATTACATTTTCTGAAAAAGATGGGGGGCAGGGAGGAACGCTGATGGATGCGGTGATTGCAATCCAAGAAGTTGCCTTACGTTGCCCAAAATCTGCAGATGTGGTTCAGGCAGGTAATTTTGGTGCAATTAGAACATTTGTGGAATATGCCAGTGATGCCCTTAAAGAAAAATATTTACCGGATTTATTAGCGGGTAAATCTATCATTGGTTTGGGAATGAGTGAGCCTGATGCAGGCTCCGCTGTCACTGAACTCAAGACATCGGCTAAAAAAATTGAACGGGGTTACCTCATTAATGGCGCAAAAGTATTTTCAACACATAGTCCTGAAGCGAATCTTTTTTTAATCTATGTTAGATTTGGGCCGGGATTAGAAGGAATTGGATCGATCATTATTGAGCGCGATAATCCTGGCTTAAAAATTGGGCAGCCGAACAGCTTTATGAGTGGTGAGGCTTGGTCTCAGCTTTATTTTGAAGAATGCTTTGTGGCAGAGGATGCTGTTTTACTGGGTCCTGGTGGTTTTAAAAAACAAATGAGTGGCTTTAATGTCGAGCGGATTGGTAATTCATCAAGAGCACTCGCCTTAGGAAGATATGCTTTTAATCAAGCGAAAAAATATGCGCAAGTGCGTAAGCAGTTTGGTAAAGATATTTGCGAGTTTCAGGGTGTGCAGTGGAAATTTGCAGAAATGGCAGTCAAGCTTGATGCTGCGCAATTACTCTTATATCGGGCAGCCATGAATGCGCAGTCAGGATTGCCTTCAGCTTATGACACTTCTATAGCTAAATATATGTGTAATACAGTGGGCTTTGAAGTTGCGAATGAATCTCTACAAGTGATGGGCGCTACCGGTTATAGTCAAGAAACTTTGGTAGAGTATTGTGTAAGAAGAACACGTGGTTGGATGATTGCTGGGGGATCCTTAGAGATCTTAAAAAACAGAATTGCAGAAGAAGTATTTGAAAGGCGCTTTAATCAAAGAGCCTAAGTTTATGTTGTAATAATGGTTTATTCATAAAAAAAGACATGGAGATGTTGCGCATGAAAAAAATTCATCAGTTGATAGTCATTTGCATCAGTTTTTGCACTTTACTAGCGAATGCTCAAGAAGATAGTAACTATCCGCAAAAACCGATTAAGATCATCGTTTCTTTCACTGCAGGTGGAACAACTGATATTTTAGCGCGTGAAGTTGGCAATCAACTTTCTGTCCGGTGGAAAGTGCCAGTGGTGATTGAAAATCATCCTGGCGCTGCAGGTAATTTAGGTAGTGACATCGTGAGTCGGGCTGCTCCAGATGGATATACTTTGTTGGCTAGTTCTAACGGCCCGATAACTATCAATCCGACCTTATTTACTAATTTAGCGGTGAATCCCCAAAAAACATTGCAACCCGTTGCGATGCTTGGAGATGTGCCTAATATTCTCGTTGTACCTTCCAACATAGGTGTTAAAAATTGGAAAGAATTTATTGCATATACCAAAGCAAATAGTGCCAATATTAATTATGGATCTACAGGCATAGGTACAACAGCGCATTTAATCAGTTTTCTGTTTTCGCAAAAAGTTAATATTGATGCGCTCCACATCCCTTATAAAGGAGCTGAAGCAACGAGAGATTTAGTGGCTGGCCGTTTACAGTTTATGTTTGCCACCGCACCCTCGGTTGTTCCCCTGATAAAAGGCGGTCAACTGACAGCAATCGCAGTATCCTCTAAGAAAAGGATGAGCGCATTGCCTGATCTTCCTACTTTAAATGAAGTAGGCATTGATATTGCAACGGGCGCATGGTTTGGCTTGTTTGCCCCTGTAAAGACATCACCAGCAATCACAAGAAAAATTAACGAAGCTGTTTTAGCTGTTTTAGAAGATCCTACGGTTAAACAGAAACTGCTTGGTTTGGGATCAGAGGCATCACCGATGAGTGTTCCAGAATTTACCAAATTTATTCAAAATGACCATGCGCTATGGGCGCCAGTTGTGAAAAACTCAGGTGCGAAGCCAGAGTAAGCGATGACCATTATTGCGGAGTTTGGTAGTTTCATTGAGGCTTGTCAATCGAAGACCTTTGCGCCTGTAACGATGCACCATGCGCGAAGGGCTTTATTAGATTGGCAGGCATCTTTGTTAGCGGGCTCCGATACCGATGCTGCAAAAAGATTATTTGTAGCCTATGAAGATGAGTTGGGTATAGGACATTGCTCTATTGCAGGTAGTCCTCAAAAAGCTTTGATGCGCGCAGCTGCTTTTATCAATGGTACGGTTTCGCATATCGCAGAGTTTGATGATATTTATCGGGATGGTGCTTATCATCCTGCAGCGCCAACGATCTCTGCTGTCTTTGCGCTAGCAGAGCAAAGACAAGACTCTTTAGAAAAGCTCTTAGAGGCCATCATTGTGGGTTATGAAGTATCCACTCGTATTAGTCGGGTGATTCAGCCAAGCCATTATCGGTTTTTTCACACGACGGGAACTGTGGGCGTATTTGGAGCGGCAGCAGCTTGTGCTTACCTTTTAAAACTAAACAAAAATCAGGCGAGTGATGCTTTAGCCAGCGCAGCAACATTTGCAAGCGGATTGCAACAGGCGTTTCGCTCGGATTCTATGACCAAGCCAATGCATGCGGGTCATGCTGCGCAGGTAGGGCTCAATGCAGCTTTGACTGCCCAAGCCGGGATGACGGGAACCCTAGATATATTAGAAGGCGATGCTGGTTTTGGGGCAGCTCTCTCGCAAAATCCAAGGTGGGAAGAAATTTTTCAGGGCATGGGATCTGACTGGAATATTGAGCATATGACATTTAAAAATCATGGCTGTTGTGGTCATAATTTTCCAAGCATTGATGGAGTTGCTTTTCTGATGCAGACTTATCCTATCAGTTTTGAGAATATTAAAAAAATTCGGGTAGGAGGCTACAAAGCCACCAAAAATGTATGTTGTTATGTGCATCCGCAAACGCCCTTTGAAGCTAAATTTAGTTTGACCTATACAGTTGCTGCGAGGATCATATTAGGGCGTGTTCGAGAGAAGGCCTTCTTGGCAAGTGCACTGCAAGATAATCGGTTGCAGGAGTTAGAGAACAAAATTGAGTTAAGCATTGATCCCGATTGCGAGGCCAAGTTTCCAGTTCATCGCAGTGCCAAAGTAGAGATTGAACTCAGTGATGGCACAGTGTATGCACATCACCAACAAACGCGACATGGGGATCCGGATGATCCTTTAACAGATCAAGAGTTATTGGATAAATTTATAGAATTATCAGAACCGCGTATTGGCCATGAGTGCGCTTTGCAGTTAGCTAATTTGATTATTGACTCGAAAAATTGTCGTGTGAGTGAATTATCACATTATTGGAAAGCACAATAAATTTGCTCTGTGCTACCTATTTTCATTTTAAAAGGATAAGAAAATGATTAAAAAGATGATGCACCAGATGCAAATGGGTATTGGATTTCTTGCGCTTATTTTTTCTCAAATGTTTATGCTGCCTAACGCAAGCGCACAATATCCTGAAAGACCGATCAAAATCATCGTTCCATTTGCGCCGGGAGGTGGAACGGACTTAGTTGCGCGAACGATTGGGCAGAGCATGTCTGAGGATTTACGTCAACCTGTAGTGATTGAAAATAAACCAGGGGGAAGTACTATCATTGGTACTGATGCACTTGCAAAGAGTGCACCAGATGGTTATACATTAGTCATTGCCACCTTTGCCCACGCGGTCAATCCCAGCTTAAAAGAAAAGCTGCCTTATTCACAAGACAAAGATTTCGCCCCTGTTACTCTTGTTGGAGTGTCACCAAATATTTTAGTGGTCTCGGCAACCAGTCCTTATAAAAATTTTAGCGATTTGCTGGCTGCAGTGAAGGCAAAGCCAGGAGGATTTAGTTATGCTTCGCAGGGAAGTGGAACATCAGCCCATTTTGCTGGGGAGTTATTCAGTATTCAGACAGGATCAAATTTAATTCATATTCCTTATAAAGGTGCCGGGCCTGCATTAACCGATATCATTGGTGGTCAAGTCGATATGATGTTTGCTACTGCATCAGCGGTAGGTAGTTTGATTGATGGTGGTAAATTAAGGCCCCTTGCTGTAACAACGACGACGCGTTCCACAAATCCTGGGCTAGCACAATTGCCTACAGTGGCTGAAAGTGGTCTGCCCGGATTTTTTGCAGCAAGCTGGTACGGAGTTTTTGTTCCAGCAGCAACACCTCCGGCTGTGATTCAGAGACTGAATGTAAGCATTAAAAAGGCAGTGCAATCGAAGGCATTCAAAGATCGTGTTGAGGGTGAAGGCCTAGTGATTAGTGCGGGAAGTCCTGAAGAATTTGGAAGATTTGTGAAAAGTGAAGAGTTGCGTTGGAAAGAAGTGATTAAAAAAGCCAACATTAAAGCGGATTAATTGGGAGAGTGTTGATGAATTTTGAGCAAGTTGAACTTGATGTTCAAGACGGTGTAGCGACTTTATCACTCAATCGCCCAGACAAACGCAATGCGATGAGTGATCAAATGCGTACAGAGTTTATTGAGGCAATGGAATACATTGCAATAGAAACTTCGATTAGGGCACTCGTGCTCACGGGTAAAGGAAAAGGATTTTGTGCCGGTGGTGATATCTCAGGCATGGAAAAACGTTTAAGTGCGTCGGTAGGAGAGTTAGCGATTAATGGTTGGCGACGCCAATTAAGGGTGCATCATGCGGTATCCTTATTATTTGATTTACCAAAACCAACGATTGCTGCGGTAAATGGCCCAGCATCAGGGTTAGGCGCTGACACGGCACTGGCCTGTGATTTCATTATGGCGTGTGATGAAGCGAACTTTACGTGGTCTTACATTCATCGGGGAATTATTCCTGATGGGGGTGGAATGTATTTTTTACCGCGACGGATTGGCTTGGTAAAGGCTAAAGAGCTCATATTTACAGGAAGAAAAGTGGAATGTCAGGAAGCCGCGCAAATAGGTATTGTCGACCGCATCACGAAGCAATCTCATTTGGTCACTGATGCACGGCAGTGGGCTCGGGAGTTAAGTCAGGGATCACCAGCTGCACTTGCCTTAAGTAAAACAATTCTCAATCAAAGCTTTGAAACATCAGCACAGCAAGTCTTTGCCAGCGGCGCTCAAGCTCAAGGTATTTGTTACACCACAACGGAACATCGCAATGCAGTAGAGGCATTTTTACAAAAAGCAGCGCAAGCAAAAAAGGCTTAACTCATGACAACAGCAATTGAGAGCTTGATGAAGCCTGGCAGTATTGCTGTCATTGGGGCATCTACAGATCCACAAAAAACAGCAGGAAAACCGATCTATTATTTACAAAAAAATCAATATTCCGGAAAAATTTATCCAGTAAATCCTAGAGTCAGTAGTATTGCGGGCTTAACCTGTTATCCCGATGTGGATTCATTGCCAGAAACACCTGATGTAGCAATTATTATGGTGGGTACTGAAGCGGCAATACAAGCGGTGGCAGCATTAGCAAAAATCAATACTCCGGTTGCGATTGTACTAACCAGTGGCTTTGCTGAAACAGGGGCGGAAGGCTTAATCAAGCAACAAGAATTATTACGCGCTGCGGGGAAGATGCGCATTCTTGGACCCAATACGATGGGCATGGTTAATCTGGTTGACAAAATCACTTTATCACCAAGTGGTGCGCTTGCGGTTGATCATAGTCAGGTAGGCAATATCAGTTTGGTATCGCAAAGTGGCGGTGTGTTAGGAGCGCTACTATCAAGAGCTGCCGCTCGTGGCTTAGGTTTATCTAAACTTGTTGCAACAAGTAATGAGGCTGATCTTAACTTGGCAGACTTTATTGATTACTTTGTAGAGGATGACTCGACTCAAATTATTCTTCTTTATATTGAAAGCATCCGCCAGCCGGAGCAGTTTCGTGAAGCAGCAATACGAGCCAAAAAGGCGGGCAAACCGATTGTTGTTTATAAAGTCGGCAAATCTTCTGCGGGGATGCAGGCGGCGATTTCGCATACAGGTGCAATGGCCGGGTCTGATCGTTTATATGATGCTTTATTTAATGAGGTTGGCATTATTCGAGCAAACCAATTTGTAGATTTTTTAGATATTCCTGTTGCTTTAAGTGTGGGCCGTAAATTACTCGGTAAACGGGTAGCAATTCTTACATCTACGGGTGGCGCGGGTACCTTAATTGCCGATAGCTTAGGAGAGAAAGGTTTTGAATTACCGATTCCAGATGCCATCACCGCGGAAAAGCTAAAGCAATTAGACTTGGGTGATCAAGCGGTACTTGACCGTAATCCGATTGATGTCACCTTAGCTGGCCTACAACCAAATATTCTTCGTGGCGCAATAAAAGCTTTGGTTGAAAGTCCGAGCTTTGACGCCTTGATACTTATTTTGGGCTCATCTAGTGTGAGTCGTCCAGAGTTGATGGTCGAAGCGGTCAGAGATTCATTACTGAGCTCCAACAAATTAATTATCGCCTATGTAAGCCCACATGCACCTCAGGCGGCTGAGATGATGACCAAGTTGGGTGTGCCAACGTTTACACAACCAGAAAGTTGTAGTAATGCTTTGTCAAGCATTTATCAAGTGAGTACCCATCGTAATCACATATTAGACACAACTACCCCATTACCTGATGTTGACCTGGCTGCTTATGGTGATATTCATCGTGCACTGGATGAGCATGAGTCGAAGCAATTATTTGCGCAGTTTAAGATACCAACGGTAAGAGAAGTTATTACTCATTTAAGCGAAACGGATACGGCTCGTTTTAGTGATTTTGGTAATCAGGTTGTTATTAAAATTCTTTCTCAAGACATCATGCATAAGACGGAAGTTGGTGGAGTCGCACTTGGGGTTCCTATAGAAAAAATATCTGAAGTGATACAACGGATGCAAGCACGCGTTTTAGAGCGAAGCGCAATCCAGGTCGAAAAATACTTAGTCCAAGAGCAAGTCAGTAATGGCCTAGAGTTCATTATTGGAATGCATCAAGATCTTCTGGGCACAGCAATCCTGGTTGGTATGGGTGGTGTTACCGCTGAGCTTTTTCAGGACACTTCCTTGCGTTTATTGCACCCTCATCAACCACTCACTCGGCATCAAGCTTTAGAGATGTTGCAAGAATTAAAAACATGGCCTTTATTAAATGGTTATCGGGGCAGAGCTAAGTATGATGTAGAGGCACTAATTTCTGCAATCGTTCATTTTTCAGAGCTCGTATTAAGCATGGGAGAGCGCTTAATTGAATGCGAAATCAACCCGATGTTTGTTTTTGAAGAGGGTCAAGGTTGCAAGGCGGCTGACGGTATAGCGATACTCACCTAGATTGAGAACCTTTTACAGCATTGGCATGATTTCAGAAAATTGATGATAATAGCAATACCAAATAAAATCTCAAAAGGTTAAACCATGCGTATTGAAGATACCGACCCAGCTCGGCATGCCGCTATAGAGTATCCCATGGAAGTGAGTGCTCCCGTATTTGCACCAATCAAGGTTCTTGAAGAAAAAGATAAGGCTGTCAATATTGCTCGTCAAAACGCGCAGTTAGAGTATGACCGTATCATGGAGCAAGCCGAGGTATTGGTAAAACAAGCTAAAGCATTACAAGCTAGATTAGATGCTACGGAAATGGTGCATGCAGCAAAGTTTAGTTTTAACCCCATTCACGGCAAAATTTATCATTTGTATGTTGACCAAAAGAACAATACGAATATATTGATACAAAATGGTCCAAATGACTGGAGTTGTGGGATTCCCCAGCATTGGACATATTCATATGCCGTCAAGAAACTCGGCGATAGTACATGGGCGATTGTGGATTAAAGTGGTTTAGTCCACTTTGCCAATCTTTGCCATCGTGGCTTTAATACGTGCCGCATCTTTAGCAAGAAATTCACTAAAACCTGCAGCATCCCGATAGTCTGTACTTGCACCCAACTTAGCCATACTCTGGATAAAACCATTATCTTGCGTAGCCGCTTTTTGTAGATCGCTGCGGAGCGTTTGTACAATCTGATCAGGAGTTTTTGCTGGCGCAAATAGCCCAATCCAAATATAAAATTCAGCGTCTTTAAATCCGAGTTCAATGGCTGTTGGAACGTCTGGTAAGGAAGCCAATCGCTTATTCCCTGTTACGACAAGAGCTCTCAAGGCACCAGACTTGATTTGATTAACGACTGCACTTGGTGAACTTGCCGTAGTCGCAATATGACCACCTAACAGAGCCAAAATTGCAGGACCACCACCAGCAAAAGGAATATGCCTTAACTTCATATTGGCAGCATTAGCGAGCATTTCAATTGGAATATGAGAGGCACTGTATGCTCCGGATGATCCGTAGGTGATTTCTCCAGGCTTTGCTTTTGCATCAGCGATGAAATCTTTATAAGTTTTCCAAGGAGCATCCGCCTTAACGACGAGGACAATGGGGTCTGCCACTAAAAGACCTAAGGGCACAAATTGGCTAATATCAAATTTTTGGGGTCTGCCAAACATACGATCTGCCTCGGGAACAATGATCATCGAGGGATTAGTAGCAAGCAGTGTATATCCATCTGGAGCAGAATTAGCCGCGAATTCAGCACCAATTGCACCACCAGCTCCAGGTTTAGTGATAACTACAGCGGACTGTTGCCAAACATTAAAAAGGGATTGAGAGATTAACCGTGTTGGCTGATCGGCGGCGCCACCAGGCGGGAAGGGAACAACAATATTGACGGGTTTACTCGGGAAATTACTTTGCGCAAAACTAAAAAAGCTCAACAAAGAAACACAAAAAAGCACATACTTTATGAATGATAAATTCTGACGTTTTAACATTTCTATCTCCTTACATTTTTTTCGTTATATGATTAGATTACCACTAAATAAAAATTAGTTGCTTAAAATATAAAAATTTAATCAGAGACCCTATGTTGCAATTTTCCGCTTCCCATTTAAACCAGGTAGTTAAAACAATTTTTCAGTCAGCAGGTGCCAGTCAAGATGACGCAATTCAGATTGCTGATATCTTGGTTGCAAACCATTTGGCTGGTCATGATTCTCACGGTATTTTAAGAGTTCCTGAATACCTAAAAAGTATTGTTGATGGAGAAATCGATCCTAAAGCCGCTCCTGAAATCATTCAAGAAACACCAACTAGTGCTGTTGTTAAAGGTAACTGGGCATTTGGCCAGGTCGTTGCAAACTTTGCAACAGATATCGCCATTAAAAAAGCGCAAGAAGTTGGTGTTTGTGCAATATCTGTTGTTCAAGCTTCCCATACTGGAAGGCTTGCAGCTTTCACTGAAAGAGCTGCCGCTCAAGATGTTGTGATGCTCATGACAATAGGGACTGTGGACCGACCAATGACAGCACCTTACGGTGGCGCTGCTCCATTATTCGGCACAAATCCAATAGCGATTACTTTACCCAATCATGACGGCCCGCACGTGAGTCTAGATTTTGCTACTTCAGCCATTGCTGCGGGCAAAATTAAAGTTGCTAAAGCGAAGCATGAGGCCTTACCGCCGAATTGTTTAGTCGATAAAAATGGTAATCCAACGACTGATCCGAATGATTTCTACGACGGAGGTTTTATGTTGCCATTCGGAGGACATAAAGGTTATGCACTGGCTGTTATGGCAGAGCTAATGAGTGGTCCTTTGATCGGAGCAGAAAACTTTCCGGGAGTCACGCAACGCAGCGGCATATTTATCTTTGCACTCAAATCATCCTTATTTCAGTCTGTAGAAAAATATCAACAGGCCTTACATCATTCGATACAAAAAATTAAAGCGATACCCCCAGCACAGGGATTTGATGAGGTGATGTTGCCAGGTGAGCCCGAATTTAAGATGCATGAAAAAAGAATCCAGCAGGGTATACCTATTCCCCAAGAAACATGGGATGCAGTCCGCAAAGCAGGCTTATCTGTTGGAGTGGATATTGACAAGATGGCTTGATCTCAAGCATTGATGTTTTGATAGATTTTTAACGATTACAACTTTATTTAGAAAGAATAAATATGACCCATCCCGTATTGCAGTGTGAAGAAATCCGACGCGAGGCAATGAATACCTCTAATACCGATGCATTTAGACAATTTTGTGATCCTGCAATGATTTACCGTCACAGCACTGGAGCTGTCGATGATTTAAATCAATACATCCATAAAATAGATAGCAAGCAGGTGAAGTACACCAAAGTTATTTTTGAAGATATGACAGTCTTATTGCCGCAAAATACTGCGCAAAAAATCGCTTTGGTGATGGGGCATATGTTTGCCGATGCCATAAAACCTAATGAAACTATCCATATTCGGAGCCATTTTCAAACAACCTGGATGCAAGAAGGGGAGCATTGGAAATTACTTGCGGTGCATAGTGCACTGATGCCACCAGCTGCGAAATAGTATTTAAAGGCGATAAAAAGCCATGAATTCCTTTACGGATATTTTATATTCTGAGCAGGAGGGAGTTGCCACCATTGCGATTAATCGTCCTGAAAAATATAATGCATTTCGGGGTCAAACTTGTGATGAATTGATTGCGGCTTTGCACCTTGCAGGTTGGAATGATGACATTGGTGTCATCGTTCTCACCGGTGTGGGTGATAAAGCATTTTGCTCAGGGGGAGATCAATCTGCTCAAGAGGGTGGATATGATGGGCGTGGCATGATTGGCCTGCCCTTGGAAGAATTACATAGTTTGATTCGTGAAGTTCCCAAGCCTGTGATTGCAAGGGTCAATGGCTATGCCATTGGTGGCGGTAATGTTCTCGTTACATGTTGTGACTTAGCCATCGCTGCAGAAAATGCCATTTTTGGACAAGTTGGTCCTCGGGTTGGTTCTGTGGATCCGGGGTTCGGTACAGCGTATTTAAGTCGAGTCATTGGTGAAAAGCGCGCGAGAGAGATTTGGTATTTGTGTCGAAAATATACCGCAGCGCAAGCTCTAGAGTGGGGCTTGGTCAATGCAGTAGTGTCGCAGAGTGAGCTGGATCAAGAGGTACAAAAGTGGTGTCAAGAGATATTAGACTTGAGTCCAACGGCCCTCAGTATTGCAAAAAGATCCTTTAATGCTGACTCAGATGCTATTAAGGGAATTGGATCATTAGGAATGCAGGCGCTTAAACTGTTTTATGCGACAGATGAATCCAAAGAAGGAGTTCAAGCCTTTTTAGAAAAGCGTAAACCCCAATTTAGAAAAAATAAGCGTTGATATTACGTGATGAGCTAAAAACCGCCTTTATGAAGCTTCAGCATACTTCTTGAGTAACGTCAGAGTATCAGCACTTAAATGGACACCTAAACAACGTTGCTCACTCATCTTAGCAAGCTCTATCATCCCCGGAACGATGACAGGCTGATCCGGATTTGCAGGCGGACTTTGCGTTAGTATTTGAGAGAAATCTTGCATACGGCTTGCTAGCCATTCGGTTGAGCCGAGTTTCTTGGTATCTAAAAGGATAAAGAAATGCCCTAAATTTTGTGGCTGATCTGGAGCGTCTTGCCAAGATTGGACATGCGTTAAATATGCCGCATTTGAAAGTAGACCTGCGAAAAGATCGACCATTAAAGCTAGCCCATAACCTTTATGCCCGCCAACGGGGAGTAAAAAGCCATCCAAGGCTGCTTTAGGATCTGTAGTCGGAATTCCTTTGGCATCAGTTCCCCAAGTATTGGGAATTTCTCGCCCTTGCTTAAAAGCATCCCGAATTTTTGCACGAGCAACAACACTCATGGCCATATCTAACAAGAATGGTTGGCCACCAGGATTTGGTACACCAAAACCTATAGGACTGTTCCCCAGTCTAGCGTCAGACCCACCCCAAGGTGCAATAGTAGTTGTTGCATTGCTCCCGATCATACTGGCAAAACCTTGCTCAGCAGCGATGTAAGCGTAAGGAGAAATTGGGCCAAAATGATTACTGCCACGCGTTAAGGCTATACCGATACCGCATTCCGAGGCGACTTCCATTGCCGCCTCTAAAGAGCGCATGCCAACGACTGGCCCAACGCCGTTATCCCCGTCGACTTTGACCATTGCAGCTGCGACCCGCTCAGTGGTGATGTTGGGACGCGGATTAATGCCAGCGATTTGAAGTCTTTCGCCATAGGATTCAACTCTGCTCATACCATGGGTAGAGAGACCAAAAAGATCTGCTAAGACCAAGATTTTGACGACTACCTCAGCATCTTGGCGGGGCAGACCTAAATGTAAAAACGCTGAAATTCCTAGATTGGTTAATTCCTGCTCACTAATACGCACGGCTTCAGACATAATTACCTATAAAAATTAAAATCAATTAAAGCATCATTATGCCCCACTCAAGGTGCGCCCATTGACATCCGTGGTTTCTAGAAGATAGATTTTTAAATATTTAAAATTTCATAATTAATGTTTTTGATTTATCATAAATAAAAATACTATAGAGACGACATGAATACTTTCCAATACCATTTAGTTGGCAATACAAAGTCTGCAAAAGATACATTTAAGGGACATGAAAATGCAAAGCTTCTTTCAGGGGGGATGACTTTATTACCTTCGATGAAGCATGGATTGATAGCACCGGATCATTTAATCGATGTGAGCCGAATATCCGATTTGCAAGTTCTTGAAGAAACTGCTGAACACTTAAGTATTGGCGCAGCAATAAAACACGACACTGTGGCCATGAGCGTAATGATCCAAAAGGCTATTCCAGGTTTAGCCTATTTAGCGAGTCAAATTGGAGATCCACAAGTCAGGGCTAGAGGGACAATAGGAGGCTCAATTGCCAATAATGATCCCGCAGCGGATTATCCTGCGGCAGCTTTAGCGCTTGAGGCGACGATTGTGACTGATCAACGCAATATTTCGGCAGAGGATTTTTTTACAGGTTTTTATTCCACTGCATTAGAAGATGGTGAAGTAATTACTCAAGTGAAGTTTTGTAAACCCATACAAAGTGTATATGCCAAATGTAAACAGATGGCTTCGGGATATGCTTTAGCTGGAGTATTTATTGCAGTTTTTCCGCAGCAAGAAATTCGTGTGGCTGTCACTGGAGTGGGTGCAGGAGTATTTCGTTGGCTAGAAGCTGAGCAAGCTTTTTTAAGTGGTCAGACAAAGCCTGAGTTACAGCGTGACGACTTGATGAGCGACCTGCACGCATCCAGTGCATATCGTGTCAATATGGCGCAAGTGTTATTTAATCAAGCCGTCCAATCTATCCACAATCATTCATCATAGAGGTCTCAAATGCAAATTACCGTTAATGGTCAAACTCATGATCTAGTGGTCAAGGACAATACCCTACTGATTGAGGTGATTCGTGAGCAATTACAGCTTACTGGCACACATAGTGGGTGCGACACAACGCAATGCGGTTGTTGTACCGTACTGATGGACCAAGTTGCAGTGAAGTCTTGTACGATTTTGGCAAGACAAGCACAAGACACATCGATTCAGACGATTGAGGGATTAGCGCAGAATGATCATCTGCACCCAGTTCAAGAAGCATTTTCAGAAGAGCATGGCCTGCAATGTGGCTATTGCACACCTGGAATGATTATGAGCACGGTGCATTTGTTGCAGCGTTACCCAGCGCCAACCGATGAGCAAATACAGGAAGGTCTAGCAGGTAATATTTGTCGTTGTACAGGTTATGTCAATATTATCAAGGCCGTTAAATCTGCAGCGAAAAAGATTCAGGAGGCAAAAGCATGAATGCGCCTAAAGACTTATTAAGAAAAGAAGACCTGCGTTTAATTACAGGTCACGGTAAATTTACAGCTGATTGGTCTTATGAAGGAATGTGTTACGCCTATATGATTCGATCACCCTATGCGCATGGGGTAATTAAAGCCATAGATTATGAAGCTGTAATGCGAGCCCCTGGTGTCCTCAAAGTGATTACATCCCGTGATGTTGAGCAAGCAGGTATGAAGTCATTGCCTACGGGTGCTACGATGCAAAATCCTGATGGACAAAATCAGGTATTAGCACCAATGCCAGTGCTTGCGACAGATAAAGTGCGTTTTGTGGGGCAACCCATTGCAATGGTGATTGCAGATACCTATGAAGCAGCTAAGAATGCTGCCGAACTCGTGCAAATGGATATTGAGGTGCTTGATGCGGTGACTGATTTTGATGCCTCATCCGCTTCAGGAGCTCCCCAATTACACGAGCAAGCAAGTGGTAACTTATCACTTCATTTTGTTAAAGGTGATCAAGCTGCAACAGAAAAAGCTTTCGAGCAGGCTACATTTATCAGTTCAATGGGTGTTAAAAGTCAGCGCTTAATTGGCTCACCGATGGAGCTCAGAGCCGTTGTTGGTAAATATGATTCGACTTCGGATCGTTACACCATTCATACACCGAATCAGGGAATACAAGGGATGCTTGGAGCTTTGGAGCATATTACAGGAATTCCAAAAGCGCAGATTGATTTACAAACGCAAGATGTAGGCGGCTCTTTTGGTATTCGCGGTGGGGCATTTAGTGAGAGTGCACTCATTTTGTTAGCTACAAAACTTGTCAATAAGCCTGTGAAATGGACCGGCACACGTTCAGAAATCTTTTTATCTGATTGGCATGGACGTGGACTTGAATTAAACGGCTTTATTGCGCTTGATGCTCAAGGTAAGATTTTAGGACTGCGCTTTGAAAATAAAGCAGATTTAGGTGCTTACACGTGTTATTTCGGATCTTTCATTGGTGCTAGAAATATTTCTATCACGATGAATGGGGTGTATGACATACCGGCGTTATCAATGTCTTCAGAACTTTATTTTACGAACACTGTTCCTGTGTCAGCCTATCGTGGCGCTGGCAGACCTGATATTGCATATGCAGTAGAGCGACTGATTGATCACGCCGCATACGAACATGGTTTTGATCCGGTTGAATTGCGCCGTAAAAACTTTATTGCGCCCCATCAGTTTCCTTACAATAATCAAATAGGCTCTATCTATGATTGTGGTGAGTTTGATCGCTTGCTAAGCCGCGCCTTAGAAATTAGTCAATATGATCAATTTGAAAGTAGACGCGAACAAGCTCTTCAACAACATAAATTACGCGGCATTGGCATCGCTTATTTTATTGAGGCGTCTGCAGCTGGAACTTCTCCTAAAGATCAAGTGATGGGCCAGTTCACTCAAGATGGCGGGTTGCATATGTATGCAGTTACAGGCGCGTCTGGACAAGGACATGAAACTTCTTTTGCGCAGATTGTGCATGAAAAAACAGGTTTGCAAAACGATCAAATTCATTATGTAGCAGGACAGTCTGACAAAATTATGGTGGGTAGCGGTACAGGCGGCTCAAGAACCCTATATGGGGTTGGTAGTGCGGTACTTAATTTGTGTGAGCAAATCATTGAAAAAAGTAAGCCTTTGGCGGCTGAATTATTAGGTGTCACCGAAAGTCATCTCAGTTTTGTTGATGGGGCATGGCAAGTCATTGGAACTAGTCAAATGTTAACTATTTCTCAGATTGTGCAAAAAACCTATGTTGACGGACAATCGCACCCACTTAATAGTACGGGTGAAGCATCATCAGGCGCTACTTTCCCGAATGGCTGTCATATTGCCGAGGTCGAAATTGATCCGCAAACTGGAGTCACAGAAATTGTCCAGTACACAGCGGTTGATGATGTTGGAGTAGTGATTTCTCCCGCCTTAGTTCAAGGGCAGATTCATGGTGGAATTGTGCAAGGGATAGGCCAAGCATTTTATGAACAGGCTATTTATGATGCCTCTGGTCAATTATTGACGGGATCATATATGGACTACGCAATGCCGAAGGCAGGTTGCTTGACGCATATAACAACAGAAAAAATGGAAGTTCCTACAAAAAATAATGCGCTTGGATCCAAGGGAGTCGGTGAATCGGGCTGTTCTGGATCTTTACCCGCATTATCGAACGCAGTGATTAATGCTTTAAGATCAAAAGGGATTACTGCGCTTGATATGCCCTTCACGCCTGCTAAAGTGTGGCAGGCATTACAAGCAGATTGACTATAGTAAAAATTTATTAGTCAGGAAGTACGTGCGGTAACAAGGGTGTTAGAACTGCACGTTCTTTTGTTGCCGCTCCTGCTAAAACAAATCCGAGTAGTTCATGAGCAGAATTTTCATATTTACCAAGCATGCCTTGTTCATCTTGCGTGATATTCCATACACCTTGTGCGCCTATGGCAGGTGGACTGATGATGAGGGGTAAGGCGGGTGTTTTTACCATGACTGGCATGGCAGGGTAACTCAAAACTTTATGCTCGCCAAGAACGTTGGCTGCAATCACTTTTGCGCAATGCATAATTGGCATCACATAGGGTAATACGAGTCCGCCAATTTCTGCACAATCTCCTAAAGCAAAAATGTCAGGATCTGAAGTCTGTAAATAACGATTAAGTATGATCCCACGTTGCGTCTCAAGACCAGCATCTTGCGCTAGTAGGATTTTTGAACGAAGGCCTACGGCACTTAGAACAACATCAACGGTAATCGAATCGCCATCTGCAAAAATGATTTGAAAGCGATTGTCAGCCGTTTTATTGACGGCAGTAGTTGTTGTTTGTAGATGCCAATTTACCCCAATAGCCTCTAATTTTTCACGTAGTCTAGAGGCGACTTCTGGAGGAAGTAGACGTCCTAAAGGTTGAGGGGCAAGATCAATGACATGAACTGGATAGTTTGCAGTCGTTAAATCATTCGCGAATTCGCAGCCAATCAGGCCAGCACCTAAAATGGCAACGCTTGATTGAGGTTTGAGTTTTTCTCTAAACGCAGCATAATCAGCAAGTGCATTGACGGTTAAGATCTCATCCACACCACTGCCTTCGAGCTTGAGCCGGATAGGCTCTGCACCAATGGCTAAAATTAATTTACCGTAAGATAGATGAGATATTTCTGAACCAGATTTAATCTGCACCGTATGAGCACTTTTATCAATCGACAAAACTGTAGTCTGCGACCGAAGTTCAAAGTGTAACTGCTCGATCATTTTCTCTTTTGGAGTAGTAATCAATTGAGCTGCATTTTTTTGGTTTGCAAATGCAGTCGATAACATCGGTTTAGAGTAAAAATCCCCCACCTCCTCAGAGATGAGGGTGATTTGCACATCTGGATTTAACTTACGAATTTCTCGCAAGCTAGAATATGCAGCAAGTCCACTACCTATAATTACAATCGGGGTATTCATATCAAAGCCTTCATTCAGGTGAAATCACTACCATTTCAAAATCAGATTTAGCTACACCACATTCGGGGCAACTCCAGTCATCGGGGATTTGTGCAAAGGGGGTCCCAGGGGCAATACCATCTTCGGGCATGCCTTTTGACTCATCATAAATAAATCCACAAACAATACATTCCCATACTCTCATCATAAATCCTTTCTTAGTTGATCGAGTTAATTACTTTTAATTGATTTAATGTGGCTTGGTAGTGATTGGCATGACGCTCTTCCACTTTCGCTAGAGCAGCGAATCGCTTTGCTGCTTTGGCTAATACGGTCTTAAACTCTTGCGCATGCTCTTTTGATTCAGTGATTTGTTGATCGATTTCATTAACCATCGCGTCATTGCCATCTTCCTCCGCGGCTTTACGAAAACTAGGGTACATTTCTGTATATTCATAGGTTTCGCCCTCAATAGCAATTTGCAGGGCTTTTGCCGGACTCATTTGCTTGGCTGGATACAATAAATCGAGATGACCAAAGGCATGCGCTACTTCTTGTTCAGCTGTCGCTTCAAATACTTTAGCAGTATCTTCATCGCCTTGTGCCCGGGCTAATTTAGCAAAGTAGCGATATTTGATATGCGCCATAGATTCTCCAGCAAAAGCAGCCTCCAGATTTTGATAGGTTTTTATTTCAGGTCGTTTCATGATCTTTTTCCTTAATGTGATGATTAGATGTTTTAACTTCACTACAGGATGGATTTTGCATGGATTGCAATTATCAGTCTAATGAATTAATATAATAATAATTATCAAATTAATTGATAAAAGAACAGAAAGCTGTAAGCATCATGAATCGCAACCTACCGACCCTCAAGCAGCTGAAATACTTTATTGCACTGAGTGAGACCTTAAATTTCACGCAAGCTGCTGAGCGTT
>JBBAKF010000021.1:0-33627 GCA_040403635.1 Polynucleobacter sp.
CCAACCAGGCAACCATCGAGGCAATTTCTTCCGGCGTTCCTAGTCTTTTCACAGGGATGGTTTCAATAATTTTATTGAGCACATCCTCGCGAATAGACTTGACCATATCAGTACCGATGTAACCCGGCGAGACGGTATTAATAGTGACACCTTTTGTAGCTACTTCTTGCGCTAGAGCCATAGTAAAACCCCTTAATCCAGCTTTAGCTGTCGCGTAGTTAGTTTGTCCAAATTGACCTTTTTGGCCATTGACAGAGGAAATATTAATAACTCTCCCCCAGCCCTTTTCAACCATACCATCAATGACTTGTTTAGTGACATTAAATAATGAATTTAAATTGGTATTGATGACAGCCTGCCAATCATCTGGGGTCATTTTTCTAAAAACTGTATCACGCGTAATTCCAGCGTTATTCACAAGAACATCCACGGTGCCAATTTCTGCTTTAACTTGATTAAACGCAGCTACAGTACTGTCCCAATCACCGACATTTCCTTCAGAGGCATGGAACTCATAACCAATAGCTTTTTGCTCACTTAACCAGCGATCTTTTCTTGGTGAGTTTGGACCACATCCTGCAATGACTATAAAGCCATCGCGATGTAATTTTTGACATATAGCTGTACCAATTCCACCCATTCCACCTGTAACGTATGCAATTTTCTTACTCATCATTCCCCCATTAATAACAGATTAAACTTTCACTGCCTTTTCCTTAACATAAGTTCCAGGAGCTGGCTCGATTACTTTGTATTGCTTATTACCTAAAAGATTTTTTGCTTTAATTTGTTTGCCACTTTGTGCCGTTAACCATGTCACAAAATCAGGCCACCAACTACCCTCTATGGATTTGGCATGTGCATACCAATCTTGAGAGTTTTTGGGTAATTTTGGTGCAATCCAATAATTTCTTTTTTTCTTTTGTGGTGGATTGATGACTCCCGCAATATGTCCAGATGCTCCTAGTACAAAGCGTTTTGATCCAGATAAGATTTGTGTCGATTGGTATGCGGATGACCATGGGACGATATGGTCTTCACGTGATGCATAAATATAGGCTGGACAAGTGATCTTGGTTAAATTCACTGGGGTGTTACACATCGTTAAGCGATCAGGTGTTTTGAGCGCGTTATTGAGATACATATGTCGCAAATAATAGGTATACATTGGACCTGGTAGATTTGTTGAATCACCATTCCAAAATAACAAATCAAAACTTGGAGGACTTTTACCTAATAAATAATTGGAAACAACGTAATTCCAAACTAAATCATTTGGCCTGAGAAATGAGAAAGTATTCGCTAATTCAGTGCCACTAAGTAATCCATATTGGCCATTTTTACCACCTATCGTACCTTCTCGTAATTCAACCATAGACTCATCAATAAAAACATCCAAGGCCCCTGTATCTGAAAAGTCTAAAAAAGAGGTTATTAAAGCCATGCTGGCAACAGGCTCTATGTCTTTCGCCGCAAGAATAGCTAAAGCACATGCGACTAAAGTTCCACCGACACAAAACCCTAAAATATTAATTTTTTCTTGTTGGGAAATTTCAATGCATACTCGGATTGCCTCAATCACACCTTGTCCCACATAATCATCCCAAGTCACTTTCACCATGTCTTGATCTGGATTTTTCCACGAAACCATGTATACGGTAAATCCCTGATCAATCAAATATTGGACAAGAGAAGATTGCGGCTGAAGATCTAAAATATAGTATTTATTGATACATGGTGGCACCATCAGGAATGGTTTTTCATAAACCATGTCAGTCGTTGGTTTATATTGAATCAATTGGAATAAATCATTTTGAAACACAACTGCTCCGGCGGTCGTGGCAATATTTTTACCAATTTCAAACGCATCTGTATCCGTCTGTGAGATCTTACCAATTTGAAGATCTGCTAACAGATTCTTTAAGCCATTTGTCAATGATTGACCATTTGTATTGATCAACTCCAAGATGGCATCTGGATTCGTTGCCAAAAAATTAGATGGAGACATCGAGGAGATAACTTGCTCAGTCGTAAAAATAATACGTTGCTTAACTTTCGCATCCGTCTCTACAGCGTTAGCTAAGTCGGTTAAATGACGCGAATTAATTAAATATAGCTGATAGACAAAAGACGACATACCCTCATGCCAAGCCTTTGATTGAAAGCGTTTATCTTCTAATGTTTCTTGTAAATTACCAGACCAAAGTTGATAAATGGCTGCAGAATAGTTTTTTTCTATTTCCGCCAACTTTTCTGCTGGTATTAAAGCCATATCCATTGCAGATAAATTAGGGGGTTCGATACCACGTGAAAATGGGAATGCTTGACTGTTCAAAAAAACTCCAAGAAAAAATTAACTGCCTTTAAGATAACAATTTATTCTTAAAGTTTGAAAACCGTTATCAGCGCAAACCCTATACGATTATTTTGGAGAAAGGTCACTTTTCCATAAAAAACTGGCAAAGCGCCCTGTTTGCTTGTCTCGGCGGTGTGAAAAAAACAAGTCCTCTTGCGAATAACAACAAATTTCTTCAGAATAAATCTGCTCAACACCGAGTTGCATAAGTTGATATTTTGCAATTTTAAACAAATTAACAACATATTTTTCAGGGACTTGGCTCGGTTTAAAGGAGTCTTTGATGACGGTCATAGGCAAAATTTTGACAAAAGCCTGCATGACATCTTGGGAAACTTCAAAATGTAAGGGACCAATAGTAGGTCCTAAATAGACCTTCATTTCCGATTGATAGTGGTTAGGCTGGTCAGGCTTTTGCTTTTTGACCATATGTTGAATCGTTTGATCAATGACTCCCAAAGCAAGCCCTCTCCAACCACCATGACAAGCGCCTAAAGTTTCCCCCTGAGCATCACAGATCAAAATGGGCATGCAGTCAGCGGTCATAATGCTTAAGGTTTGATTAGCTCGATTGGTGACAGCCCCGTCGGCTTCCAACGAGATTTGATGGTCATCCCAAATCTGAGTTCCATGGACCTGCTTGAGCCAAATGGGATCAGAAGCCAGTTCTTCACGGATCAATGAGCGGTTGATTAAGACATCTCGTGAATCATCTCCAACATGATAACCCAAGTTAAGACTATCAAAGGGCGCTTTACTCACCCCACCATGACGTGTCGAAATAATGGCTTGAACGTGGCTTGGCACATCCCATTCTGGAACCAAAAGTGTTAAACCGCGCTCTGAAGTGACGATCTTCATTTTTTAAAGACTTCTCGCCAGGTAGAACTCGGAAATTTAAGGTACTCCAAGGTCTCCAAAAATGCAGGTGGCGCTGGACATTCAAAACGTATGCTCTCTTTAGTCCTTGGATGCTCTAAACCTAATAATCCCGCATGTAAAAACTGTCCAGGAATATTGATCCCCTGATTGTCTAGGTGTGTTTTTAAAGAAGTTGCTGTTTGGTAAGGTATACGATTTTTATAAACAGGATCATTGACTAAAGCATGACCTAAAGATTCCAAATGGACTCTAATTTGGTGCGTTCTCCCCGTTTCTAGAATGCAAACAACGAGTGAGATAAACTTTTCTTCGAAAATGCCGGTATGCAAGGTTTTAAGGTGCGTTGAAGCTTCTTTTCCATGTTTTGTCAAAATACTCATTTTTAATCGATCTTTGACATCGCGACCAACGGCAGCATGAATCACTTTTTGAGTAGGGGTTTTCCCCCAAGCTAAAGCCAAGTACTTGCGTTCCATAGAGCGGTTTTGTAATTGCTGAACCAATGCGTGCTGCGCTTTAAGATTTTTGGCTATGACTAACAAACCAGAGGTATCTTTATCTAATCGATGTACGATACCGGCCCGAGGCACCTCATTACACTGAGGAAAGTGATGTAAGACAGCATTGAGTAGGGTTCCAGACCAATTCCCAGCTGCTGGATGCACAACCATACCAAAAGGTTTATTGATAATGGCGATATCAGAATCGCTATAAATAATCTCTAAAGGTAAATTTTCAGCTTGATACGCGCTATTTTGGGGGTCGGGAGGCAAGGTTATCTGAATATGCTCCATTCCTGATGCATGATCCTTCGGATGAATTTGGCGCGTATTTTCAAAAACCAAGCCTGATTCTAGCCATGCCTGGATCTTGCTTCTCGAGTAACTCGGTAGAGCTTGAGCAATCGCTTTATCAATTCTTAGCCCTCGAACTTCAATCGGCAAATCAAATTCAAGGTGGTTTAAAGGGGTAACTTCTTCCCCTACTTCATCATCATCGATATAATCAGAATATTCCATTGCGCTCATAATACTTGAGTGTAAGTTTTTTAACCTTATTTACCAATTTTTTTAGAGATTCAATCGTTGATTAATACATTCAGCTTAAATCGCATTTCCTTTTCTTCGGTGATTTTCCTTTTGCTTCTACTCGCAACTTTACTCACCGGTTGTGGTGGTAAAGATTATGATGAGACCATTGGCTGGTCGCAAAGTAAATTATTAGGAGAAGCAAAGTCTGCTTTGAATGATAGTGATTGGCCTAATTGCGTTAAGTTTTATGAAAAGATTGAATCTAGATACCCTTTTGGCCCGCAAGCACAACAGGCTCAAATTAATATTGCTTACTGTAATTGGAAAAGGAGTGAGCAAGAATTAGCCCTAGCTTCCGTGAATCGCTTTATTCAACTTCACCCTGGCCATCCCGATATTGATTACGCTTACTATTTAAAGGGCTTAATTACCTTTAATGATAATTTGGGATTTTTAGCTAAATTTTCTGGGCAAGATCTTAGCGAACGCGATCCAAAAGCTTCAAAAGATGCCTATGAGGCATTTAAAATCCTCACCGTACGTTACCCAAATAGTAAATACACGCCAGATGCTCTTGATCGGATGCGCTATATCGTGAATGCATTGGCTGAAAGTGATGTCAATGCGGCGAGATACTACTATCGTCGGGGTGCCTACGTTGCAACAATCAATCGCGCTCAAACCGTCTTAAAGGACTATGACCGAGCGCCTGCGATTGAAGAAGCACTCTATTTGATGGTGAAGTCTTATGATGCTCTGGGGATGAAAGAACTTAGCGCCGATACAATGCGCATTTTTAATGCGAACTTTCCTTATAGTGATATTTTTAAGACCGGAAAACGACAAGCCGTGACTGCCCAAAAAGCGAAATGGTGGCAATTTTGGAATACTGCGAATTAATACGTTGATTGCGGTTTAAATAACTTCTACAGTGACTCGGTTAGCAAGGCCGCACATGAGTTCATACCCCACCGTTTGAGCGGCTATTGCCACTTCATCAATAGGCAGCAATTCACCCCACAACTCGACGGGCGAAGCTACTTGGGCGTGGGGTATTTCAGTAACGTCTACCATCAACATATCCATGGATACCCTGCCAACAATAGGTGCAATCTGACCCTGTGCAATATTAGTCATGTTTCCTATCCATACGGGAGTTCCATTAGGAGCATGTCTTGGATATCCATCAGCATACCCACAGGCTATAACAGCAATTCTTGTATTTTTGGTAGCCTGATATTGACTACCGTAGCCAACCATATCACCGGCTTGTAATTCTTGAATTGCGATGATTTCTGATCGTAAATTCATACCTGCTTTTAAACCTAGTGATGCAATATCTTGATAATTGCCTGATGGTGATGCACCGTAAAGCATGATTCCTGGTCGAGACATTTCAGCATGTGTGAATGGGTGACCAATAATTGCCGCAGAATTTGCTGCACTTTTGATGCCATCATAATATTGCGTTGCTTTACAAAATATTTCCCATTGCGTCATTACGGTAGGTTTTTTTGATGGATCATCCGCATTGGCAAAATGCGTCATATGATTAACCTCAACGCCCATGTTTTTTAATATTTCATAACTCACACCGTATTGTGCTGATTTAAAACCCAAACGATTCATGCCTGAATTCAACTTTAACCAAACCGCACATTTTTTAATGAAATGCTCTCTCATCAAAGTTGATTGTTGCCCCAGCCACTCAATGAGCCATGTGATTTGTTGTTCCTGATGAATAACAACATCGCAGGATAAATGGATAGCGTCATCATAATCGTTCTTTGAAAA
Source organism: Polynucleobacter sp. (assembly GCA_040403635.1). GTDB lineage: Bacteria > Pseudomonadota > Gammaproteobacteria > Burkholderiales > Burkholderiaceae > Polynucleobacter. The sequence continues at coordinate 6,064 of JBBAKF010000021.1, forward strand.
TACCCCCTCTAATAAAAGTATTTTCCCCTGCCACCCCAAATCTCTAGCTAATGCCGCATGTTCAATATCTAATAAAGCAATTCCTTCACTTTTTGCAAAGCCCTTTAAAGCCGCCTCTAAACCATGGCCATAGGCGTTTGCTTTTACTACTGCCCAAGTAGGTAAATTATGCGTAAGGGTTTTCACTAGGATTAAGTTATGCCTTAAATTGTGTGTCAAAATCGAGGATCTGATTGGTCTATGCTTCATATATTATTTGAATTTGGAAATTATTTAATGATTACCTTATCATTGTACGAATGAAACCAGGTTTTTATTCAATTATGGCTGCGCAGTTCTTTTCTTCGTTAGCCGACAACGCGCTTTTAATCGCTGCTATCGCACTTTTAATTCAAATCCAATCTCCTGAGTGGATGACGCCATTACTGAAGTTATTCTTCGTATTATCCTACGTTTTATTAGCTGCCTTTGTTGGTGCTTTTGCGGACTCTCGCCCCAAGGGTCAGGTAATGTTCTTAACCAACTCCATTAAGATCATTGGTTGTATATCGATGCTTTTCGGTATGCACCCACTCATGGCTTATGCCATCGTAGGGTTCGGTGCGGCTGCTTATTCGCCAGCTAAGTATGGTATTTTGACCGAACTCTTACCCGCTGAAAAACTCGTTGCAGCAAATGGCTGGATTGAGGGTTTAACTGTAGGCTCTATTATTTTAGGGACAGTATTAGGTGGCATATTGATTAATCCTCATATTGCTCAAACCTTTTTGGCCTTTGATTTTCCAGCTTTTGAATCACATATCGATACTCCTCCTGAGGCGGCAATTGCATTAATTGTTTTCCTTTACGTTATTGCTGCGCTGATTAATTTGCGCATCCCTGAAACCGGTGTTGTTTATACGAAATCAACTACAAACCCGATAAAACTCATTCAATATTTTGCAAAAAACTTCACCACTCTTTGGAATGATCGCATAGGCCAAATCTCTTTGGCGGTAACCACGCTTTTTTGGGGTATCGGTGCAACCTTGCAATTTATTATTTTAAAGTGGGCGGAGTCTGCTCTTGGCATGAACTTATCACAAGGTGCAATCCTTCAAGCAGTCGTTGCTTTTGGAGTTGCAGGGGGTGCAATTTGGGCAGCCGCCAGAGTCCCACTCAAAAAATCTTTAGATGTTCTAAAGTACGGTGTAATTATGGGCTTTCTAGTGATGATCCTCGCCGGTTTCCATAAAGATCAGTTTGGTGATTACATAGTTAATTTCGGATTTTTTACGTTGCCTGCATACCTTTTATTTACCTATGCATTCCTCATTACGATTGGTTGGATGTCAGGCTATTTCGTAGTGCCCATGAATGCCTTATTGCAGCATCGAGGCCACGTACTTCTCTCTGCTGGACATTCAATTGCAATTCAAAATTTTAATGAAAATTTGTCCGTTCTTTGTATGCTGGGCATTTATGCTGTTCTAGTTTCCTTAAATTGGCCCGTTCAATCAGTCATTCTCATTTTTGGGTGCTTTGTGATTATCACCATGGCTCTGGTGATGTATCGTCATCAGTGTAATCAGAAAGAATATGACTCGTTATATCTCATCGGTGAAGAGAAAAAAACACAGCATTAATACATCGTATCTAAATACACATTGCGAGCAAGTATTAAATCATCCCAAAGTTGTTTCTTTTTTTCTGCCGAATGCGCAACTTGAGCAACCGAGTAAGAAACAATTACAGGAATCTCTTGATCATGACAATTGCTGGTTTCAAACAAAATTTCCCTTAATTCTTCTGTGGGGTTTTTCTCCCCAGAAAAGTACTGCCCTGCCTTTTGTCCAAAACAAATAACGATTTGACCCGCAATATCCTGAGGAGTTAAATCTGTCTCACCAAAGGCTAAGAGCTGAATTTCTACACCAAAATTTCTAATCACCACATGCAAATTTTTCCACAATAATGCGGGTACATCATGCTCTTCATAGACCAAGGTCCATATTGGAAATTCTGTCACCATAGAAGTTTTCTCCGACTCTTTCCGTGCTATTTGAGGGGTCTTTGGATTACTATTTTTAAGTTTCCATGAACTAATGCCCATTTCTTTGAGTACTAATGTTTTATTCATTTTTTACCTCATCATCTTTTCCATCACTAAAGCATCTTCTCTTGTCGGCGGATGCCCTTCTACAGAATAATAATCTTTTCTAGTGCCAATGACTTGATAGTCTAACTTTTCATAAAGTTTGATTGCTTGGATATTGCTTTTCCTGACTTCTAAAAGAATTTTCAAAAAACTATACTTTTTAGCAGTATTTTCAATTGCAAGTAATGCTTGTGTAGCGATGTTTAGACGACGAAACTTCGGAGCGATAGTGATATTTAACAAGTGCAACTCTTCTACCCCTGGCATCACAATACTATGGCCAATATAAAATAGTTCATCAGCGTGATCTTCAAATAAAACATAATTCCAATACTTTTGCGCAATACAATCTTCAAAATTCTTTTTACTCCAAGGATGGGAGTGAGATATGTTTTCAATCTCTAAAACCTTCGTTAAATCAGATAACTCCATAACTTTAAATTGAAAGTTCATCTGACTCATCTTAAAAGTATTTTAGTTATTCTGTGCTGCACGTTGTGCCATGGATAAAGCCACCTGATCTCTAATGTAGAGGGGCTGACAGTCCTGAGGAAGATGTGGCTGTAGGGTATTTTTTAAGGAAGCCAAATAGGCAATGCCTAATGCATGGGGTGTTGCCTTATAAAAATTCGCTATAGATGACAAATTCCCCTCATGGAGTTCCGCTGGAATGTGATACCCATAGTAATTTTCGGAACTGTTTATCTGCATATCCGTCACGTTGATAAGCTCAATGGCATGATCCCTCTTTAAAATACCATCCCTATCAATCTCATAAGAAGCGTAATAAACTTGCTGCATCCGAGCATCTAAAATGACGTGCATCTTTTGCTGGGAGATGACCCTCGCATCTGAAAAAAAGATTGCATGAGCCATCAGGCCATCTAGACTTGGGATAGGTATTAAAGGCTTATTCTGTGCGTAAGCCAAGCCCTGCGCCACTCCAAGACCTAAACGAATTCCAGTAAAGGCACCAGGGCCTTGAGAGACTGCAATGGAACGCAAGTCTTTCCAAGTGACTTGTCCCTCTTCCATCAATTCAGAAATCCAGTCGAGTAATACTTGGCTTGCTGTATTGCCTACTTCTTCATGGCGAAAAAGATATTTTTTATCAGAAAAATAAATTGCCACCGAACACCACTGTGTGGACGTATCGATGGCAAGAATGGGCATGCTCTCAAATCCTCTTTGCAGTCCCAAACCTCAGTTAAATTTCTTCATACAAAGGTAAAGTTAAAAATTCCTCAAATTCCTCACCCGTAGACATTTGGTCAAATATTTCAGCTGCACGATTCCAATGTCCAACAGCGCCAGAGTTACTAACCTTGACTAATTCTTCTTTAATAAAGCCTTTGACCATTTCGGCAGTTACCTTACGACCATCATCTAAGACACCCTTCGGTGACCGAATCCACTGCCAAACTTGGGAGCGGCTAATTTCTGCGGTTGCAGCGTCTTCCATCAAATTATGAATTGGAACACAACCATTACCCGCTAACCAAGCGCCTAAATAATGAATCCCTACATTAATATTCATTCTCAAACCTGCCTCTGTAATCGGCGACTCAGGTTGGAACTGGAGTAGATCAGAGCCTTTTACCTGAACTTCTGGTTTTTGTTTTTCAAATTGATTCAGTTTTTCGCCAAGTACTTTTTTAAACTCAATCATGGCTGGTTCTACTAATCCTGGATGAGCAACCCACCCACCATCATAGCCATCTTCCGCATCCCGTTTTTTATCAGCAATAATTCCAGCCATCGCAATGGCATTTTTTTCTGGATCATTTTTGATCGGAATTAAAGCACTCATCCCGCCGATCGCCGGAGCACCCCGGTGATGACAAGTTTTTAGTAATAACAGTGCATATGAACGCATAAATGGTGCTGTCATGGTCACTTTAGCCCGGTCAGCTAAGCAGAAATTTTTATCTACTTTAAACTTCTTAATGCAAGAGAATATGTAATCCCAACGACCCGCATTAAGTCCAGCACTATGGTCACGAAGTTCATAAAGGATTTCATCCATTTCAAATGCAGCCAAAATGGTTTCGATGAGAACTGTTGCCTTAATCGTGCCATGCGGTAAACCGAGTTCCTGCTGGGCCATCACAAAGATGTCATTCCATAAACGCGCCTCTAAATGACTTTCCATTTTTGGTAAATAAAAATAAGGCCCTGCTCCGCGCGCTAACAATTCTTTAGCGTTATGAAATAAGAAGAGTGCAAAGTCAAAAATACCGCCAGAGACGCGCTTGCCGTCAATCGTGACATGCTTTTCGTCTAAATGCCAACCTCTTGGCCGTACTTGTAAAACTGCAATTTTGTCATTTAAAGCATACGTTTTACCATTCTGCTCAAAGCGCAATTCACGCTTAATCGCACTTCTTAAATTGATCTGACCTTGGATCTGATTGGTCCAACTTGGACTATTCGAATCTTCAAAGTCAGTCATGTAGGAGTCAGCACCAGAATTGTAAGCATTAATAACCATTTTTGCGTCTACAGGACCAGTAATCTCAACGCGACGGCAATGCAATGCTTGAGGAACCGGGGCAATTTTCCAGTCACCCTCGCGGATTGATTTTGTTTCAGGTAAAAAATCAGGCATTTCACCCGCATCTAAACGCTGCGTTCTTTGAATGCGCAGTTGCAATAATTCTTGGCGACGGCCTTCAAATGTATGGTGCAATTTTGCAACGAGTGCGAGTGCATCAGTGGTTAATACCGCTGCAAAATCTGGGGTGATTTCGGCATGAATTTCCATACCTTTTGGTAAATTAGACATTTTCTCTCCTGGGAATCAAATTAATGGGCAATAAGTAATTATGCCAAAAAGTCATAACAACTCATCAAAACTGAATCAATTTTAAAGAATAGATTGTGCAATGACCTCTGGTGGTGCCTGAACAAGCTCAATTAAGACACCATATCCAGAAATTGGAAACTCAGCATTACTTTTCGGATGGATAAAGATAATGTCATGTCCGTCCCCTCCGCGCCGAATTCCACCCGGAGTAAAGCGTACCCCTTGAGCAATTAACCACGCAACCGCTTGTGGCAAGTCATCTACCCATAAACCAATGTGATTGAGTGGCGTGGTATGTACTGCAGGTTTTTTTTCAGGATCTATCGGCTGCATTAAATCAAATTCGATGGGATGATGTCCACCGCCAATGGTGTAAATATCTTCGTCAACATTCTCTTTTTCGGAAATAAAATTACTTTTAAACGTAAATCCGAGCATATTCTCCCAGAGATTTTTAATCTCATTCTTGTCGAGTGCCCCGATCGCAACTTGTTGTACCCCGAGTATCTTAAATGGTCTTTGCATTTTTTTCTTCCTTATTAAAACGAATGATAATCTGATCGACTGCAAGACTTTCGCCTTTTTTAGCCATGATTTGTCCGACAACACCAGCATGTTGGGCGGTCAGTACATTTTCCATCTTCATCGCCTCGATAATGGCCAACTTTTGTCCGACCTCTACCTTTTGACCTATCTCTACCGAAATTTCTGATAGCAGCCCTGGCATCGGTGATAAGAGATATTGCGACATATCAGGCGGTGCTTTAAAAGGCATCAATCTTTGTAATTGTGCTTTACTGCGCGACATTACCATTGCTTTGAAAGAAATACCGTTATAAATCAGTTCGTAAAATACGTCATTTCGCAAAGTTTGCAGCACGATTGGCGAATTATTAACTAGTCCCTCAAAGAGTACTTCACCCGGTCGCCAATTACTGTTAATTACAAATTCTTTTTCTTGTATTTCAATATGGTCACTGTCACCATCAAGCTCAATGGCAATATCGATATACTCCTGCTTACCGTGTTCACCAATCACGACCGTATATTCCGTTGGAACGTGTGACGCATGACCTTCTAACTGACCACTAATATTGCCTGATCGCAATACATACTGTAAATGAATCGAACTAGCAATTGCACAGAGTAATTGTTTGACTTCATCGCTCAAAACACCACCCATGAAACCTTTAGGAAAATTTTGCTGTATGAAGCCAGTATTCATTTTTCCTGAGATAAAGTCAGGGTGCTGCATTAGCGTTGCTTGAAATGGGATATTGGAATCAATCCCATGAATGACAAATTGGTTTAAAGCCGTTTGCATTTTACTAATCGCTTCATCTCGATTGGCACCATGCGTAATTAATTTCGCAATCATCGAGTCATAAAACATAGGGATTTCACCCCCCTCATACACCCCAGTATCTACTCTGACACCATCTGATGATGGTGGAGGTTGATATTTCACTAGTCGCCCTGTTGACGGTAAAAATTGTCGGTAAGGGTCCTCAGCATTAATGCGACATTCAATCGCCCATCCATTGCGCTGAATATCTTTTTGCGTAAAAGACAGTTTTTCCCCAGCGGCAATACGAATCATCTGTTCGACTAAATCTAAACCTGTAATCATCTCTGTAACAGGGTGCTCGACCTGTAATCGGGTGTTCATTTCTAAAAAATAAAAAGACTCATCTTTACCTACTACAAATTCGACCGTGCCCGCAGATTGGTATTGCACCGCTTGCGCAAGGGAAACTGCCTGTTCGCCCATCGCTTTGCGCGTCGCTTCACTAATAAATGGTGATGGTGCTTCTTCTATCACTTTTTGATGACGACGTTGTATCGAGCACTCACGTTCCCAAAGATAAACAAGATTACCAAAGCTATCACCAAGTATTTGAATTTCAATATGACGAGGCTCTTCCACAAACTTTTCAATAAATACCCGATCGTCACCAAAAGAATTCCTAGCTTCGTTTTGACATGCAGTAAAGCCCTCAAAGGTTTCTTTCTCGGTATAAGCAACACGCAGTCCTTTACCACCACCACCAGCCGATGCTTTAATCATGACGGGATAACCAATGTTTTTGGCAATTTCAACCGCTTCATTAGGGCTACCAATGGCTGCATTGTGTCCTGGGATAGTGTTGACTTTGGCTTTTTCAGCGAGTTTTTTGGAAGCGATCTTATCTCCCATCGCCGCAATTGAGGGATGCTTTGGACCAATAAAAACAATGCCCTGCTCTTCAACGATGCGAGCAAACTCTTCGTTTTCTGATAAAAAACCATAGCCCGGATGGATTGCTTGCGCACCAGTGGCTTTACAGGCTTCAATGATTTTATCCATCACTAAATAGGACTCACGTGACGGAGCGGGACCAATACAAACAGCTTCATCCGCTAAATCCACATGTCGTGCATCTTGATCTGCTTCAGAGTACACGGCTACTGTTTTAATCCCCATCAGCTTAGCCGTCTTGATAATCCGACAAGCGATTTCGCCACGATTGGCAATTAATATTTTTTGGAACATTATTTTCTTCCTAATCTCTTTTTATAGTGGAATATTGTCGTGTTTGCGCCAAGGGTTTTCGAGCTCTTTATTTTGGAGCATGACTAATGAGCGTGAAATTCTTTTTCGCGTCTCATGTGGCATGATGACATCATCGATATAACCTCTTCTACCAGCAACAAATGGGTTTGCAAATTTTGCTTTATATTGCGCTTCACGTGCGGCGAGTTTTTGAGGATCCGATTTTTCATCACGAAATATAATTTCAACAGCACCTTTAGGTCCCATCACAGCTATTTCAGCGGAAGGCCATGCAAAATTGACATCACCCCTTAGGTGTTTCGATGCCATCACATCATAAGCTCCACCATATGCTTTTCTAGTAATGACGGTGATTTTAGGGACTGTGCACTCTGCATAGGCAAATAAAAGTTTGGCACCATGCTTAATGATTCCACCGTATTCTTGAGAGGTCCCCGGCATAAATCCAGGCACATCAACGAATGTAATGACCGGAATATTAAAGGCATCACAAAAGCGTACAAAGCGTGCCGCTTTAATGGAAGATTTGATGTCTAAACAACCAGCTAATACTAAGGGTTGATTGGCTACAACACCTATTGTTTGACCATCAACGCGACCAAAACCAATGATGATGTTCTTGGCATAGTCTGGCTGTATTTCAAAGAAGTCCCCATCATCTAAGGTCTTAACAATTAACTCTTTCATGTCATAAGGCTTATTGGGATTACTTGGCACTAGAGTATCTAAAGAATAATCAACGTGATCAGAAATCGATGTACTTGGACGATGCGGAGGTTTTTCACGATTGGAAAGCGGGAGGTAGTTAAAAAACCGCCGCAACATTAATATAGCCTCAACATCATTCTCAAAGACGCGGTCACATACCCCAGACTTCGTTGAATGGGTCAGTGCACCGCCGAGTTCTTCTGCCGTAACCTCCTCATGAGTCACGGTCTTCACAACCTCTGGGCCAGTGACAAACATATAGGAGCTGTCTTTGACCATAAATATGAAGTCTGTGAGTGCAGGCGAATACACAGCGCCGCCTGCACAAGGCCCCATGATCAAGGAAATTTGCGGGATCACTCCTGAAGCAGTCACGTTCCTTTGAAAAATCTCGGCATAGCCACCCAATGAAGCAACCCCCTCTTGAATCCTAGCGCCACCCGAATCATTTAGGCCAATCACAGGAGCTCCAACTTTAAGGGCTTGATCCATGATTTTGCATATTTTTTCCGCATGGGCCTCAGATAAAGAGCCCCCAAAAACTGTAAAGTCTTGTGAAAAAACAAATACTAAACGACCATTAATCATTCCATATCCAGTCACTACGCCATCACTAGGTACGGACTCTTCTGCCATATCAAAATCTGTACAGCGGTGTTCGACAAACATGTCCCACTCTTCAAAAGAACCTTCATCTAATAACAGATGAATCCGCTCACGAGCTGTTAATTTGCCCTTGTTGTGCTGTGCCTGGATTCTTTTTTGTCCACCACCGAGATAGGCTTGCTCACGTTTAGCCTCTAACTGTCGAATGATCTCTTTCATCATGTCCCTCGTTTGTAATCTGTTTTAAAAATATCTAGAATTTTTCTCGCTGCAACCGATGCTGCAATTGACCCCTGCTCAACTTGGGTCTGTAATTGTGGCAATAGGGTCAATACTCCAGGATGTTCTTTAAACTCCAGAGACAACCCCGATTGAATTCTTTCCCATAACCAAGTTTTCGCTTGATTCTTCCGCCGAGCATCAAATAGTCCATTTTCCGTTTGAATTTTTCTAAACTCTTCAATCTTTTGCCAAAGATGTTCAACACCCTGCCCCGCTAGTGCACTGATAGAAATCACTTGTGCTTGCCAATACTGAGGATGAATACTGGCATCATCGCCGTGTCCGTGTTGACTGAAAATTCTGAGTGAGCCAACAATATGCGCCATCGCTTGAGTTGCTGCTTGAGGATCTAGATCGGCTTTATTGACCACCACTAGGTCAGCTATTTCCATCACCCCTTTTTTTATGGCTTGTAAATCATCACCAGCATTCGGCAGTTGCAGTAAAACAAATAAATCCGTCATTTTTGATACAGCGATTTCACTTTGTCCAACACCAACTGTTTCTACCAAGATAACGTCATATCCTGCTGCTTCAAAGACCAACATCGTCTCACGCGTTTTTTCAGCAACACCACCTAAGTTTCCAGAAGATGGCGTTGGTCTTATAAATGCATTGGGGTTAACTGATAATTGCTCCATACGCGTTTTATCCCCCAAAATCGATCCCCCTGAGATACTGGAGGAAGGATCAATCGCAAGCACAGCAACTCGGTAACCTTGGGCAATTAAATATAAGCCTAAGCCTTCGATTAAAGTTGATTTACCCACACCAGGCACACCAGAGATTCCCACACGAATCGACTTACCGGATAGTGGCATGAGTTCATTAAGGATACTATCTGATTCAAGTCGATCGTTTGCACGGGTTGACTCGATTAAAGTCGTTATTTTTGCAAGGGCTCTACGTGCCAAAGGATTTGCCGTTTGACGACCGCTTAATAAATCAGCCACTAAGGGATGTGATTGCATAGAGATTAACTATTGATCATTTCGTAGTGATTTTCGTATATGTTCTAAAACATCTTTTGCGGAGGCTGGGATAGGAGTTCCAGGACCATAAATCCCTTGTACGCCAGACTCATATAAAAACTCGTAGTCTTGTTTAGGGATAACGCCACCTACAAAAACCACGATATCTTGACCACCCTGACGGCGCAGCTCAGCAATAATATCGGGCACCAAAGTATTATGTCCGGCCGCTAAGGTAGAAATACCGACAGCATGCACGTCATTTTCAATGGCTTGTCTTGCACATTCTGCCGGTGTCTGAAACAAAGGTCCCATATCAACATCAAAGCCTAAATCAGCAAATGCAGTTGCAACTACCTTAGCACCTCGGTCATGACCATCTTGACCTAATTTAGCAATCATGACCCTAGGACGACGACCAAACTCATCGCCAAATTGCGCTATTTCCTGTTGAAGTTTTTCCCATCCTTGGGCAGAGTCATATGCAGCAGCGTACACACCGGTCACCTTTTGAGTATCTGCGCGATGACGACCATAGACCTTTTCCATAGCATCGGAAACCTCGCCGATAGTCGCCCTGAGTCGCATCGCAACAACTGTTAACTGGAGTAAATTACCCGACTGATTTTCCGCTGCAAGACTGATGTCCTCTAAGGCTTTTTGTACTTTTACAGAATCTCTGGATGCTTTAATCGACTTTAAACGGGCTATTTGATTATCTCTGACTTGAATATTATCAACCACCCTGACATCGACATCGTCTTCTTTGTCTAATTGATATTTATTGACACCAACAATAACATCTTTACCCGTATCAATATTCGCTTGCTTTTGAGCTGCTGCTGCTTCTATCTTGAGTTTTGCCCAGCCGCTTTGTACTGCCTTGGTCATCCCACCCATCGCTTCAACTTCTTGAATAATAGTCCAAGCTTGATCAGCCATATCTTGGGTGAGTTTTTCCATCATGTAAGAGCCGGCCCATGGATCAATCACACTGGTAATATGCGTTTCTTCCTGAATAATTAATTGTGTATTTCTGGCAATCCGTGAGGAAAACTCTGTTGGTAAGGCAATAGCCTCGTCAAATGAATTGGTATGTAATGACTGAGTTCCACCAAAGATTGCCGCCATCGCTTCAATACTAGTTCTCACGATATTGTTATAAGGGTCCTGTTCAGTTAAAGACCAACCTGAAGTTTGACAATGCGTTCTTAACATCAAAGATTTTTGACTCTTTGGCGAAAACTCCTTCATGATGCGCCACCACAAAATACGTGCAGCCCGAAGTTTTGCTACTTCAAGATAAAAATTCATGCCAATTGCAAAGAAGAAGGACAATCTACCAGCAAAGCCGTCAATGTCTAGACCCTTTGCAAGGGCAGTTTTTACATATTCTTTACCGTCAGCTAATGTAAATGCGAGTTCTAGTGTCTGGTTGGCCCCAGCTTCTTGCATGTGGTAACCAGAAATAGATATCGAATTAAACTTCGGCATATGTGTGGCAGTGTATTCAATAATATCGCCAATAATTCGCATGGAAGGCTCTGGTGGGTAAATATAGGTATTTCTCACCATGAACTCTTTCAAAATATCATTTTGAATCGTGCCTGATAATTGATCCTGCAAAACACCGCTCTCTTCAGCTGCCACAATGTATCCAGCAAGTATGGGAAGCACCGAGCCATTCATGGTCATCGAGACTGACACTTTATCTAGGGGAATTTGATCAAAAAGGATCTTCATGTCTTCGACTGTATCAATTGCAACACCAGCTTTTCCAACGTCCCCCGTAACCCTTGGATGGTCAGAGTCGTATCCTCGGTGCGTTGGTAAGTCAAATGCTACTGATATTCCCTGTCCACCACCGGCTAAAGCTTTGCGATAAAAAGCATTGGATTCTTCAGCAGTTGAGAAGCCAGCATATTGTCGAATTGTCCAAGGCCGTGTGGCATACATCGTAGCTTGAGGCCCACGTATAAATGGCTCAAATCCGGGTAAAGTGTTGGTAAAGGGTAATTGCTCTACATCTTCTTTGGTATAGAGCGCCTTCATGTGAATGTCGTCTGGCGTTTGCCATCCAAGTGAATCTGGATCTAGATTGGGTGATGCTTTTTTAACCGCCAATTTCCAATCTTCAATACTTTTTGCAGAAAAGTTGGGCCACTGTGGCAGTGATGTCGATTGATCTGACATAAGTTCTTTCATTAATAATAGTTTTATTGCCGTCTTTGTCGATAAGAATACCATTGACAAGCCAATAAATAAATAGTTAAATGAATTATGAATTATGAATTCAAAATTTTTTATGTGGATTAATTTATAGTAATCAACAAGTGATGATTTAAAAAATAAATTATTTAAAACAATAGCTTATATTAACTTTGAAGAATTAACCTTAAATAAAATGCCTATAGGACTTTCCACTAAACCACTCTATGAAGAAGTTGCAGATCTTTTAAGGGAAAAAATCTTTACTCATGAGCTACCTCCAGGGAGTTGGCTAGACGAGAAAAAGCTCACGGAACAGTTTGGAATTAGTCGGACTCCACTTCGCGAAGCCATCAAAGTACTCGCCTCAGAAGGCCTCATTAGTATGAAATTACGAAGAGGTGCTTATGTCACTGAAGTTGAAGTTGACGAGATTTCGCAAATCTTTCAAATCATCGCATTATTAGAAGGTAATGCATGCAAAACAGTTGCAAAAAGTGCAACTGATCAAGAACTTGAGTTACTAGATGCTATTCATATGAAGTTAGAGAAGGCGGCTGCTGAGCGAGATATTGATCGTTTTTTTGAGATTAACCAAGAGTTTCATGACAAGATTCAAGAAATAGCGGGTAACCGGTGGATGGGCAAAGTCATCTCAGATTTGCGTCAAGTTCTAAAACTACAACGCAGAAATTCTTTAACGAAACTCGGACGATTAGAGCAATCTCTACTTGAACATCGTCAAATTTTAGCCGCTTTGATTGCTAGAAAAGGCGATTTGGCCCAAGAACTAATGCACAAGCATCTCCAACAAGGACAAGCTGCAGCGAGTTAAGCTTTATTTTTTGACTACAAAATCACCAGGCATCGATGCGATGTAGGCGGCCATATCTTTTAACTGGGCTAAGTTAAACTGTTTTGCTTGTCCAGACATTATTGCGTTGCCGCGTCCTACTTGTTTGTTATTTTCTACTTGATAAGACTTTAAGGCGAAGTAAAGATAGTCTTTGTGCTGGCCGGCTATCTTCGGATAATTCGGCGCAATAGGACTTTTTAAATCTGGACCATGACAGGCTCCACAATTATTCTTTTCAACTAATGCTTTACCTGATTCAATACTCGAGGCATAAGCACTCGGTAACAGGCTTAAAGTGAGAGCTGCTGCGATAAAAAAATGTTTCATACTTGACCTTTCAAAGACAATTCTTATTATTTGAGCTTATTGGGCTTGGAAGTAGCAGTCTGTGCAGAATAATAAGCCGCTAAATCGGCCATATCTTGCTCAGACAGAGAACCAGAAATACTGCGCATCGTTGGATGCTTTCTTTCCCCTTTTTTGTAGTCTTGTAAAGCAGAAACAATATATCCTGCAGATTGACCACCAATCATCGGTACCGTATAAATTTCGGGAACTGAAGAGCGATATCCAGGTATCGAATGGCAACCAGCGCATAAGCTAATTTTTTTAGCTCCCTGCTCTGCATTGCCCTGTACTTCCGCTGCTTGAGATAGGCCAGTTACATTTAATAAAGAAAATATAAGGGGAAGAATAAATTTTTGAGTACTTTTTGTCGCGGCTGTTAATGGGCTTTTCATCATTTTTAGTCTTATTAAGGGAAAACTTTATAAGATAATATTATAGAGGATAAGTGCGAGAAAAGAGTTCATTGATTGAATTCAAGGAATTTACAACAGATTTTTAAAGAGGATGTTTTATGGGAAATAATCGTCAAAGTTTTAATGGTTCTAAAGATTACGTAGCTACAGATGATTTAAAAATGGCAGTCAATGCCGCTCTAGCACTTAAACGCCCTCTTTTGATTAAAGGTGAACCGGGTACCGGAAAAACTATGCTAGCTGAGGAGGTGGCCGCTGCATTAGAGATGCCTTTATTGCAATGGCACATTAAATCAACGACAAAAGCGCAACAAGGACTCTATGAATATGACGCCGTTAGTCGTTTAAGGGACTCTCAACTCGGTGATAACAAGGTTCAAGATATAAGTAATTACATCATTCAAGGTGTTTTATGGCAAGCTTTTACAGCACCCTCCCCAACAGTTTTATTGATCGATGAAATTGATAAGGCAGATATTGAGTTCCCTAATGATTTATTACGAGAACTTGATCGTATGGAATTTTATGTCTATGAAACTCGGGAAATGATCAAAGCTATCCATCGCCCCTTAGTCATCATTACCTCGAATAATGAAAAAGAATTACCGGATGCCTTTTTGCGCCGTTGTTTTTTCCATTACATCACTTTTCCTGATCCAGTCACCATGCAAAAAATTGTGGATGTACATCACCCAGACATTAAGAAGGATCTTTTAGCGAGTGCTTTACAAGCATTTTATGAAATTCGTAATCTTCCGGGACTGAAGAAAAAACCTTCCACATCGGAACTCATTGATTGGCTTAAATTACTGATGGCAGAAGATATTGGTGCGCAAGACTTGCAAAATAAGGATGGTAAAGCCTCAATGCCTCCGCTGCATGGGGCTCTCCTAAAAAATGAGCAAGATGTGCATTTGTTTGAACGCTTGATTTTCATGAATCGTCAAAATAGATAACTGAATTTTATGTTGATTGATTTTTTCTACGCCCTAAAAAAAGCAAAAGTTCCTGTCTCGATTCATGAATTTTTAACGCTGCTAGAAGCTCTCAAATCTCCTGTTTTCCCGCCCTCTATAGAACAATTCTATTTTTTATCGAGGATGACTTTAGTCAAAGATGAAAAATACTTTGATCGCTTTGATCAAACTTTTGGTACTTTTTTCAAGGGTATTGATGATATTTTTGAGCTCTATCTAGACATTCCACTAGAGTGGTTAGAGAAAATGCTGACTCAAGAATTAAGTCCCGAGGATAAATTAGCACTGCAAAAATATGGTAGCCCTGAAGAACTCAAGAAACGGTTTAGAGAATTGCTTGATGAGCAAAAAGACCGTCATGAAGGGGGAAAAAAATGGATCGGCACTGGTGGCTCGTCAGCTTTCGGTAATCAAGGTTATCACCCTGAAGGCATGCGTATTGGTGGTAATTCTGCAGGTCATCGGACCGCCATTAAAGTCTGGAATGAACGCAATTTCGCGGATTACGATGATTCTGTCGAACTGGGTACAAGAAACATCAAAGTAGCCTTAAGACGTTTGCGTCGCTTTGCAAGAATTGGGCAACAAACTGAGTTAGATATCGATCAAACAATCATGGCCACAGCCGTCAATGCAGGTTATCTTGATATTAAAATGCGTCCCGAGCGCCATAATCAAGTGAAAGTCATACTCCTGATGGATGTCGGTGGCTCAATGGATGATCATATTGCTCGTGTTGAGGAGCTATTTTCTGCAGCAAGCTCTGAATTTAAACATTTAGAACATTTTTACTTTCATAACTGCTTATATGATTATGTTTGGAAAAATAATCGGCGCAGGACTACTGAGAAAATACCTACGATGGATATTCTGCGCAAGTACGGGTCTGATTACAAACTCATTTTTGTGGGTGATGCCACAATGAGCCCCTATGAAATTTTAGCTGCTGGTGGCTCTGTCGAGTACTCCAACAAAGAGCCAGGTGCTGTTTGGATTAACCGCATGCTCGATCACTTTGCACATTTTGCTTGGTTAAACCCTGAACCTGAACACGTTTGGCAATATCGCCAATCAGTATCCATTATGAAAGATCTCATGAAATCGAAGATGT
Organism: Polynucleobacter sp.; assembly: GCA_040403635.1. Classification (GTDB taxonomy): domain Bacteria; phylum Pseudomonadota; class Gammaproteobacteria; order Burkholderiales; family Burkholderiaceae; genus Polynucleobacter. Next base: position 22,041 of record JBBAKF010000021.1, read on the forward strand.
ATCCAGTAACGATTCAAGGACTTGAACGAGCAATGCGCGAATTATCTAAATAACTCTTTATGATGTAATTTACATTTAACTTAACGCACAACGGAAACTATCATGAAAAACTCTACTAAAAACCCTTCTCCCCTGTATCAGCGTATCGAAAAACTAGGTCTTAAAATCCCGCAAGCAAGTTCTCCAGCCGCTGCTTATGTGATGGCTAGTCATGTGGGTAATATTGTGTACCTCTCTGGTCACATTGCTAAGAAAGACGGCCAAGCTTGGGTTGGTAAATTGGGGCTAAACATGACTACCGAAGAGGGAAAGTTGGCTGCTCGCCAAGTTGCCATCGATCTTTTAGCTACTTTAGAAAAGCATTTAGGCGATTTAGATCAAGTCAGTCGGATTCTGAAATTGACGAGCCTAGTAAACTCCACACCAGAATTTACTGAACATCATCTCGTCACTAATGGGTGCTCTGAATTACTCGTTGACGTCTTCGAAGATGCAGGTAAACATGCAAGAAGTGCCTTCGGTGTTGCTCAACTACCCCTTGGTGCCTGCGTAGAAATCGAGATGATTGCTGAAATTAAACAATTTGTTTAAGGCTTTTTAAGGCAAGCCTCTTTCAGTTTTGGATCAATCGCATGACCTTTTCTGGCTCTTGGTGCTTTAAATCCCATTAGTGTCTTGTAATTAATATGAACGGATGAGGGTTTTCCACCCCGTCCAATACCATCCATCACTAATCCTTCTGCGCCAAAAGCAATCGCGCTTTGCAAGGATTCTTTGGGTTCCAGATCCATTAAAATCAAGCCCTTACCACCACCTTGTAAGCGCTTTAAATCCGCTAATTCGAAAGACAGTAGTCTGCCGTTTTCAGATAAACATGCCAGCATTTTCATACCCTCAGTAACTACTTGTAAGGGTAAGACGCGATCACCTCCGACAAATTTTTCATCAACACCCACAAAGCTCTTTCCGGCTTTGTTGCGAGTGACCATATCGCTTACATTCGCTAAAAAGCCATTACCCGATGCCATTGCAATGAGTAACAAATCATCGTTAGCCCCAGCATAGTACGAGACCATTTGCGTTCCAGGTACTAAATTGATGAAAGATGTATAAGGAGATCCGTCTCCGCGCGCCCCTGGCAAGTCAGCAACCGGCACACTGTATGCGCGTCCATTACTACCAATCCCTATCATCACATCAATCGTGCGACATTCGTAAATTGCAAAGAGAGCATCACCCGCCTTAAACGAAAACTGTGATGCATCATGACCATGACCTTGACGGGAGCGTACCCAACCTTTTTGCGAAACAATCACACTCACAGGTTCATCAATGATTTTTGTTTGCACAATGCTACGTTTTTCTTCTTGGATCAATGTACGACGCTGATCACCAAAAGTTTTAGCATCCGCTTCAACTTCTTTGATAATTTTTTTCCGCATCAGGGTTTCACTAGCCAAAAGACCTTCTAAATCGGCTTTCTCAATGCCTAATTCGGATAATTCCTGCTCAATCTTAATCGCCTCTAATCTGGCTAATTGACGCAGGCGAATCTCTAATATGTCCTCAGCTTGACGATCGGACAACTTAAAAGCGTTCATCAAATCTACTTTAGGCTCATCACTTTGACGAATAATCTGAATGACTTGATCAATATTCAGTAAAACGAGTTGGCGACCCTCAAGAATATGCATGCGATCTCTGACTTTGCCAAGACGATGTTGTGTTCTTCGAGTGACTGTTTCAATTCTAAACTGCGCCCATTCTTGCAAAATGGCTAGAATACCTTTTTGACGCGGACGTCCATCCGTGCCAATCATGACCAAGTTAATCGAGGCATTCGATTCAAGGGAAGTGTGCGCCAATAAGAAATTAGCAAACTCCGCTTCATCAATGTTTTTGGTTTTAGGTTCAAATACGAGTCTTACTGCTGCATCTTTACTGGACTCATCTCTTACGCCGTCAAGTAAGGCAAGAGTAGCTTGCTTTAAAGAGTTTTGTTCGGCACTTAAGGCTTTTTTACCAACCTTGATTTTTGGATTAGTCAGTTCTTCAATTTCTTGTAAAACTTTTTGAGCGGAAGTGTTAGGTGGTAATTCATTCATCACCAATTTCCATTGACCGCGAGCCATTTCTTCAACTGTCCATCTAGCTCTGACTTTAAGACTTCCTCGGCCTACTTTATAGATATCTGCAATTTCTTCAACCGAAGAAATAATTTGCCCACCACCCGGAAAATCAGGACCTGGAATCAAAGATAAAATATCATCTTCACTAATTTTTGGGTTTTTAAGCATCGCAATACTTGCAGCTGCAACTTCTCCTAGATGATGCGAAGGTATCTCAGTGGCCATTCCAACCGCAATTCCAGATGCTCCGTTGAGCAGTACAAAGGGCAATCTAGCTGGTAACAGTGCAGGCTCTTCCATCGAACCATCATAATTGGGAATAAAGTCGACCGTGCCTTGATTAATTTCATCCATTAATAAACCGGCTATTTTTGTCAGTCTTGCTTCGGTATAACGCATCGCCGCGGCACCATCACCATCTCTTGAGCCAAAATTACCTTGACCGTCGATTAAGGGATAACGCAAACTAAAACTTTGAGCGAGTCTGACTAAAGCATCATAAGCTGATTGATCGCCGTGGGGATGAAACTTACCTAAGACATCACCAACGACTCTAGCACTCTTGACTGGCTTTGCATCGAATTTTAGATTCATCTCATTCATCGAGAATAATATTCGGCGTTGGACAGGCTTTTGACCATCGGCTAACTCTGGCAATGCACGACCTTTAACTACACTAATGGCATAGTCTAAATACGCACGTTCGGCATAATTAGCCAGAACAAGAGAGTCAGATGGCTCTGCAGGTATATTAGAAAATAAATCGGGTTCGTTATTTGACATAAATAGATGTGTACTTAAAGATTAAATATCAGCCTCAACTTCATTACCATGCTCTTCTAACCAATTTCGCCTAGCCGAGGACTCTGACTTACCCATCAACATATCCATCATCTTATTGGTATCTTCTAAGGTAATGTCGCCCGTGAGTATGGGCAATAGTCTACGTGTATCGGGGTTCAAAGTCGTGTCCCAGAGTTGCTCAGGATTCATCTCGCCAAGACCTTTAAATCGAGAAATCTGCCAACTGCCCTCTTTTAAACCCTCTTTTTTAAGCTTATCTTCGATGGATGTTAACTCACTGGTATCGAGCGCATAAATTTTTTGTGCTGGTTTTTTCCCGCGTGCTGGGGCATCCACCCGAAACAAAGGTGGACGAGCTATGTAAATATGTCCACGTTCAACTAACTTTGGAAAATGTTTATAAAACAATGTCAGTAGCAAAACTTGAATATGCGATCCATCCACATCGGCGTCAGACAAGATACAAACTTTGCCATATCGTAAGTTACTCAAATCTGGATTGTCATTCAGGCTATGCGGATCAACACCAATTGCAACGGCTATATCATGGACTTCATTATTTGCAAACAAACGATCGCGCTCAGTTTCCCAAGTATTTAAAACTTTTCCACGTAGAGGTAATATCGCTTGATATTCTTTATTGCGACCCATTTTTGCTGATCCTCCAGCAGAGTCTCCCTCAACTAAGAATATCTCGTTAATAATGATATCTTCGCTCTCGCAATCAGTCAGTTTTCCTGGGAGCACTGCTACTCCAGAAGATTTGCGCTTTTCAATCTTTTGTCCAGCACGTGTTCTTGCTTGAGCTTGTTTAATGACTAACTCAGCTAATTTTTTACCATAGTCCACGTGTTGATTGAGCCACAACTCTAAAGCAGACTTTACGAAGCCAGAAACTAGTCTTACAGCATCGCGAGAATTTAAGCGCTCTTTAATTTGACCCTGAAATTGCGGATCTAATACCTTTGCCGACAAAACAAAGGATGCACGTTGAAATACATCTTCAGGCATGAGCTTCACACCTTTAGGAAGCAAGGCGTGGAGCTCAATAAAACTTTTGACAGCGTTATATAGACCTTCACGTAGACCGCTCTCGTGGGTTCCACCGGCTGTCGTTGGAATGAGATTGACATAACTTTCTCTGACTGGCGCTCCCTCTTCGGTCCATGCAACAATCCACGATGCACCCTCACCTTGAGCAAAGTTTTCTTCTCCAGCACGCTCAGGCTCAGCGAAATGTTCGCCATCAAAAACAGGAATCACTAGCTCACTGTGTCCACCTTGTAACATGGCTTCATCTAAATAGCCCTTAAGACCATACTCGTAAAACCATGATTGCGTATCACCCGTCTTTTCTTGAATCAGAGTTACTTTTACACCAGGCAATAAAACTGCTTTAGAACGCAGCAATCTTTGTAATTCAGCAAGTGGTATTGCAGCTGAATCAAAATACTTAGTCTCCGGCCATGCCCGAACACGGGTACCAGACACCTTTTCTCCAGCAGGAATAGATTTAGTAGATATTTTTTCTACTAAAAATCCTTGTTCAAAAGCTAGGGTGGAATATTGTTTATCACGCCAGACTTCAACTTCTAATCTTTTAGATAAGGCATTAGTGACTGAAACACCGACTCCATGGAGTCCGCCAGAAAAGGCATAGGCTCCGGCATTACCCTTCTCAAATTTACCGCCAGCATGCAGTTGTGTAAATACAATCTCCACAACAGGAACTTTTTCATCAGGGTGCATCCCTACAGGAATACCCCTGCCAAAGTCCTCAACACTTACGCTTTGATCGGTATGCAAAGTGAGGATGATTTCTTGCCCGTGACCCCCTAAGGCCTCATCCGATGCATTATCAATCACTTCTTGGATGATATGCAGTGGATTATCCGTTCTGGTGTACATCCCAGGTCTTTGTTTAACGGGCTCTAAGCCCTTTAAGACCTTAATGGATGATTCACTATATTGTTGTTTTCGTGTTGCCATAGTTGGAAATTGTATCTTGATTATGAAACTCTCTAAGTTTCTTAACCATTAAAGTGGTTTAAATCAAATCTTAACAAGATTCAAAGTCGTGGATAAAACAAATCAATTACAAATAAAAATAGTCTTCAATTTCAATTACTTTGTTAAATTCTGCGAAAGAATTACAATAGCAAGTTATTGTCCCTGTAGTTCAATGGATAGAATAAGCCCCTCCTAAGGGCTAGATACTGGTTCGACTCCAGTCGGGGACACCATCAGGATTGACTACCTTTCTTTTAAAGAAGATTTAGTAGATAACAACTACTTGTCAATCCCTCGTTTGTAAGATTTTAGGAATACTTATCCACAGGTTTTGTGGATAAGTAAAACAAAAATCATAAAATGTTTAAGAATATTAGGGGTGAAGCTGACTTGCTTGTTTTTTAAGCAAGTAATTTTAGGTAGTAAAAATATTTAAGAAAAATTTCTTGCATTTTATGAATGACCATAAACTGTTAGTGAAATCCCTAATATATTTTGAACACCTTTTTTAAAAAGAAAATTATGTATGTCTAGTTATCAAATCAATTTGAATTCCAGATCAGCCCTCACAGAAATTATTGAAACGTCTTATCGTAACGTTCCGCAAGATTTATTTTCAGTCCATCTAGGTGATCAAGTGATCGGCTATGTATCTACAACTATTTTTTCTGCAATTCAATATTTTATTGAGCAAGAAGATCAATCGATTCATTACATCCACTGCGCCAATCAAAAAATTATTCTTGATAAAGTCACTCCACATCTGCTGAGCATTGAACTGCGTATCCTTGCACAACACTTACGGGATGTCCATCTATTAAATGGCTGGCGCGATGAGGAGTTTTCTTGGATCGATGAACATGGACACGATCGCTTTCGTGTTGAAAGAACTTTCTTTCGGGCCTTTGGATTACAAAGTCGTGCTATTCATATTAATGGCTTTACTACTCAAAATAAACTTTGGTTAGCACGACGCAGTCATCGTAAGCATATTGATCCTAATCTTTTAGATAATGTCACTGCAGGCGGGATTAGTGCCAACGAAACTCTACTGCAATGTGCTGTTCGTGAACTCCGTGAAGAAGCAGGCATCGGTCATGAGCTTATGCATCTCTTAAATCCCATTGGTTCGATTGATGTAAGGCGCGGTCTGGTCGACTCAAGCCTACATCACGAAACTTTGTATACCTTCGACTTAGAGCTCCCTTTGTCATTCCAACCCAAAAATCAAGATCAAGAAGTCAGTGACTTCATCTTAGTCAATTATGAAGAAGCTCTTAATTTTGTTCTGAAGGAAGAATTAACGATTGATGCGGGTGTTGTTACCGCCGATTTTCTTTTAAGACATTGCTAGTTTCATGACTACATGCTCAATGCCTGCTTCCATAAATACGTCGGGCTCGGCGATAAAACCTAATTTTTTATAAAATAACTGGCTCACTCTTTGCGCATGAATACAACACTCTGTAGCACCCTGCTGCTGAGCATGCTCTATGAGCTTTTTCATTACGAGCTCGCCATAACCGACCCCACGATATTTTTTGACGACACATAGGCGGCCAATAAAGTAGGTCTTACTTAGAGCATCTTTTTGAAAGACTCTACCCGTTCCAATCGTTTGACCATCGACGATTAATAAGGCGTGTATAGCGTCAATGTCATACTCATCGCGCTCTAGATCTTCAGGTACACTTTGTTCTTTTACGAATACTTCAATACGTATTGGCATGACGGTTTCTTCAGCTTGAAACCATGTTTGTAGTTGGATATCCATAAATTCGTAGTAAAATTTGCCTTGTAGTTTAAAAAAAAGTTATAATACTTTTTTATTCCCTGATAGCTCAGTCGGTAGAGCGACGGACTGTTAATCCGCAGGTCCCTGGTTCGAGTCCAGGTCGGGGAGCCAAAAATCTTCAGTTCATCTATTCCTTCAGTTCCCCAATTTAACCCAGACAATATGTAAGCTTAAGTGACCTCAAGACTTGCAGGCCTTTTATCAACGGATAATCATTCCAACACGACCTAAAGTTTTTCCATTCCGAATTGCTTGATGTAATGCTGGAACCTCTGCCAAAGAAACCGTTTGAGTAACGATAGGTTTAATTTTTTTATCTCTGATTAATTCTAATGTCCGACTAATTTCTGCCAAAGTAACATACCTCGCCGCATGAATCTCTAGACCGCGGTGTAAAAAACGTTGCGGATCCACTAAAAAGCTTGGATCCTCTTTATAAACTCCTACTGGGCTTGAACCAACAATGACTAAGCGACCGCCTACAGCTAAAGACGCCAATGATTGTTCTAAAGATTTCTTTGAGCCAACAATATCAATGACCGCATCAACTCCAACACCGTTGGTCAAAGACATGACTTGTTCAGCAATAGACCCTTTAGCCGCATCAATTACAAAATCAGCGCCCACCGTGTTTATAAAATCAATTTTGTCTTGTCCAAGATCAGCCGCAAAAACTGTTGCACCACATAGTCTTGCCATCTGAATCATATGGATTCCAACTCCACCAGCTGCACCAACAACTAAAGCCGTATCACTTGGCTTGAGTCGCGCCTCTTTGACACAAGCATGATAAGGCGTTGCAATAGCATCAGATCCAACAGCAGCATCAATATCTGAAACACCATCTGGTATGGCGATGACATTACGCTCAGGAAGCACCACATATTCTGCATAGCCTCCATCGCTGGCTTGACCGACGTTGCCAATACAATGTAAACATAAGGTCTCTCTACCACTGCGACAATGAATACATTGCCCACAAGTCAAATAAAAATGGTTGGTAACCCGAGTGCCCACTTTAACACTATGCACTCGCGAGCCAACTTCCACAACTACTCCAGCAATTTCATGACCAGGTATTCTAGGGTATTCTTTGACTCGCCCAGGCGTTGCCAGTAAGTTTACGACCGTTAAGCCTACGCCACAAGCACCTACCTTTACTAGAACATCATTGGGACCTACCTGTGGCATGGGCACTTCCTTGAGCTGCAATTCTGCGCCAAAAGCCTCTAAAACTAATGCCTGCATTTTATTCTCCTCGATTAATACGACTTCACTCTAATTCAACGCCAAGCTTTCTACCAATAGCACCCCATTTTTTTGCTTCATCAGCCATCACTTGTGCTAAATACTGAGGTGTGCTTCCCACAGGTTCATTACCGCCATCGGTAATTGTTTTTACGACTTCTGGCTTTCTTAAAATGGTTGCAATCTCTTTACTGAGCTCTTCAATAATTGCCGGAGGAGTCTTTGCTGGGGCTAAAACACCGTACCAAACTACAGAGTCATATCCTGTTAATCCTGATTCAGCGATCGTCGGAACATCTGGCGCTAATAGAGAGCGCTTCACGCCTCCCGTTGCAATCATTTTGAGACGACCGGCTTTTACCATCGGTAATGTGGTGAAGATATTGGCAAGAGCAAATTGAATTTCATTTTGGACTAATGCTAAGGTAATCGGGGCCACACCTTTATAAGGGACATGGGTCGTCTTAATGCCTGCCATGGCATTCATTTGTTCTGTCATTAAATGTGGCGCACTTCCCTGCCCCGATGAGCCATAATTTAATTTACCCGGATTTGCTTTAGCGTAAGCGACAAATTCTTTGAAGTTATTAATGGGCAAACTTGGATTTACCAAAAGTACGAGGGGCGATTGGATAGTCAGAGAAACAGGAGCAAAGTCTTTGACAGGATCGTAGGGTAATTTTTTAAATAACTCTGCACTCATCGCATGAGTAGAAAAAACAGTTAACAAGGTATAACCATCCGGTGCAGATTTAGCAACCGCATCAGTTCCCACAATCCCAGATGCTGCAGGACGATTCTCCACCACAAAAGCTTGCCCGTATTTTTCTGTTAAGTTAGCGCTTAAAAGTCTAGCAATAGCATCTGAGCCCCCTCCAGGAGCCAAAGGGACAATCATCTTGACCGGACGATTTGGAAAGGCCGTGGATGACTGTGCAAATCCAAGCCCTGAAGTTAATGAACCAATAGCAGTGTATAAAGCAGATTTTAGAAAAGGACGACGTTGCATAAATTACCCTCAAATAATGTTGATAAAAATGTCGCATTTGAATTTAGTTAATCCCTTAGGCGACTTGAACTAAAAAACAAAAAACTACCGCAAAAGCTATTACAAACAACCTCAGATTGACTTAAAAAGCAAAGCGACTTGAACCTCCATCCACTGGAATCACAGTGCCCGTGACATAACTCGCTAATGGTGAGGCTAAAAACATGGCAACTGCGGCAATTTCCTCTGGCTCACCAAATCTTCCAACGGGAATTTCTTGTTTTGAATATTCAAGTTCACTCTCCAAAGTGGGATAGCGCTTTTGAATTTGCTCAGTGCGTATTCTGCCGGGCTGTAGGCTATTGACAGTGACACCAAATGGCGCAACTTCACGAGATAAAGCTTTTGCCCAAACATGCACTGCAGCTTTAGCGGTAAATGCAGCATTAAGCATTCTAGGTTCTGAAGTACCCGTAAAAGTAATGATCCTACCCCATTGATTTTTTTTCATACTCGGTACAAGTGCATGCGTTAGTTCGCGAATACGAAAGAAATTTAAAGTCATCCCCTCTAACCACTGCTCACTGGTTGCATCAAATTCAATCGGGCGACTACCCCCCGCAGCGTTCATGAGAATATCTATCCGGCCAATGAGATCAAGCGCTTTTGCAGCGACGCGCTCAGACTCTCCTTCAATGAAAAAATCTGCTCCCAGAGAAATAATGTTTGGTGCCTTTGGATTGATTGCTGCAATTTCTTGATTTAAAGTTTCGATTAGGGCTGTTCTTCGCGCAACACCAATGACTTGAACTCCCTGGAGGGCCAATAATCTTGCTGTTGTTCTGCCAATACCTTGGCTAGCACCAGTCACTAAAGCTGTTTTACCTGTAAATCCCCATTCCACGACTGCCCCCAATATTTTTATTATTTATTAGTAATTATTTGCGATTTATTATTTGCGTTTAGAATTTAGTGTAACTGATTATTTAAAACTCGAAAACCAAACAAATCACAGAAATTGAAAGGTTGATTATGTTTATTTTTAAACTCCCGAAACCCCAAGACTTTTCCGCTTCAATCATTGCAGTGCTTGTTTTAGTATTTCCCCTTGCTGCATTGTCGCAGGCAAAATATCCAACTAAACCCATCACGATTGTAGTTACGAACGCCCCAGGTGGTGGTACAGACGCTTTTGCACGATTTGTTGCACAGGGCTTATCGGTAAAATTTGGTCAATCTGTCATTGTGGAAAATAGACCCGGTGGTAATAACGTCATTGGTACGGAATATGTTGCTCGCGCTCAACCTGATGGATACACGCTTCTTTTGGGCTATACAGCGACCCATAGTATTAACCCTGCCCTGTCTAAGTTGAAGTACGACCCGATTAAAGACTTTGAACCCATTGGCATGATCGCGTCTTCTCCAACCCTGATGGTAGCCAATGCTAATTTACCCATCACTAATGTCAAAGAACTTGTGACACTCATTAAATCCAAGCCAGGAACTTTTAGTTTTGCATCTGCAGGTAAAGGATCAGCACCGCATTTTGCTGGTGAGTTATTCAAGCTTTCTACGGGAACTGATTTATTGCATATCCCTTATAAAGGTGCAGCACTTGGTGTGAATGATACTATTGGTGGCACCACTCAAATCATGTTTCCTAGCCTCTTTACGGCCTACCCTCATGTCAAATCCGGCAAGTTAAAAGCGATGGGGATTGCGGGTGAAAAGCGCTCAAAAGCCGTACCCGACATTCCAACTTTGGCAGAACAAGGAATTGCAGATGTGAATGTGCCGCAATGGTATGGTCTTTTTGCACCCGCAAACACACCTCAGCCAATCATCCAAATGCTTAACAAGGAAATGAACCTCATTCTGAATGATCCTGCGGTTGAAAAGAAAATTGAAGATCAAGGTGCTGAAGTAGAAACAAGTACCCCAGAGCAACTCAAGCAATTTGTACAAAAAGAACTCAATCGCTGGAAAACGGTTGTGGCTAGAACTAAGATTACTGCAGACTAAAAATTCATAGCTGACTATTTTTTTACTGATTGATAAAACTTTATGACATCACCCTCTCCAGGACTTCTTTTAAAAAATGCCCTAAGAGAAGAATCTCCTTTGCAAATCATTGGAGCTATTAATGCTAATCATGCTCTTTTGGCACAGCGCGCAGGATTTCAGGCGATTTATCTCTCCGGAGGTGGTGTCTCTGCAGGCTCTCTCGGTTTACCCGATCTTGGTATCTCTAACTTAGAAGATGTCCTAACAGACGCGAGAAGGATTACTGATATTTGTCCCTTGCCGCTGCTCGTGGATGTAGACACGGGGTTTGGAGCCTCGGCTTTTAATATCGCAAGAACTGTTCGCTCAATGGAAAAGGCTGGCGTTGCTGCAATCCATATCGAAGATCAGGTTGGTGCTAAACGCTGTGGTCATCGACCCAATAAAGAAATTGTTAGTGCCCAAGAAATGGTTGACCGCATTAAGGCGGCTGTTGATGCTCGCATTGATCCCCATTTCAATATCATGGCAAGGACCGACGCTCTAGCTGTAGAGGGCTTTAACAGCGCCCTTGATCGGGCCATGCTCTGTGTAGAAGCTGGTGCA
>JBBAKF010000022.1:0-31993 GCA_040403635.1 Polynucleobacter sp.
CACACGAGCCTACGGTTGCCCAGGTATCCACCATGCTGCCTTCATCGACATAAGCGCCGATATTGACATAAGAAGGCATGAGGACAACGTTTTTACTGATAAAAGATCCACGACGCGCAATGGCAGGAGGCACAACACGAAAACCCCCTTTGATAAAATCTTCATGGGAGTATTTTTCAAACTTAGAGGGAACCTTGTCAAAAAACTGGGTATTGCCACCAGCGCCCATAACTTCATTATCTTGGAGCTTAAATGAAAGTAACACTGCTTTTTTTACCCACTGATTTACATTCCAAACCCCAACAGACTCTTTAGTGGCGACCCGAATCTCTCCCATATTGAGACCTTCGATCACCTGAGAGACGCTATTGCGTAACTCTGGACTTGCATTTTGAAGAGTAATTTGGGCGCGATTTTCCCAGGCTTGGTCAATAACAGACTGAAGTTGATCTTGAGATATTTTGGTCATAGTTGGATAAATTTATGTGAGATTAGGCTAAAAGTACTTTCTATTTTATATCTTTGCCAGTAAATCTTGTAAAAACAGCTAAATAGTTACAAATATTGATATCATCATGCTTTACCTATGAAAAATTTAGATCGTTGTGAGACTCAAATCAATTAAATTAGCGGGTTTTAAGTCCTTTGTTGATCCTACTAGCTTTGAACTGCCAGGACAACTGATAGGCGTTGTTGGTCCTAATGGTTGCGGAAAGTCCAATATCATCGATGCGGTGCGGTGGGTGCTCGGGGAATCTCGAGCAAGCGAGCTTCGAGGTGAGTCCATGCAAGACGTCATCTTTAATGGCTCTGGCTTACGAAAGCCTGCTGGAAGAGCGAGCGTTGAACTTGTTTTTGACAACACTGATGGTAGGGCTCAAGGACAATGGGCTCAATTTGGAGAAATTTCAGTCAAGCGTGTATTGACCCGAGATGGGGCCTCTAATTACTTAATCAATCAACAAGTTGTGCGTCGAAAAGATATTCAGGATATGTTTTTAGGAACAGGTCTTGGTCCAAAAGCTTATGCCATTATTGGACAAGGGACTATATCAAGAATTATTGAATCCAAGCCTGAAGAGTTGCGTATTTTTTTGGAAGAAGCCGCTGGAGTTTCTAAATATAAAGAGCGCCGAAAAGAAACAGAATCACGTTTAGAAGATACCCGCGAAAATTTAACCCGGGTGAGTGATATTTTGCGCGAATTAGATGCTCAGTTACTTAAATTAGAGTCGCAAGCAGAAGTCGCACAAAAATTTAATGTTTATCAAGATTCGATGCACGAGCTCCAACAATTGCTTTGGTTAATGCGCATGTTAGAAGGAGAGCAAGCGCAAAATCAACAAATCGCATTGATTCGTCAATCTCAAATTGATTTAGAAGAAAAAGTGGCGCAAATCAGGGCTATTGAATCAGACTTAGACGCCCAACGAACGCAACAGTTCGATCTGCAAAATAATGTTTCACAAGCTCAGGGTGATCTTTATGAGGTCAATTCCCAAGTATCGCGCTTAGAGTCTGAGATTAAATTTGCAAGTGAGTCAAAGCAACGCTTAGAAAATCAGTTAAAAACTCTTGAGTCACAATTGATACGTTGGCAAGCGCAGCATGATCATGCGTTTGAGCAACTCAGTAGATTGACTACCGACATTCAGAATGCGCAAGAGCAAGATAATTTATTGCAGTCTGACCTCAGTGATCATGCTAGTCTTCTCCCAGAATTAGATGAGCGGTGGAAAGTATCAGAAGAAAGTTTGTCGCAGCGCAGAAATGATTTTAATGAGCTTGAAAAGCAAGTCGTCAGTAAAAATGCGTTGACCCAAGGATTGGTCACCCAAATTGAACAGTCTGAACAGCGCATTGTTCGCTTACAAATTGATTTCGATAAATTAATTAAACCAGACGATGAGGCTTTAAATACTGCTTTAGATAGAAGTCAAAGTGCTTTGAAAAAAAGAGATGAAGCGCAACTCAAAAGACAAAGCTCTGAACAATTTTTACCAATTGCCGACAAATCGCGTCAAGAGTCCCAGCAGACATCACAAAATGCCCATCAAGCAATCAATCAGACTCAGGCAAAACTATCTGCTTTAAAGGGGATTCAAGAGAGAGTTCAAGCGCAAGGAAAACTTCGTCCTTGGTTGGAACAAAATCATTTACATGAGTTGCCACGTTTTTGGCAAAAAATACAAGTTGAAAATGGTTGGGAATCCGCTGTAGAGTCTATTTTAAGGGAGCGAGTTAGCGCTATTCAAACGCATGATTTAAATTCAGCGATAGGCTTTGTAGAGCAAGTTCCTCCGGGCAGGGTTGCATGGTTTGAGGCAACTGCACCTACAGGGTCAAATAAAGTGGCTCCCCTTGGAAATCTAACGCCGCTTTTGAGTCGAATTATCGTTAAAGATCTTGCGCTTACTCCAGTTTTAAGTGAGTGGTTATCCAACGTTTTTGTAATTGACTCTGTCCATGATGGTTTAGCAAGACGGTTGGAATTGCCCATTGGGGGTGTTTTTGTTGCCAAATCCGGTCATATTATCTCCCGTGTTGGCATCCAGTTATACGCCCAAGACAACGAGCAATCTGGTTTGATTGCTCGCGCTAAGGAAATTGAAAGTTTAGAGTTACAGATTAAATCTGAACAGTTAATTCTTGAAGAAGCGCAAAGTGAGCAAGCCAGAATGCAGGCACAATATCAATTAGCGCACCAACAGGCTACTAGTGATCGACTCGCAGCGGAACAAACAATTAAAGATGCGCATCGATTTGAGATGGATGCCTTGCAACTCAGGCAAGCTGAACAAGAGTATTCCGCCAAAGCTAATCAATTACAAAATGATATTGCAGAGACAAATCAACTGATTGATCAGTTAAAAGCGACTTTGGCAAATAGTCAATCAGAGCTCAGGGCAATAGATCAAAAAATTATAGATGCCAAAGTAATTCTTGAGCAAGCTCAAAGCTCTCATCTAGAGATTCTTCGGAACCGTGATGAAGCATTGCGTAAACATCAAGAGCTTAGTTCTAATGCACAAGAAGCTGCCTACGAACTACGCACGCTTTTACAAAGACAAGTTGATTTGGAAAGTGAAATCAAAATGTCTACTGAGCAGATTGAGCAGATAAGAAATTCAGAGCAAGAGATTCACAGCGACTTACAACAATTTTCTGATGAAAGCCTCCAAGAGCAATTGCAATCGCAGTTACAAGCGCGCTCAGAAAAAGAGCTTTCCTTGGCGCAGGCAAGAACGATTTTTGATGATTTAATGTTTACGATTAAAAGCACGGATGAAAATCGTATGGGTTTAGAGAAGTTCATAGAACCTATTCGTGAAAAGATCACTGCTGCACAGCTAAAAGAACAAGCCTCGAGACTGACAGTTGAGCAGTTTATGACTTTACTACAAGAGAAAAATGCAGATATTGAGCAGTTAAAACTAAAAATTACTGACGAACACCGAGTATCTCAATTGCAAACTCAGGTCAATCAATTGCAACAGCAAATTCAAGCACTGGGCCCTGTAAATATGGCGGCTTTAGATGAATTGCAATCCTTTAAACAGAGGAAGGGTTTTTTAGATGCACAGTCTGCAGATTTAAATGAAGCGATGCAGACCCTAACAGATGCCATTATGCGCATTGATGCAGAAACGCGCACACTGTTGCAAGATACTTTTGATCAAGTTAATCACCATTTCTCAGAAATTTTCCCTGCCTTATTTGGCGGTGGAAACGCCAAATTAATGATGACTGGTGAAGAGATTCTTGATTCTGGAGTCCAAGTCATGGCACAACCTCCTGGAAAGAAAAACACCACAATTCATCTTTTATCGGGTGGCGAAAAAGCGTTAACTGCAATTGCCTTAGTATTTTCATTATTTCAGTTAAATCCTGCGCCATTTTGTTTATTAGACGAAGTGGACGCGCCTTTGGATGATGCTAATACTGCGAGATACTCTGATATTGTTGCCAAAATGTCGCAAAAAACACAATTTTTGTTTATTTCACACAACAAAATAACGATGGAAATAGCGAATCAATTGATTGGTGTTACGATGCAAGAGCAGGGTGTTTCTAGGGTAGTTGCTGTAGATTTACAAGCTGCCACTGCATTGACCCAGAGTTGATAAAATGCCTGAAAGTATTTTGCCGTTGACTGAACATTTTGATCTACAAATTGCACTCTATCTGATTGGTGCAGCTATTATTTTGGCCTTAATCTTGACCAATTTTCTGCGTAGTCGTCGTTTGAAAAAACGAATGATGTCGAGTCTAACTCAAGCGGTTATGCAGGAGACCTTATCTTCTCATGGAATGAGGGAGCCTCATTTTGGTACAACAGATCAACTAGATAAGCGGGAAGAAAAATTAACAACGCTAGTCAATCCAAGCTCAGATGAGCCTTTCATTGAGGAAGATAAAGTCTCAAATAATTATTTCGTTTCTCGCATTGATCCAAATATTGACTGTGTTGTGGCCCTTAAATTTGTTCTATTGATCAAGGGGGCAGAAGTCATAGAAAAAATGGCTCATTGGCCGATTAGTCCGCAATATCGTATGGCTTGTGAGGGCCTATTTGAGTTGGATGAAAAACTCGCTTGGGAAAATATTGATCCAGAGCACTACTATCGGGAATTGTATTTCAGCATGCAACTTGCCAATCGACGTGGACCTGTCAGTAAAGAAGATTTAGCTGAATTTTTGGGTCTAGCAGCGCAATTAGCTGGAGAAGTTGATGCGGAAATTGATTTACCCCCCATACAAAATGTATTAACTGATGCCCAAGACTTAGATGATTTTGCGGTGCAATGTGATATTCAATTGAGCTTCAGTATAGTTCCTAATATGATTAGCTGGAGCGCAAAGGAGGTGGAGGCAGTGCTTGTTAAAAATAGCTGTCCTTTATCCAGAGATGGTTTATCTTTTAATCATTTTTCACAAAATCAGTTACTTTTTAAAGTTCAAATACCCAGTCTAAATTTTCTAACTGATGATTTACAGACGCAAAGGATTAAATCGATTGTCTTTGCTTTAGAGGTCCCTATGGTGTCTGAGGATTATGATGCATTTACGAAAATGTATGAAATTTCATCGGCGATTGCATCAGAGCTGGATGGACGAGTGCTTGATGACAATGGACAGGTCTTGGATGTAGGTTCAGTTGAATTGATTAAGGCGCAACTTGAGCCAATTTATGCCCTGATGCAAGAGCGTCAAATTCTTCCTGGCTCAGCCACAGCACTTCGTCTATTTAGTTAAATATCGCTGATGGATGATAATCAATCAGTCAAGCGTTACGATTGGCTTAAAGAGCAAATTAAGCACCACAATCAAGCTTACTATACGCAGGATAATCCAGTTATATCCGATGCACAATATGACACTTTATTTAAAGAGTTACTGGATATTGAACAAAATTATCCCTACTTGATCTCAGCAGACTCGCCATCGCAAAGTGTTGGTGGGAGAACAAATACAGTGTTTTCACCTGTCCAGCATGGAGTACCGATGCTCTCTTTGCAAAATGCATTAGATGAAGTTGAGTTATTGGCATTTGACAAAAGGTGTCGTGAAGCTTTGAGTATTGAGCAAATTGAGTATTCTTGTGAACTCAAGTTTGATGGTTTAGCGATTTCATTACTGTATGAAAACGGCTTCTTAGTTAGGGCTGCCACACGTGGGGATGGCATGATTGGGGAAAACGTCACTGACAATATCAAGACAATCGCCCAAATTCCACGGAAATTACAGGGCAATAATCATCCACGCCGAATAGAAATTCGAGGTGAGGTATTTATGACCCATGATGATTTTCATAAGCTCAATGCTCAACAGCGCGCTTTAGCTGAGAAAGAATTTGCAAATCCAAGAAATGCTGCTGCAGGAAGTTTAAGACAGCTTGATGCAAAAATCACAGCAAAGAGAAGTTTGTCATTTTTTGCATATGGTATTGGGGAACTTGTTCCAACCCTTTGGTTACCACAATCACATGGGCAATTGATGCAGCAATTGATTGCTTTGGGGATGCCAGTATCTTCCGAGCATTGCGTGGCACAAGGTGTGGATGAATTGTTGGCGTTTTTTCAACGGATTGCTTTAAAGCGTGAAGAGTTGCCCTATGAAATTGATGGTGTGGTTTATAAAGTCAACAGGTTTGATCAGCAACAACAACTGGGATATGTATCAAGGGCACCAAGATTTGCTGTTGCTCATAAATTTCCACCTCAAGAAGCCTTTACAAAAGTTTTAGCGATTGAAGTACAAGTCGGAAGAACTGGAGCTATCACGCCGGTAGCACGATTAGAACCAGTCCTTGTTGGCGGAGTTACTTTAATGAACGCCACTTTACATAATGAAGAAGAGATCTCCAGAAAAGATGTTCGAGTAGGAGATTTCGTGGTGGTTAGACGGGCGGGTGACGTTATCCCAGAAGTTGTCATGGTATTGAAGGATCGCCGACCAAATAATACGCAAGTATTTCAAATGCCAACACTTTGTCCTATTTGCCATTCTCTGATTGAAAAACTTCCAGGTGAAGTGATTGCACGTTGTACTGGGGGTTTATTTTGCAATGCGCAAAAACTCCAATCAATTACGCATTTTGCACACCGTCGCGCGATGCATATTGATGGCTTGGGTGAAAAAATTGTAGAGCAATTAATTGCAGAAAATTTAATTAGAAATCCAGCAGATTTATATCGCCTTGGCCTTAATGCTTTAATACAGCTCAATCGTATGGGGGAAAAGCTCGCTTCGAATTTACTCGAGGCAATTGAAAAGTCTAAGCAAACTACCCTTGCAAGAGTAATTTTTGCGTTAGGGATTAGACATGTGGGTGAGACTACCGCGAAAGATTTAGCAAAGTATTTTGGCTCATTGACTGCATTCATGTCTTCTACGGAGATCAAATTATTAAAAGTCAGAGATGTTGGGCCGGTGATTGTTCAGTCCATTAAGAACTTCCTTGCGCAACCCCATAATGTCGAGGTGATTGAACAACTGATAGCTTGTGGGGTTAATCCGATAGAAGAAGCGTCCCCGATGAATGAGGCAGGAATTTTCTTTAATAAAACGATTGTTTTGACGGGAACTTTGCCAACATTATCGAGAGATCAAGCGAAAGAATTACTAGAGCAAGCGGGAGCAAAAGTTTCCGGCTCTGTGTCCGCTAAAACGGATTATGTTTTGGCAGGCCTTGAGGCGGGAAGCAAATTAGATAAGGCTCAAGCATTGGGTATAGCCATCATTAGCGAAGAGGAACTACTGACGATGCTTGAGTGATAAACTAATTCGACAAGGCCTCGATTAATTCGGTTTCAATTTGGATTTGTAGTTTTGGGTTGAGCTTTAATTTTTCACCATCCAGCAAAAGAGTATCTTCGACACGCTCACCTAGGGTATTTATTTTGGCATTCTTTAGAGATATTTGATGATGTGCCAGTATTTTTGCAATGTTATAAAGTAAGCCAGCACGATCATTCGCACTTAAAGATAAAATAAAAGAGTCGCCTTTTTCATCAGGGATAAGTTGTACGCGGGGTTGCATGGGGAAAGTTCTTGACTGACGAGATATCCTGCCTTTGAGAGCTTGAGGAAGAGGGCTTTCTTTTTTAAGCATATCTGCTAAATCATGCTCAACCATTTGAATAACTGGTCGATATTCAGAGACATCAATATCTTGCAGGTATGAAACTTGAAATGTATCTAGCGCGTATCCATGCTTCGTTGTATGAATTATTGCATCCTGAATAGAAAAGCCGCTGTGGTCAAAATAGGAGCATATTTTTGCAAAAAGATCAGATTGATCTTTTACATAAACAACAATTTGTAGTCCTTCACCAATAGGGGAGAGGCGCGCTTGTACGATGGGTAGTGGCGAATCAACGAAACGATATAAATGTCTTGTAATCCAGGCAATGTCATTAGAATCATGTTTTAAGAAAAAGCCGACATCTATTTTTCGCCAAAGCGACTGATGCGCATCAACGGGCAGAGCATGAAACCTCAACTGATCAATAGCATCTTGTTGGCGAGTTTCAAGTTGTGAGGAGGTGTCGTATTTTGCACCACCAAAAAAATTCAGAGTTAAACGGTATAAATCCTCTAATAATTTACCTTTCCAAGCATTCCAAACTTTCGGACTAGTTCCTCTAATATCGGCAACGGTTAAAAGATAAAGTGCGGTTAAATGTTTTTCATCCCCGACTTTTTTAGCAAAAGTTGCAATCACTTCAGGGTCAGAGATATCCATTTTTTGGGCAATCTGACTCATACATAAGTGTTCTGCAACTAAAAAACAGACCATTTCAGTATCTTCTTTTGACAGACCATGTTGTTTTGCGAAAATTTTGACATCTTTTTTGCCGAGATGCGAATGGTCACCACCACGACCTTTAGCAATGTCATGGAATAAGGCCCCTAAAATAATTAGCCAGGGCTTATCGAAATTGGCTGCAAGTTCACTGCAGAATGGAAATTCATGCGAAAGTTCGGGGACAAAGAAGCGTCGAACATTCTTTAAAACCGTCAAAATATGTTGATCAACCGTATACACATGAAATAAATCATGCTGCATTTGACCGACAATTTTTCGGAAAGGAGGAAGGTAGCGACCGAGGACGCTGGTTTGATTCATGATATTTAATGAGCGAAAAATTCCAGTAGAAGACTGAATGATTTCTAAAAAATATTTGCGGTTAACCGGGTCATTGCGCCAACTTGCATTCATAAAATCCCGAGAATTATAGATGGCGCGAAGAACCTGAGAGGATAGTCCTGTCAGTCCTTTAGTATTTGCTAGAACAGCGAAAGTCGCTAAGATTTGATCAGGCTTTTTGTTATATAACAGAGGATCTGTGATGTCGAGTTGACCTTGACGTTCTATGAAATTTTCGCAAATAGGACGAATATTTTTCGCTTCTTGTGGAAAAAGTAAAGCTTCAATATTTTGAATAAGTACTTCATTGAGTTGCGAAACGGCTTTAGCTGCCCAGTAATAGCGCCGCATAATTTGCTCGCTAGATCTTTTGTCAGGACTATTAATCAGGCCGAATTTCTCAGCGAGTGGAGTCTGACTCTCAAAAATGAGTTGATCCTGGCGACGGTTACTAATTAAATGTGTATGTGCACGTAAAGTTTGTAAAAATTTATGATTTTTTGTGAGTTCAGCAGCTTCCCGGCCGGTAATGATGCCTCTTCTATTTAAGTCCTTGAAGGAATTACCAAACTTTGCTGCTTGAGTGATCCATAAGAGAACTTGAATATCACGCAGACCACCAGGGCTCTCCTTGAGATTGGGCTCAAGGGCATAAGGGGTATTCTGATATTTTTGATGGCGTTGCCTCATCTCTAAAAGTTTTTCGAGGAAAAAAGATTTAGGATCAAGAGCTGCATTAAAACGTGTTTGAAATTCTTGAAACAGTTTTTTATTACCTAATAAAAAACGTGCTTCTAAAAGAGATGTTTTGACGGTAATATCCTTCGTGGATTCTTCGAGGCATTCATCCACACTGCGGACAGAGGATCCGATTTCAAGGCCAAAGTCCCAACATAGCGAGATAAACTTTTCAATTTTTTCGGTCAGTGGGGTACTGCCAAGAAGAGAAGTTGCAGATTCAGCAAGCACAAGTATATCTACATCAGAAAAAGGGAAAAGCTCGTTTCTTCCAAAGCCTCCTACAGCCAATAGGCTAAGCGACTCATTGGGGTCTAGCTCGTCTAATTTGGCCTCTTGCCATGCTTTTTCCAAAACTTGTCCGGCCGCAATACTTAGTCCCTTAGTCAATTGATTGACTTGATGATTCGCGCTAAATTGTTGGAAAATCGAGGACTTTAATTCTAAAAAGTAATTCATGTTTTTGGAGGAAAGGACTGTCCAAATAGTGGAATAACGATTTCGGGTGGCGCGGGAGATTTTTCAGAAACAGTTAAGACCTCAACTCCAGTAGGAGTTACAAGCACAGTATGCTCCCATTGAGCAGATAGGCTTCGATCTTTTGTTTTAACAGTCCATAAATCTGGCATCGTACGAATCTCTCTACGTCCAGCATTAATCATTGGCTCAATGGTAAATGTCATTCCCTCTACGAGGGCATCACCAGTACCCGGTTTACCATAATGCAAAATCTGAGGATCTTGATGAAAAACTTTACCGATGCCATGACCGCAATATTCGCGGACTACGGAGTAACCAGCTTTTTCAGCGTGGGTTTGAATCACATAGCCGATATCTCCTAGACGGGCACCAGGTTTCACAAGGGAAATACCTAGCCACATACATTCAAAGGTGATTTGACACAGTCGCGTTGCCATAATCGAGGCATCACCTACTAAAAACATCCGGCTGGTATCACCGTAATAGCCATCTTGAGTAATGACGGTGATGTCAAGATTAACAATATCACCTGACTTGAGAACTCGTTCGCCGGGTATCCCATGACAAATGACATCATTGACTGATGTGCAAATGGATTTAGGAAATGGTGGATAACCAGGAGGTTGGTAATTAAGTGGCGCGGGAATTGTGTGTTGGACATCGCGCATGAACTCATGGCACATGCGGTCAATGTTTTCCGTGCTAGCGCCTTCTTGAATATAGGGTGTAATAAAATCAAGAACTTCACTTGCTAGTTTCCCAGCGTGACGCATACCGTTTAGATCAGAAACTTCTTTAAAAATAGATTTCATACTGGAATTATGGCTTAAAGTAGTTTATAATGCTAAGACTTTGTTTAGATGAACATTTTTGTTTATCCACAGAGAATTACGAGTCAAACCATCCGGGGTGCCGCTTTTAAGCGTAATCAGGATTTGACTTTAGTTTAAACCCTAAGGAGAGAATTATGTCAGTGACAATGCGTCAAATGTTAGAAGCCGGTTGCCATTTTGGTCACCAAACCCGTTTCTGGTCCCCTAAGATGGCCCCTTATATTTATGGTCATCGCAATAAAATTCATATTATTAATCTTGAAAAAACTCTTCCGATGTATGAAGAGGCAATCAAGGTTGCCAAAAATATTGTCGCCAATCGTGGAACTATCTTATTCGTTGGTACAAAACGCCAGTCTAAAGAAATTATTGCAGAAGAGGCAACACGTGCAGGAATGCCTTTTGTTGATGCCCGTTGGTTAGGCGGCACTCTAACTAATTTCAAGACAGTTAAAGGCTCTATTAAGCGTCTAAAGGAAATGACAGCTGCTCGCGAAAATGGTGAGTGGGATAGATTGTCCAAAAAAGAAGGACTCATGAATGAGCGTGAAATCGATAAATTACAAAAATCTTTAGGAGGAATCCAAGATATGGCTGGTATTCCTGAGGCTATTTTTGTAATTGACATTGGTTATCACAAAATTGCTTTAACTGAAGCCAAAAAACTTGGTATTCCTGTCATCGCAGTAGTGGATACTAATCACTCACCAGAAGGTGTCGATTACATCATTCCTGGAAATGATGATTCGAGTAAAGCGGTGACTCTATATGTTCGTGGAATGGTTGATGCGATTTTAGAAGGTAAAGCAAATGCTGTGAACCAGGTATTAGAGTCAATCAAAGAAACAACTGAAGCAGAATTCGTTGAAGAAGGGCGGGAAGATTAATGGTTGCAATTACTGCAGGAATGGTGGGAGAGCTTCGGGCAAAGACCGATGCTCCCATGATGGAGTGTAAAAAAGCTTTAACTGAAGCGCAGGGTGATATGGTGCGTGCAGAGGAAATTCTGCGTGTTAAGTTGGGTAGTAAGGCAAGTAAAGCGGCTTCAAGAGTCACTGCAGAGGGTGTCATTACTGCATTTATTGATGGTACCCAGGGTTCATTAATTGAAATCAACTGCGAAACAGATTTCGTTTCGCAAAATGATGATTTCTTAAAATTTACTCAAGATTGTGCACAGTTGGTAGTTAAAAATCAGATTGCCAATGATGATGTTACTGCATTATCGGCTTTACCTTTAAATGGTAAAACCGTTGAGGAAGTTCGTTCTGAGTTGATCGGGCGTATTGGAGAAAATATTTCTATACGTCGTTTTAAGGTCTTTCATCAAGGAGCTTCATTGAGTGCCTATTTGCACGGAACTCGAATTGGTGTCATGGTTGAATACACAGGAAATGAAACCGCGGCGAAAGATGTTGCGATGCATATCGCTGCGATGAAGCCGGTCTCTTTGTCTACAGCCGATGTACCTGCTGAGAAGATTGCTGCAGAGAAAAGCGTTGCTGAACAAAAGGCTGCTGAATCTGGTAAGCCTGCTGAGATTGTAGCGAAGATGGTAGAGGGCTCTATTCAGAAGTACTTAAAAGAAGTTTCTCTTTTAAACCAACAATTTGTGAAGAATGATAAGCAATCTGTTGAACAAATGTTAAGAGAAAATAAGACAACCGTTCAGTCTTTTACGATGTATGTTGTCGGTGAGGGTATTGAAAAGCGTCAAGATGACTTCGCTGCAGAGGTTGCAGCGCAAGTAGCAGCAGCAAAAGGAAGTGTTTAGAAATAGTCTTACATCAAACGAGAGGCGCTGATGAAGGCGCCTCTTTTTTAGGCCTTTATAATAGTATTATTTACGTTAATAGAAAGATCCCATATGCCTGCCTATAAGAGTGTTCTTCTTAAATTATCTGGTGAGGCATTAATGGGGAACGATTCTTACGGAATCAATCCTACTACCATTGAGCAAATGGTGACTGAAATCGCTAAAGTAGTTGAAAGTGGCGTTAAATTAGCGATTGTCATTGGTGGAGGTAATATCTTTAGAGGTGTAGCGGGTGGCGCTGCAGGAATGGATCGTGCAACTGCCGATTACATGGGTATGCTCGCGACTATGATGAATTCTTTAGCACTACAAGATGCGCTGCGTCAAAAAGGTGTAGAGGCTCGAGTGCAGTCGGCATTGCGTATGGATCAGGTGGTTGAGCCCTATATTCGACCCCGAGCTATCAGGCATATGAATGAGGGTAAGGTGGTTATTTTTGCTGCTGGTACAGGAAATCCATTTTTTACTACTGATACAGCAGCAGCGCTTCGCGGGGCTGAAATGGGAGTGGATATTGTATTAAAGGCCACAAAGGTAGATGGGATTTATAGTAGTGATCCCAACAAAGATCCAGATGCTGTCCTATACAAAACCATTAGTTTTGATGAAGCGATTATCAAGAATTTGCAAGTCATGGATGCGACAGCTTTTGCTTTATGTCGAGATCGTCAATTACCCATTAAAGTTTTTTCAATCTTTAAGCAAGGCTCTTTGCTTCGTGTAGTTAATGGCGAACCAGAGGGTACTTTAGTACACGTTTAATTAAGGAATAGTCATGTCGTCGAATGAAGTGATCTCTAATGTAGACTCAAAAATGAATAAATCCATTGAGGCTTTAAAAGGCTCTTTGGCTAAGATCAGGACTGGCAGAGCAAGTACAGGGTTGCTCGAGCATATTCAGGTCGATTACTATGGCAATCCCACGCCAATATCTCAGGTAGCAGCATTAGGTTTAGCGGATGCAAGAACACTTACGGCGACCCCTTGGGAAAAAAATATGATTGCTGTTGTTGAAAAGGCAATCCGTGATTCAGACTTGGGTTTAAATCCTTCCACACAGGGTAACGTGATCCGAATTCCGATGCCAGCATTGACCGAAGAGCGCCGTCGTGATTTGGTTAAGGTGATTAAATCTGAGGGTGAGGATTCCAAAGTGGCAATCCGAAATTTAAGACGTGACGCGAATGAATCATTAAAGAAATTAACGAAGGATAAATTAATTTCAGAAGATGATGAGCGCCGTTCGCAAGACGATGTGCAAAAAAGAACCGACCGTTTTGTGACTGAAGTGGACAAACTCGTGCAAGAAAAAGAAAAAGAAATTATGACGGTCTAGCCGATCGACCAAGCCATGGAACCTACCATTAAAAGCTCAACCATTGAAATCCCTGCGACTAGCATAACGCCAAGGCATATTGCCATCATTATGGATGGTAATGGAAGGTGGGCTAATCAACGTTTATTGCCGCGTGTCGCAGGACACTCAAGAGGACTGGAGACGGTTCGAGATATCGTTGAGCAATGCACTACTATAGGTGTAGAGTATCTAACCCTTTTTGCCTTTAGTTCTGAGAATTGGCGTCGTCCCAAAGATGAAGTCAACTTTTTGATGAACTTATTCTTTCGCGCTTTAGATAAAGAGGTTGCACGACTTCATGCAAATAATATTCGCTTAAGACTGATTGGGAAAATTAGCCAATTTCCGGAGAATATCCAAAAACGCATTGCCCAGGCACAGCTTCTAACAGAAAACAATACAGGGCTTGTACTCACGATTGCAGCTAATTATGGCGGTCGTTGGGATATTCTCAATGCAACTAAAAAAGCTTTACAAGCCAATCCACAGGTTGATCCAGAGCAAATTAATGAGGCTTGGTTACATCCTTATTTGGCGATGTCATATGCGCCAGAGCCAGATTTATTTATTCGAACTGGTGGTGAGCAGCGTATTAGTAACTTTTTATTATGGCAACTCGCTTATACAGAAATGTACTTTACAGATATGTTTTGGCCTGACTTTAATGCCAAGGCTTTTGAGCAAAGCTTGGAGTGGTATAGAAAACGTGAACGTCGGTTTGGTCAAACGGGATTACAAGTTTTGGAAAACACGCTAGTTAAAAATGCTTAAAACGCGTGTCATCACAGCTTGCGTGTTATTTGTTTTTTTTATTCCCGTACTATTTTTTAGCCCAATCATCATACTATCGCTTGTCATGTCTATCTTAATTGCTTTGGCGGCTTGGGAGTGGGGCAGATTCATTTGGGGTGTAGAGCATTATTATCCCAAATTCTATAGTTTAGTCATCTTATGCCTGCTTTTGATAATGAGTTATTTCAAGCATGCGTCTGGTGACATCGAGCCATCTTGGATTGCTATATTTAGACAAGTATTTTTGTGGGCTAGTGTTGTGTTTTGGATTGCCTTAGTTCCTCGCATCATGAGTAAAAAATTACAATTTTCGATAGAGGAAAACACGCATTTTTTAGCTTTGGCTGGAATGGTTATATTTATTAGTGATTGGTATGCATTACTTGAGCTAAGAGAACAAGGATTATGGGTTTTATTATCTGTGCTCATGATTGTTTGGACAGCTGATATTGGGGCGTATTTTTCTGGTAAACAATTTGGGAAGCATAAGCTGGCACCTCAAATTAGCCCTGGAAAATCGATTGAAGGCGTCATTGGAGGAATGTTTGCGGTGTTCTTGTTATGTTTTTGTTTTTACCAGTTTAATTCTTCAGCTAACGATTTTTTCAGTTTACTTCATGATCGTTATACATGGGTTGGGCTGATACCGATTTGTATCTTTTTAACTCTAATAAGCGTGATGGGTGACCTATTTGAATCTCAACTGAAGCGCTTAAGAGGGATGAAAGACAGTAGTAGGCTTTTGCCAGGGCATGGTGGTGTTATGGATCGTCTTGATGCTTTGTTGCCAGTCTTACCAATCGCGGCTTTACTTCTTATGGGAGTCTAATGAGAAATCTCTGTATTTTGGGTTCAACGGGTTCTATTGGTGAAAATACTTTAGATGTGGTGGCTCGTCATCCAGATTTATTTCGAGTAACTTCCTTAACAGCGAATACACAGGTTGAAAAGCTAGCACAACAGTGCTTAACATTTAAGCCGCGTATCGTTGTAGTTTCTAATAAAGATTATGCACAATCTTTAAAAGCCTTAATCAATGACTCGACAATACAAGTCTTATATGGTCCGCAGGGATTAATTGAAGCAGTTATGCACCATGAAGTTGATACGGTGATGGCTGCAATTGTTGGTTCGGCTGGCTTGATGCCTACTTTGGAGGCTGCTAAAGCGGGTAAAAGAATATTACTAGCAAATAAAGAAGCTTTAGTGATGTCAGGTCAAATCTTAATGGATGCTATCGCACGGAGCGGGGCTGAATTATTGCCTATTGATAGTGAACATAATGCGATTTTTCAGTGTTTACCCCAGAGTAAGCAAAATAATACCCATGAAATCGAAGAGCTTTTACTGACTGCTTCAGGCGGGCCTTTTTTGCATCGACCGATGGATACACTATCAAAGGTTACTCCAGAAGAGGCTTGTGCTCATCCCAATTGGGTAATGGGGAGAAAAATTTCTGTTGATTCATCAACGATGATGAATAAAGGTTTAGAGTTGATTGAAGCCATGTGGTTATTTCAGATGCCTCAAGAGAAAATACAAATTGTGATTCATCCACAAAGTATGATTCACTCGCTTGTCCGATATGTTGACGGATCTTTGCTGGCTCAACTAGGTGAGCCAGATATGCGCACACCAATTGCTTATGGCTTAGGATGGCCGAAAAGAATAGTATCTGGCGTAAAAAAACTAGACATGTTGCAACTCAATCAATTAAATTTTATGGCGGCTGATCCAATCCGATTCCCAGCGATTCTTTTAGCTAGAGAAGCTGCTCGAGTAAAAGGGACTGCGCCTGCTATTTTAAACGCGGCAAACGAGATTGCTGTAGAAAGCTTTCTCAATCGAGAGATTGGATACTTGCAAATTGTGCAGATCATCGAGCAGGTTTTAGGAAAAATATCCTCAGAGCCAGCAAGTTCTCTAGAGCTTGTATTATCTGTAGATAACCTTGCAAGACAAACCGCATATCAAATCGTAAAGGAATTAAAACGATGACACTCATTGCTTTTTTAGTTGCTATCGTAATATTGGTCGGGTTTCATGAATTTGGACATTATATTGTGGCCAAGTGGTGTGGCGTAGCCGTAGAGCGATTTTCGATTGGATTTGGTCCCGTTTTATTACGGAAAAAATCAAAGAGTCACCTTGGTACGGAATTTGTTTTGTCTGCAATTCCACTTGGTGGCTATGTCAAGATGATTGACACGCGCACGCATACTAATTTAAGTCCTGAACAACATCATCATGCTTTTGATCAGCAAGCATTATGGAAAAGATCGAGTATTGTTGCAGCAGGACCTTTAGCGAATTTTTTCTTGGCGTTTATTTTTTTGCTCTTTCTCTATCTAAGTGGTCCGTTACAAGTAAAAGCCATCTTGGATCAACCACCGGCAAATTCTATAGCGGCACAGTCAGGACTCGTATCTGGTGATGAAGTGAGGGGCTTTGCTTTTTTACCTAAAGATTCTAACGGAGTGGATATGAATCTTGAATTTACCCCAATTGATAGTTGGAATCGTCTGCGCTGGAAGTTATTACGTGCTGTGATGAATGACGAGGGATTCGTATTACAAGTTGCTCATTCGGATAGTGGTGATACGAGAGTAGTTTTTGATCATGCCGAGATAGCTTCCTTACAATTAAAAAATGATGTATTTGCAAAAATGGGCTTGGGCTTAAGCAAAGAAATGCCACTACCAACTTTTCGATTGGAGTTAGGTTTAACAGATTCTATTGTTAGATCAATAGAACGGGTCTATGACATTAGTGCAGTCTCTACGTTGAGTATGGTGGCACTGATCTCGGGGAAAGCATCTTTTAACCAAATTAGTGGTCCGATTGGTATTGCTGGAATGGCAGGCCAATCCGCAAGTTCAGGTTTTACAGCTTATATCGGATTTTTAGTGTTAATAAGTATTAGTTTAGGTATTATGAATTTACTGCCATTGCCCATGTTAGACGGTGGGCAATTGGTCTTTGATTTTGTTGAGTTGATTCGTGGTCGGCCTGTATCTGATGCATTTCGTGAGTTTTCATCGAAATTAGGGGTGCTTGGAATACTAATCCTTACAGGAATAGCTGTTTTTAACGATTTATCTCGGCTATTTCATGGATAATAGAGTTTGAAGTCATAAAAAATAATTTTGAGCATTAATCTAACAATAATTACATTGAATTTAAGAGCTATTTTGTTGAATATAAAAAAAAATAAGTTACATATTGCACTTGCTCTCGTATTTAGTATTGGTACATTAATACAAGCTAGTCAAGTCCAAGCCGCTGATCCTTTTGTGGTTAAAGACATTCGTGTCGAGGGTTTGCAAAGGGTAGAGCCGGGTACAGTTTTTAGTTATTTACCTGTAAAGGTGGGAGAAACCTTCGATAATTCGAAAGGTGCGGACGCTATTCGTAGCCTTTTTAACACAGGTTTTTTCAAGGATGTTCAAGTCAAAGTTGAAAACAGCGTCTTAGTGATCTTAGTGGAAGAACGTCCGACGATCTCAAAAATTGATTTTACGGGCATGAAAGAGTTTGAAAAAGAGGCGATTCTTAAATCTCTCCGAGCCATTGGCCTTGCTGATGGCAGATATTTTGATAAAGCCCTAGTGGATAAAGCAGAGCAGGAGCTCAAACGGCAGTACGTGAGCAAGGGATTTTATGACTCGGAGATTGTCACGACGATTACACCTGGCGAGCGAAATCAAGTATCGGTCTATATGAATATTGAAGAAGGTTTAATTTCTACAATTTCAGAAATCAATATTATTGGAGCGAAAGCTTTCAGTGAAAAAGACCTGAAAAAAGAAATGCAACTTTCTACTGGGGGTTGGTTTTCTTGGTACTCCAAAAATAATCGTTATTCGAAACAAAAGCTCTCTGCAGATTTAGAAAGTATTCGTTCTTATTACCTGAATCAGGGGTACTTGGAGTTTCGAATTGATTCAACCCAGATTTCGATTTCACCTGATAAAAAAGGGATGTACATT
This sequence comes from Polynucleobacter sp., assembly GCA_040403635.1. Taxonomy (GTDB): domain Bacteria; phylum Pseudomonadota; class Gammaproteobacteria; order Burkholderiales; family Burkholderiaceae; genus Polynucleobacter. The sequence goes on from JBBAKF010000022.1 coordinate 18,659, forward strand.
ACGGTCAATATTTTTGAAGGCGAGCAATATAAAGTCAAGGATATTAAGCTAGGTGGTGAAATGTTTGGTAAGGAAGAGGAGCTCAAAGCACTGATTCCTTTAAAGCCGGGTGAAATCTTTTCGTCTGCAAAATTAAATCTTGGTTCTAAGGCGATTGCTGATGCATTAAGTACTTATGGTTATGCTTTTGCAACCATTACGCCCCAACCGGACTTACGAAAAGAAGAAAAGCTTGTCGATATGTTGCTGGTGGTTGATCCTGGAAAAAGAGCCTACGTAAAAAATATTACGATTTCTGGTAACGCTAAAACACGAGATAGTGTTATTCGGCGAGAAATGCGTCAACTAGAAAGTTCCTGGTATGACGGAGAGAAAATTAAATTATCTAAAGATAGAATTAATCGTTTAGGCTACTTTACTGAAGTGGATGTGGCTACTCAAGAGGTATCAGGGGCAACTGATCAAGTAGATTTAAACGTACGTGTTGTTGAAAAACCGTCGGGTTCCCTCAGTTTAGGGGCTGGCTTTTCTTCCTCGGAAGGCGTAGTTTTATCTGCGGGTATTAATCAAGAAAATGCTTTCGGTACTGGTACAAGCGTTGGATTTAACGTGAACACTAGTAAAGTTAACCGCACCTTGGTATTGTTGCAATTTGATCCTTACTTTACCGAGGATGGTATCAGTCGCTATACCGATATTTATTACCGAACAACTCGGCCTCTATATTTTGTGGGTGACCAAGATTATACGATTGTTAATGCCGGGTCCTCGCTGCGATTTGGTATCCCTTACTCTGAAAAAGGTCGATTTTTTGTAGGAACCGCTGTCGAAAGATTAGAAATAAAAACTACTCAGAATTCACCTATCCCCTACCAGCAATACGCAGCGAGTTTAGGTGGATACGACCCAAGTCTTGTTAATGGGACATCTACTGACCCCTATCTTGGTCGATATTCCGGGAATTCTTGGAACGTGCCGCTGACTATAGGATGGTCAAGTGATGGTAGAGACAGTGCATTATTGCCGAGTAGAGGAAGTCTACAAGTTGCCAATGCAGAATTAGCTTTGCCTGTTGACCAGATGCAGTATTACCGCCTTTTTTATCAACATCAGTACTACTATCCACTGAGTCGTGCTAGTGTTATTGCGCTCAGTGGTCAGGTAGGTTATGGTGAGAATTATGGTGATAAAGCATTCCCTATCACTAAAAATTATTATCTTGGAGGCATTGGCTCCGTAAGAGGTTTTACACCCGGATCTTTAGGGCCGCAGGTTTATAATAACTATTTAGGTGTTAATCAACCGACTGGCGGTTCTTCGAAGGCTGTATTTAACGCTGAATACTCTTTTCCAGTTCCTGGCTCAGGCACTGATAAAACCCTAAGATTTTTTGTATTTATGGATGCAGGTAATGTTTACGATGGCGCTCCTAGCTTTGGTGATTTAAGATATTCCTATGGTGGTGGTATTACTTGGATTTCTCCATTAGGACCATTAAAATTTAGTTATGGGATACCGCTTAATACAACAAGTTTGGATAGAGTTCAAAACTTCCAATTTCAAATTGGATCAACTTTTTAATTTTTTAAGGAAAAATTGCATGAAGCAGTTAAAGATTCGTCAATATTTATCAATTTTAAGTATTGCATTGTTATGCTCAGTCTCTTGGCCAAGCTTTGCCCAAGATTCTGGAGTAAAGATTGCTTTTGTGAGTTTGGAGCGCATTCTCAGTGAATCAAGAATGGCAAAAGAAGCTCAATCAAAAATGCAAAATGAATTTGGAGCGCGTGAGAAAGAAGTACGTGATGGTATTTCAAAAATTAAAGCTCAAGCAGCGCAATTAGATAAAGATGCGGCGATACTACCTGAAGCTGAGCGTATTCGTAAACAGCGTGAATTAGCGGATAGTGATCGTGAGATACAGCGTAAGCAAAGGGAGTTAATTGAAGATACACAGCGCCGAGGTGCTGAGGAAAGAGCAAAGATCTTCGAAAAAGCCAATCAAGTATTAAAAACAATTGTTGAGCAAAAAAAGCTTGATTTAGTGGTTCAAGAGGCGGCATTTGTAAGCCCAAGGATTGATATTACTAACGAAGTAATTGCCGCTTTGAATTCTAAATAACATCTTATCGCAGATGAGCTTGATTCAGGATGTCTAAGCAAATCACCTTAGGAGAGCTTGCGGGCGTCTTTCAACTTGAAGTAGATGGTAATCATTCGCTTGCTCTTCAGGGTCTAGCCCCCTTGGATATTGCTCAGGAGAATCAGATTTCTTTTCTTGTGAATCCTATTTACCGTCAACAGGCAGTAGATAGTCAAGCGGGGGTTTTGATTCTTAATGCTGCAGATTGTAAATTTATTAAAGAGTCATCGAAAACACAAAGAGCTTACCTAGTATCTACGAACCCCTATGCATTATTCGCTCGCGTGGCGCAATATTTTGAAACATTAAATCGTCGAGAGTCTATAGCGAGTGTTGATCCAAGCGCACAAATTCATCCTTCGGCGATTATTCCAAGCTCCTGTACGATTGGTCCTTTTTGCTCGGTTGGCGAAGGTGTTATCTTGGGTGAGAAAGTTCATCTTGTCTCGCATGTGAGGCTAGGACGTGATGTTCAGGTGGGAGCTAACACGACGATTCACCCCATGACCGTTGTCTATGACTTTTGTCAAATTGGTCAAAGATGCATTGTGCATGGTGGAGTAGTCATTGGTTCGGATGGATTTGGATTTGCCCCTGATTTCTCTAAGACTTCGGCCCAGTGGGTAAAAATTCCGCAAACGGGAAGAGTTATTATTGGTAACGATGTGGAATGTGGTGCTTCCATGACTATTGATCGTGGGGCGATGGCTGACACGGTAATTGGTGATGGATGTAAGTTCGATAATCAAGTTCAAATCGGTCATAATGTAAAAATTGGTGCACATACGGTCATGGCTGGGTGTTCTGGCGTTGCAGGCAGTACTGAGCTTGGAAGTTTATGTGTTATTGGTGGATACGCGAATTTTATAGGTCACTTGAAAATCGCTGATCGCACAACGGTCTCTGGAGGAACTTCAATTACAAAATCAATTAAAGAGCCAGGCGGACACTACACAAGTTTATTTCCATTTACACTGCATGCTCAATGGGAAAAAAATGCAGCAATTATTCGTGGTCTCGACAAATTACGTCAACAAGTAAAAGATTTAACAAAATTAATCAAGTAGGGTGAAAGCAAATGGCCAATGAAGTGAATTTAGATATTAATAAAATTTTGAAATTATTACCCCATCGTTATCCCATTTTGCTTGTGGACCGCGTTCTTGAACTGGACCCTAGAGTGCGCATTAAGGCCCTCAAGAATGTGTCTGTGAATGAGCCGTATTTTCAAGGACACTTTCCTGACTATCCTGTGATGCCTGGCGTATTGATTCTGGAATCATTAGCGCAGACTTCCGCATTATTGGCTTTCTCTGAAGAAAAAGACGATGATTCACTATATTTCTTTGCGGGAATAGATAATGCGCGTTTTAAAAAACCGGTTATTCCAGGAGATCAACTGATTCTTAATGCTGTAGTGGATCGCTATAAAAGCGGTATCTGGAAGTTTAAAGCGCATGCAACCGTAGGAGACGATATTGTTTGCCAGGCGGAATTACTCTGTGCTTTAAGAAAGAAGGAAGATTGAGATGTCATTGATTCATGCCTCGGCAATTGTTGATCCCCAAGCTGTTATAGATCCGACCGCTATGATTGGCCCTTATGCCATTATTGGTCCGCATGTCAAAATTGGAGCTGGAACATCTATCGGTTCACATACAGTGATTGAGGGTCATACGCAAATCGGTATTGATAATAAGATCAGCCATTTTTCCTCTTTAGGTGGCGTGCCTCAAGATATGAAATATCGTGGTGAGCCTACTCAATTAATCATCGGTGATCGAAATACTATTCGGGAATTCACCACTATTCATACTGGTACACAACAAGATCAAGGTGTTACACGTATTGGTAATGACAACTGGATCATGGCGTATGTTCATATTGCCCATGATTGTGTTGTTGGAAATCATACGATTTTTTCGAGCAATGCCCAGATAGCGGGACATGTCGTAGTCGAAGATTGGGCGATTTTAGGAGGTATGTCAGGGGTACATCAATTTGTTCGTATTGGACAACACTCCATGTTGGGTGGCGCGTCAGCGCTTGTGCAAGATATTCCCCCGTTTATTATTGCTGCAGGGGATAAGGCACAGCCACATGGTTTAAATGCAGAGGGCCTTAAACGAAGAGGGTTTTCCGCAGAAACTATTACTGCCTTGCGACATGTTTATCGCATCCTATACAAAGATGGTTTAACTTTTGAAGAAGCCAAACTTGCAATACAAGAAGTAAAAACATCGGGTGTTGATGGCGTGCCATTGCTGGCAGAAGGAATTGAAAAAGTAGATGAGTTTTTAAAATTTATTCAAGCGTCAACGCGAGGCATTATTCGTTAATCTATGACTTATCTTATTACTTGCGTCGCTGGTGAGCCATCAGGAGATATGCTTGCGGCAGAACTCTTAAACGGGATTAAAAAGCACCCCAAATTAATGAATAGCCGATTCTATGGGATTGGTGGACCTAAAATGCAGGATTGCGGCTTTGAGTCATCATGGCCCATGGAAACCCTGAGTGTGCGAGGATATGTCGAGGTACTAGGACATTTGCCGCAGATATTAAAAATTCGTCGTGAGTTAACACAGCGGATCCAAAATGAACGTCCAGATGTATATATTGGTATTGACGCACCAGACTTTAATTTACCGATTGAAAAAAAATGTCGTGATTTAAAAATACCTACAGTACATTACATCGGCCCATCGATTTGGGCATGGCGCTACCATCGCATACACGGGATTCAAAAAGCAGTCGATCATATGTTGTGTATTTTTCCATTTGAGCCAAAAATGTACCATGATGTGGGAATGCAGGCGACTTATGTCGGCCATCCCTTAGCCAATAGAATTCCTCTGCAGCCACAGCCACAAAATGCCAAAGATAGTTTGTATGCAAGTGGCTTGTTACAGTATGGCCCTATTGCAAGTGATGAAACTGTGATTGCAGTACTTCCTGGTAGTCGTCAGTCAGAAATCCAATATATTGCTAAGGGTTTTTTCGAGGCTATGGTCATCATGCATAAAACGCATGGTAAAAAAATACGCTTTTTAACGCCTGTGGCAACACCTAAGTTACGTCCTGCATTAGAGCTACTTCGTAATCAGGCGCAACAGTCATCGCCTGATATTCAAATTGAACTGATTACAGAAAATTCAAGCCTTATATTAGAAGCGGCAGATACCGTCCTAATTGCTAGTGGTACGGCCACTCTTGAAGCTGCCTTATGGAAAAAGCCAATGGTGATCTCGTATTCTCTGCCTTGGTTAACTGGTCGTTTAATGAAGCTACAGGGATACTTACCTTATGTTGGGTTACCCAATATTCTTTGTCAAAGCTTTGTTGTTCCTGAATTACTTCAAGATCAGGCTAAACCTGAAGCCTTGGCTCGAAAAACATTAGAGTGGCTAGATCGCCCAAGTCAAGTTGCCGCATTAGCAGACATTTTCGAAGAGTTGCATCTCCTATTAAGAAAACCGACGGATGAACTCGTAGCTCAAGCTGTTGCTCAAACGATTGAACTTTCTCACCGATAATGATTCATGGAAATCATCTGCGGAGTCGATGAAGCAGGCAGGGGCCCATTAATTGGTAATGTGGTTGCAGGAGCCGTTATCTTAGATCCTGCACGTCCAATTGATGGCCTGAAGGACTCAAAAAAATTATCACATTCTCAAAGGGAGCGCTTATTTCAACAGATAACTGTGCGAGCAATGGCTTGGGGAATTGGGCATGCATCTGCCGCAGAAATTGATGAGATCAATATTTTACAAGCGACAATGTTGGCTATGAAACGAGCGGTAGAAAATTTGATAAAACAGTATCAACTGACACCTAGTCTTGTGCTGATAGATGGTAATAAAGCGCCAATCATTGATATACCCACCAAGACTATCATCCAAGGTGATGTCACCCAGCCTTGTATTTCGGCGGCTTCCATACTAGCGAAAGTGACTAGAGATCATGAAATGATTGCTCTTCATGAACAATATCCGGAGTATGGGTTTGCGCAACATATGGGTTACCCAACCGTACATCATCTCGAAAAGTTATCTAGTTTAGGTATCATTCCAGGATATCGTATGAGTTTTTCACCGGTAAAAAAAATTGCTCAGCGAGATCACTATGCTTGATATCACCACATATTTTCGTTTCATAGAGTCTACGCAAAATGATCTTGTAAAAAAAATGCGGGTGCATCTCGATGGGGGTGTAAAGGCTTCACAATTAAGAAAAGATTCAGGTCTTGCTTGTATCGAAGGGATTCATCTTGTTGAAGCTTGGATTCAATCTTCTAGAATATCGCAGATCAAGACAATCATCACATCGCATCATGACCTGCAAAGGCCTGAGATATTTAATATGATGCACAATTTCATTGAACATTACGAAAAAAATCAGTATGAATTGCCAGTGCTCATATTAGTCGATGAGGTCATCCAATCCTCGCTCAGCGCTCTAGTCAATGGCCCCTGTTTACTAGCGCTAGTCGACATATCTGTTCCACATGCTTATCTTGATGAAAAGGTAGATACGATTGTCTTAGATGCTATCCAAGACAGTGGCAACGTGGGCACAATATTACGGACCGCTCTTGGGGCTGGCTATGGGCGCGTGATTTGTACAGTTGGCACTGCGAATATTTGGTCATTAAAAGTCTTACGCGCGGGTATGGGGGCTCATTTAAATCTTGAGATTTTTGAAATGGTAGACCCTGCTGAGTTTCTTCAAAAATCAACTCAAGCAGTTTATGTCACTGCATTGGACTCTCAAGCAATCAATCTCTATGATTTGGGCCCTAAGTTATTAGAGCCACATACCTTTGTTTTTGGAAACGAAGGACAGGGGGTGAGTAGTTTGTTTCTTGAACGGGGAACACATATATTTATTCCGCAAGCGCACCATGTTGAGTCATTAAATGTTTCTGCTGCTGCTGCGGTGTGTTTGTTCGAGGCGAGAAGAATACGTCAGTATGACAATTAAAAGATTGTTTTATCTGATTTTATGACTTGTAAGATGGTGGTGGCAATTTCTTCAATTGATTTATGGGTTGATGATAACCAAGGAATATGATGTTTTTCCATCATAATTTGCGCTTCATTGATTTCATAGCGACAATTTTCTAGAGATGCGTATTTACTATCCGGGCGACGTTCATGGCGAATTTGTGATAACCTTTGAGCGTCAATGGTTAATCCATGGAGTTTACTGAGGTGTTTAGTCAGTTCTGATGGTAAAGCGCCCCGTTCAAAATCTTCCGGAATTAAAGGGTAATTTGCGGATTTGATGCCATATTGCATTGCTAAATAAAGACAGGTGGGCGTCTTACCACTTCTAGAAACCCCAACCAAAATAACATCTGCTTCCTCAAGGTTTTTATGGGACTGTCCATCATCATGAGCCAGAGAAAAGTTAATCGCTTCAATTCTATTCTTGTAACTATCGGTTTCGGGGTTTTGGTGAAAACGTCCCATGGCGTGGGTAGATTTTAAATTGAGTTCAATCTCCAAAGGAGCCACAAAGGTATGGAACATATCTAAGACCATTGCCTGAGAAGTGTTAATTAGGGCGTTGATTTCTGGGTTAACTAGGGTGGTAAAAACAATCGGTTTAATACCATGAAGCATAAAACTATGATTAATCTCTTCTAATGCTTGATATGCTTTTTCAATCGAATTAACAAAAGGAATACGAATTTGTTTAATGTTTGTTTCAAACTGAGCCAAAATGGAGTGACTAAAAGTTTCAGCTGTAATGCCGGTCCCATCAGAGACAATGAAGACAATTCTTGGTTTATTAGACATATAAAATTTGGCTGATAGAATAAGTTAATTAATAAAGTTTTTCAATTTTTAGAGAGTATTTATGTCTACACCATACCATCATAATGATTACGTGATTCCTTTTGAAGAGCTGCGTATGGCCGACGTTGAAACTGTCGGTGGAAAAAACTCTTCCTTAGGTGAAATGATTTCACAGCTGCACTCTAAAGGAGTTCGAGTTCCTACTGGATTTGCAACAACGGCTTTAGCATTTCGGGATTTTTTAAACCATCATCAGCTCACGCAAAAAATTATTGATCGATTGGCAGGGCTTAATATTGATGACGTAAAAGCGCTTGCAGTTGCTGGCCAAGATATTCGTCGTTGGATTATTGAGGTCCCCTTGCAAGAGCGTTTAGAGATGGAAATTCGCACAGCTTTTGCAAAATTAGATACTGGTGGAAATGGATCATTTGCAGTGCGCTCTTCAGCGACCGCTGAGGATTTACCAGATGCTTCATTCGCTGGTCAGCAGGAAAGTTATTTAAATGTTGTTGGTATTGAAGATGTACTCATTCGCGTAAAAGAGGTTTTTGCATCTCTTTATAACGATAGAGCGATTTCTTATCGGGTCCATAAAGGATTCTTACATGCAGAGGTTGCTTTGTCTGTAGGTGTTCAACGGATGGTGAGATCTGATAAAGCATCGTCAGGAGTGATGTTTACTTTAGATACTGAATCCGGTTTCAAAGATGCAATATTTATTACATCAAGCTATGGACTTGGTGAAACAGTAGTTCAAGGAGCTGTTAACCCCGATGAATTTTATGTCTTTAAACCCTCTTTACGCAGTGGTAAATATCCTATTATTAGACGTAATTTAGGTTCTAAGTTGATACAAATGCGTTTTACTGAACAAGGTGAGGAAGGTCGTGTCAAAACGGTAGATGTTCCACTAGATGCGCGCAATCGATACTCCTTAAATGATGCCGATATTATTGAACTTGCACAATACGCATTACTGATAGAGGAACATTATCAAAGACCGATGGATATTGAGTGGGGCAAAGATGGGATTGATGGAAAAATCTATATTCTGCAAGCCCGGCCCGAAACTGTTAGAAGTCAAGTTGGTAATCAAGTTGAGTTGAAGTACCAACTGAAGGGTGCATCGACTGTGCTGACGCATGGTCGTGCCATTGGTCAAAAAATTGGTGCCGGACCCGTCCGTGTAATACACGATCCATCAGAAATGGATCGTGTTCAACCTGGAGATGTTTTAGTCGCCGATATGACAGATCCCAATTGGGAGCCCGTCATGAAAAGAGCGGCTGCCATCGTCACGAACCGAGGCGGAAGAACGTGTCACGCCGCGATCATCGCACGTGAATTGGGTGTACCTGCAGTAGTTGGCTGCGGTGATGCCACAGATGTGCTGAAAGATGGTGCTATGGTCACTGTTTCCTGCGCGGAAGGTGATGAAGGAAAAATTTATGACGGTTTAATTGAGACTGAAGTTAGCGAGGTACATCGAGGGACTTTACCCGACATTCCAGTAAAAATCATGATGAACGTGGGTAATCCCCAGTTAGCGTTTAATTTTAGTCAAATGCCAAATCAAGGTGTTGGATTAGCAAGGTTAGAATTTATTATCAACAATAATATTGGCGTTCACCCGAGTGCCATCTTACAATATCCTAATATCGACCAAGATCTCAAGGTTGCTGTTGAAAGTGTTGCGCGAGGCCATGCCAGTCCAGAGGCTTTTTATGTAGATAAGTTAGCAGAAGGGATTGCGACGATTGCTGCGGCTTTTTATCCAAAGCCTGTCATTGTTCGTTTGTCTGATTTTAAATCGAATGAGTATAAAAAACTGATCGGTGGGTCTCGGTACGAGCCCGATGAAGAGAATCCAATGTTAGGGTTTAGAGGGGCATCACGTTACTTATCTGCTGATTTTGCCAAAGCCTTTGAAATGGAATGCACCGCGATTAAGCGGGTACGGAACGATATGGGATTATCGAATGTACAAATTATGATTCCTTTTGTACGGACTGTTAAACAAGCGGAGAAAGTGATTGGTTTATTGCGAAATCATGGACTCGTGCGTGGTCAAGACGAATTAAAGATTGTCATGATGTGTGAAATACCTTCAAATGCTATTTTGGCGGATGAGTTTTTAGAGTATTTTGATGGGTTCTCTATTGGTTCTAATGACCTAACCCAATTGACACTCGGTTTAGACCGAGACTCTGGCATGGAGCTTTTGGCAGTTGATTTTGATGAAAGAGATCCAGCAATACTCTATTTAATCGATAAAGCAATTCAAGCTTGCTTATCTAAAGGTAAATATATCGGAATTTGTGGTCAAGGTCCGTCGGATTATCCGGATTTTGCAAGATGGTTAAAAGATAAAGGGATCACATCGATATCTTTAAATCCAGATACGGTAGTCAAGACCTGGGAAGATTTAGCTAAGTCCTAAACAATAGTAAAAATAGAGGGCTTATTTTCACAAGACGGAATTGAGCCTAATTTGATGAAGCAGCCTAAGATGGTTAAATGTTGTAGTTCACATTGTCCCAATTAGGCTTTGAAACCAACTCAATCAATTACATATATTTGCCGCGACTGATTTGCGCTTTTTCGCGGACCCAGTCTCTTTCTTTTTCCGTTTCACGCTTATCAAATTGTTTTTTCCCTTTAGCTAGACCAATTTCACATTTGATTCGTCCCTTGGAATAGTGCAAGTTAAGAGGCACGAGGGTATAGCCCTTTTGTTCGGCCTTACCAATCCATTTATTGATCTGTTCAGCATGCATCAATAATTTACGAGTTCTTACAGGATCAGGCTGAATATGCGTAGACGCTTCAGGTAAAGGACTGATGTGCGAGCCAATTAAATAGAGCTCAGCTTGTCGAATGACTACATAGGCCTCTTTGATATTGCCGCGTCCAGCTCTAATCGCTTTAACTTCCCAGCCCTCAAGCACAAGACCCGCTTCTATGCGGTCTTCGATAAAATAATCAAAGAAAGCTTTTTTGTTTTCAATAATGCTCATGCGGTCATTATATTGGCATCTGCCACAAATAGTTGGAGTTGTTTATCTAAATCATTGATAATGTAGTGAAATTGGAAGAATTATGGCAGACGTTCAAAAATCATTACTTATTCAACACTCAGCGCAACGGATGTACGATTTGGTGACTGACGTGTCAAAATATCCTGAGTTTCTACCTTGGTGTGGTGGGGTCGAAATTTTTGCATCTACTCCTGAGATGATGGAGGCAAAGATCAATATCAATTTCAAGGGAGTTAAGCAATATTTTCATACGAAAAATACTCAAAAATCACCTACCAATATTGATATGACCTTTGTGTCTGGACCATTCAAAAAATTTGAGGGGCATTGGGTTTTTACGCCACTGACTGAGGAGGCCTGCAAAATCGAGTTCTCCCTGCGTTATGAATTCTCAAACTTTGTTTTAGATAAATTAATTGGGCCTGTCTTTAGTGTGATAGCAAACACTTTTGTGAATGGTTTCGTCAAGCGAGCGAACGATTTGTATGGAGAGTGAATTGAGTAGGGTCATTTCTTTAGAGTTATTTGACTCTAGAAAGAATCCACCAGTTCTATCTTCTTTCACAATGCCTTCTTTGAATGGCTCTCCAGTAACCATCTACGATGCGCTGGCACATATCAATGTTGTTTGCTCGAAGGATGACGCGCTATTTGAGAAAAAAGGGGCTATCGGCGTATTTAGCATTCCTCTTGGACCTAATGATCCCATTTATGATGGTGATCGCATTGAGCTTTATCGGCCAATATTGATTGACCCCAAAAAAATTAGACGTAAAAAGGCAAATCAAAATAAGGATGCTGAGTTAAAGATAAAGGCAAAAGTGCGTAAAGAACGTAAGGAAATGAAGGATTTATGATCTTGTAATTGGAAACATTTATAATCATGTTTTGTGTCTAGGGGTTTTTTATGCGTCTTATCAAAAAAGCACTTACCTTTGACGATGTACTGTTAATACCTGCTTATTCTGCTGTTTTACCTCGGGATACTCAATTAGGTACACAGTTAACACGTCAAATTGCCTTAAACATTCCTTTGGTATCTGCGGCGATGGATACAGTGACTGAGGGAAAATTAGCGATTGCGATGGCTTCTGAAGGGGGAATTGGAGTTATCCATAAGAACCTCAAACCTGCTGAACAAGCCAGAGAAGTTCTTAAAGTAAAGCGCTACGAGTCAGGTGTTTTAAGGGATCCAATCACTATTGGGCCATCGATGACCGTACGTGAAGTGATTCATTTATCCAAAGAACATGGGTTTTCAGGTTTTCCAGTCCTTGAGGGTAAAACCGTTGTTGGAATCATCACAAATCGTGATTTGCGCTTTGAAGAAGACCTAGATGCTGCTGTCAAATCCAAAATGACACCACGTGAAAGACTCGTGACTGTGCATGAAGGTGCCAGTTTAGATGAAGCTAAACGTCTGATGAATAAGCACCGTTTAGAACGTGTGTTGGTGGTTAATGAGGCATTTGAGCTCAAGGGTCTTGTGACCGTTAAAGATATTATGAAAGCCACTGAGCACCCCAATGCATCCAAAGATCATTTGGGTCGTTTGATTGTTGGCGCTGCTGTTGGGGTCGGTCCAGAAAATGATGAGCGCGTTGAATTATTAGTCAAAGCCGGTGTGGATGTGATTGTTGTTGATACTGCGCATGGCCATAGTCAAGGGGTTTTAAATCGCGTGAAATGGGTAAAGTCGAATTACCCGCACGTCCAAGTGATTGGTGGCAATATTGCCACTGGAGAAGCGGCACTTGCATTAGTAGAACATGGTGCAGACGGCGTTAAAGTGGGCATTGGTCCTGGTTCAATCTGCACTACTAGAATTGTTGCAGGGGTTGGCGTACCACAAATCACCGCTATTGAAAATGTTGCAACAGCCTTAAAAGGTACTGGTGTTCCACTTATTGCAGACGGCGGTATCCGTTATTCTGGGGACGTTTCTAAAGCTCTAGCTGCAGGTGCAAACACGGTCATGATGGGTTCGATGTTCGCTGGAACCGAAGAGGCTCCTGGTGATGTTTTCCTTTTCCAAGGTCGTTCATTCAAGAGTTATCGCGGTATGGGCTCTGTTGGTGCCATGAAAGATGGTGCAGCTGATCGCTATTTCCAAGAAGATAATAGTGCCAATGTGGACAAACTCGTACCTGAAGGAATTGAAGGACAGGTTCCTTTTAAGGGCAGTGTACTGGCCATTGTGCATCAACTCATTGGCGGTGTAAGAGCTTCTATGGGCTATTGTGGTTGTCAAACAATTGCAGAACTGCATGACAAGGCGGAGTTTGTCGAGATTACATCGGCTGGGGTGAGAGAGTCTCACGTCCATGATGTGATGATTACTAAAGAA
>JBBAKF010000023.1:0-31475 GCA_040403635.1 Polynucleobacter sp.
ATTGCGAATGTATTCTTGGCAACCATGACCTGCACCTCCTTGCGCGTGATGCTAATATACGGGGCCCCAAGTCTTTAGATACCCTGGATGATATTTTACGTGCCCCAGATCGTCGCGAACTCATCGACTGGCTCCGCAGTCGTCCCTTAGCTTTGTTTGATGGTGATAATCTTTTTGTCCATGCGGGCGTTTTGCCCCAATGGAGTATCAATCAAACGATGGAACTTGCTGATGAGGTACAAAAAGCTCTGCGTAAAAAAAATTATGTCAGCTTCCTAGAAGATATGTATGGCAACACCCCAACCAAGTGGACAAATAATTTAAAAGGTGCAGATCGCTTGCGTGTGATTATTAACTCCCTCACCCGGATGCGTTTTTGCTCTGCTAAGGGTGAGATGGATTTTTTGATTAAGGAAGGGATGGGCTCTGCCCCTAAAAACCTCTATCCTTGGTTTGATGTGCCAAAAAGAAAAACCGAAGACTACAAAGTTTTCTTTGGTCACTGGTCAACGATGGGTCTGATCCAACGCGATAATGTAATTGGCCTGGATACAGGGTGTGTCTGGGGAGGCAATCTCACCGCCATGTCCATTGGCCCTGAATCAAAAATGATCCAAGTGCCAGGACTGGTTCGGCACGTAGCGTTTTAAATCTTTGCAAACGCTTTCTTGGTGGCAGTGAGCATTTTTTCAATAATCGGCGCGTCATGCTTGATGGATAAAAATCCTGCTTCATAAGCCGATGGCGCGAGATAAACCCCTTCATCCAACATCGCATGAAAAAATCGTTTAAATTTTTCCACATCCGATTTGGTGATGTCATCTAATGACTTTGGTTTATTTTTAGCAAAATAAATACCAAACATCCCGCCTACATGGTCAGTTGCAAAATCATGACCTGCATCTTTTGCGAGTTGCTCCATACCAGTCAGTAGAGAACTAATTTGAGTGGAGAGTGTGTCATAAAAACCAGGAACGCTCACTAAGTTAAGAGTTGTGAGACCGGCAGCTACCGCGATAGGATTACCCGATAGGGTTCCTGCTTGATAGACATTACCAATCGGTGCCAATTTTTGCATGATCTCTTTGCGTCCACCAAATGCTGCCATCGGCATACCGCCACCCATTACTTTTCCAAGACAAGTGAGATCAGGTGTTATGCCATGCAGACTTTGTGCTCCTCCAAGCGCCACCCGAAACCCGGTCATCACTTCATCGTAAATGAGTACTGAGCCATATTGTTGCGTGAGATCTCTCATGGCTTTAATGAACTCAGGGCTCATTTGTACTAGATTCATATTGCCGGCAATCGGTTCCACAATCAACGCTGCTACTTGTGGCCCAAATTGTTTAAACGCATTTTCTAGCGCTTCAAGATCATTAAAGGGTAATACTAAGGTGTGTTTAACAAGATCTTGTGGAACACCACCTGATGAAGGTGCATTGGTGGCTAAATCCATCGTTTGGTCCGCAAAAGTAAGCAGTCCAGAGCCTGCTTTAACAAGCAGACTATCCGCATGGCCGTGGTAGCAACCTTCAAACTTAATAATTAAATCGCGCCCTGTATATCCCCGAGCTAGTCGCAGCGCACTCATTGTCGCTTCTGTGCCGCTCGATACGAGTCGTACTTGTTCAATGCTGGGCACTAACTGCGTAATTTTTTCCGCCATGAGGATTTCAGCTTCTGTTGGCGCCCCATAACTAAAGCTGTTCTCAGCTGCAACTTGCACTGCTTTAACAACTTCGGGATGGGCATGACCCAAAATCATTGGCCCCCAAGAGCCAATACAATCAATGTACTCTTTACCCTCTACATCCCAGATGTAAGGACCTTGTGCTTTAGCAATAAATCGCGGTGTTCCACCAACGGATCGAAACGCCCGCACTGGAGAGTTCACGCCACCTGGTGTCGTCATTTGGGCGCGGTCAAATAAGGATTGATTTGTCTTCATTGTTATATTTTTAAGAAATTGTTTTTGTTTAAATCGCCATCATCTCAAAATCTTCTTTACGCGCTCCGCATTCAGGACAAGCCCAGTTCGGTGGTACGTCTGCCCATAAAGTTCCTGGTGCAATGCCTTCATCCGGTAAACCCGCTGCCTCGTCATACACCCAACCACAGATAAGGCACATATACGTCTTCAATTCCATGTTCTCTCTCTTTTTTGATGATATTTTTAATATGTTTATATGATTGTATTAGTCTTCTTCTACAGACGGCGCATTTGTGGTTTTGATAAACGATTTTCTGAGCTCAAACCGAAATAATCGACATTCAATCGCACCATTAAATAAGGGCGTGCGCTTCGTTTCTTTCATGCGTAATTGTCCAGGAAGCCCCATATCTGCTGTCAAAACATCCATCTGCCATCCATCAAAGTGATCTTTGATGTGACGCCCATACTGGGCTAAAAATTCCACAAACTCTGGATCTGAGATATTTTTTGGCAATGGATCTCGCGCTCCACGGGATTTCTTTTCAGGTTCTTGATCACCCCTCCCGCCTTTGAGTTCTAGGCGTTCTCCATAAGGTGGGTTAAAAACAATGACGCCAGTTTTTTTCATATCGCCAAAGGGTGACTTAGCAGCTAAGGCATCAATTTGTCGTACCATAGGCATTCCCGATAAACCCGCCTTTTGCCAGTTTCTTTGGGTAATGGCCACCATCTGCTCATTAATATCTGAGCCAGCAATACGCAAAATTTGATCAGCATGTGCATGCATCTGCGCTTGGGCAAGTTGTTTAATGTAATCCCAAGCCTGTTGTATTTTTTGATCTGTAAAAGGCCTCAGTCTTAGAAACCCAAATCCTTGTAATACCCCCACTAAATCTACCCGACTGGCTTGATAGGGTAATTCTGTGTTTGCTCTTATCGGTCTTTTGATCGGTGCGCTTGGTTTTGGGACTGTGAATGGTTTATTTTGTGGGGAAGCAATCACCTTACCTGTGTCCACTGCAATCGGTGCAACCCAGGCGGTATTTACTTTAGGTGCTTCTTTAAGCTCTTCCCTCAGAGCTTCCTTGGACTGATCCTCAGGCTCTACAATCACTTCTGGCTTTTTCTGCTGTACAGGTGCTTCTTGCTGTTTCTGGGGTACGATCAATCCGGCACGGATTGCTCCGGGGGGTATATGCTTGGCTATCTGCGCCGCCTCAATTAAAAACGTCCCACTTCCGCACATCGGATCAAATAAAGGCATATCCGCTTGCCATCTAGTCAGCGCCAATATGCCAGCCGCTAGATTTTCTTTGAGTGGTGCGGCACCCTTTTCATCACGCCAACCTCTTTTGAATAAAGCCTCACCTGAAGTGTCTAAATAAATCGTGATGTCAGTCGGGTCTAAAAAAGCCATCACCCGCACATCTGGCGTGGCTGTTTCAATACTCGGTCTTTTACCGGTGATTTCACGAAAACGATCACAGATAGCATCTTTGATTCTTAAGGTAATAAAGTTGATACTATTCAGATTGGATTTTTGCGCAGTAACGTCAACCCGCAAAGTCTGTTCCGTACTCATCCATTCTTCCCAGCTGATTTTGTTCGCTGTGGCGTAAATGTCTTCTTCTTTTTTGTACGGTGCATGAATCAATTGCAATAACACTCGACTAGCAATCCGAGAATGCAGATTAATGGCCATCGCGAGTTCCATACCTCCCGTGACCTCTAATCCGCCTGTGGGTTTAACCGGCATGGCTCCCACTTGTGCACTTTTAAATGTACCCAAAAGTTGCTTACTCTTTACAGAATCCATTCCATACTGAGTAAGCAACTGAGGATCTTGATGCATTGCTATGATGCTGCACAACTCATCATATAAAGGGGCTTCTAAGCCCCGTGGGCAGACGACAAAGAATTTCAAAAGGGTTTAACAATGACTAATAAGGTGATGAGTGTTAATAGTAAAACTGGAACTTCGTTAAACCAACGAAACCAAATATGTGATTTGGTATTTGTACCTTTGACAAATTTTTTGATCATCGCACCACACATATGGTGATAACCAATGAGTATGACCACTAATAAAAGTTTCGCATGCATCCAGCCTGTTCCAGGACTTCTGCCAACCCCAAAATATAACCACAGAATAAACCCAAATATCAGCGCTCCAATCATGAGTATATTCATGAAACGATAGAGCTTTTGACTCATCTGAATCAGTCTAGTCTGCACCGCGGGATTATTGTCCATGGCAAGGTTCACCAAAATACGGGGCAAGTAAAAAAGTCCTGCAAACCAAGAAGTGATCAAAATGATATGGATCACTTTGACATATTGATAACTGAGTATTTCCATATAAAACCTTTTAAATGATGTGTTTTAAAAATACAACTTTTGTGACTGTCTTATGTTCTGATCAATTATGTTCTGATCGAGCCATGACCTTTTACTAAATACTTCAGCGAAGTTAATCCTTCGAGTCCAACCGGACCACGTGCATGCAGCTTGTCATTCGAAATACCAATCTCCGCACCTAAACCATATTCAAAACCGTCCGCAAACCGCGTACTGGCATTGTGCATCACACTCGCACTGTCGACTTCACGCATAAAGCGAGCGGCTTTTTCTGAGTTTTCAGTCATGATAGCGTCCGTATGATGACTGCCATAGGTATTAATATGGTCAATCGCTTCATCCATCGATTCGACAGTTTTAATCGATAAAATCGGTGCCAAATACTCAGTAGTCCAATCTTCTTCTGTTGCGTCTTTAATCGCACTCATGCCATCAAAGCCATGTTGCGCCAAGATTCCTTTGGTTTTTCTGCAGACTCGCAGTTCAACTCCCTTATCTTGATAAATCTTACATAGGGGTATTAAGAGTTGTGCTCCAACCTGCGCATTGACTAACAGGGTTTCCATCGCATTGCACGGTGAGTAACGCTGTGTTTTAGCATTGTCACAGACTGTAATCGATTGGGTGATATCCGCTTCGTCATCAACATACGTGTGACATATACCATCTAAATGCTTAATCATCGGCACGCGTCCATCAGCCATTAAGCGCGCTATTAAACTCTTGCCACCTCTGGGCACAATCACATCAACATATTCTGTCATGGTGATCAGCACACCCACAGCGGCTCGGTCCGTGATTTCAATAACCTGTACCCCATCTTTGGGTAAGCCCGCTTTTTCTAGAGCAGACTGAATGATTTTGGCAAGCGCAGTATTCGATTCAATCGCTTCTGATCCGCCACGTAATATCGTGGCATTCCCAGACTTAATACATAAAGCAGCCGCATCAATTGTCACATTAGGACGTGATTCGTAAATAATGCCAATAACTCCCAAAGGCACACGCATTTGATTGATCTCAATACCAGTGGGTCTTTTTAGCACAGGTGTAGTCTGCCCAATCGGATCCTTGAGCGTAACAATCTGTTCTAGTCCTTGCGCCATAGATTCAATAACTTTATCTGTCAGTGCTAAGCGATCAATAAATGCAGCGTCATGACCAGCCTCTTTGGCACGTTGCAAATCTTTCGCATTGGCTTGCTTGAGTGACTCCGTTTGACCACGAATCATTTTTGCCATCTGTAGCAGAGCTTGATTTTTTTTCTCTGAACTTGCTTTTGCCATCTCTCTAGAGGCGATGCGCGCACGGCGACCAATACCCTCGACAAGCTCCTTCATATCGGCAGTAGCATTTTGAGTAGGAACATGCGTCAGTGACATAAAACAAATACCCTCATTAGTTAATCTTCTAATTTTCCACTATTTATAGTTCTTTGACTAATTTTTGAAATGATTTCGCTTAAATGAATTTGATATTTCGTCGAGTCAGGCATTTACCACGCTTAGGCATTTCCATTTCACCTCGATTATCGCCAGAGAGTAAAAGCTCTTTAAGTGTTTGTTGTCGAGTCCTCAATATTGACTGCCATTGCTCAACAGAAACTAATACCGCTATTGGTTTGCCATTAGGTTGGATGAGTTGTGGCCCTTGGGTGATGCAGCGATCTATACATTCCTCCAGTTGAGCACTTGACGTGTTTTTTAATTTTACCTGCTTCATATTCAACTCTTTTGCTTACTTTAACAAGATATGTATTTTATAATTAACCACATGTGAATTGTAAAAGTGTTAACCATTGTATACAAATTTACTATTTTTAGACTATAATGTGTAATGCCGAGTAAAAGCCAACCTATTTTTCCGCATGAAAAACGTATCCTATTAGATTTTGGAGAACGTATTCGACTAGCGCGCCTCAGGCGAGAAATGTCCGCAAGTACGCTTGCAGAAAGATCATCAATTTCTCGAGTGACTTTGCATCGCGCTGAAAAAGGTGCTCCCAATATTACGATTGGCGTTTATCTTAGAATCCTTGCGGCACTGCAATTAGTTGATGATATTAATCTACTGGCTAAAGATGATATTTTAGGTAGAAAGCTTCAGGACCTAGAGCTGCGACAACGCAGATCTTCATGATATTGAAATCATGCGGCCTGCCTTTATCTCCAACTAAATAAGCCACCAATTCGCCTGAGGCCATCCCATGGATCTTGGGGCATCTCTTTTGCCATCATGCCTTTTGATTGTTTATCTATCCCAGCAATCATTTCTAAAGCGCGGTCAATCAATTGTGTATTCATGCGATCAACCACACCAGGTAAGAGCTGCTCTCTTTTTCCCCAGATACGTCTTGCTTTGAGTATTGAGGGTACATGCCCACCTTGCATCGCCTCTTCTTTTAAACTTTTGATCAGCCTGATTTCTTCTGCAAGACTCCAAACTACAAGGACTAATGCTTCACCCTCAGCTTTTAAGCCGTCTAACATGCGGTTAATGCGTGCCATGTCACCCGATAAATAGGCTTCACTGAGATGAAAGACGTCATATCGCGCCACATGTAAGACTGCGTCTCTGATTTGCTCTTCGGTGAGTATGCCCTCTGGATAAAGAAGTCCAAGTTTTTGGATCTCTTGATGCGCAGCAATTAAATTCCCTTCAAATTGATCCACCATAAACATCACAGCACTCTGTCCAGGCTCGCCCGCTTCAATCTGTTGATTTTGCATTTTGAGGCGCTCTTTAATCCAATTCGGTAGCGCTGTTCGGTCAAGTTCGTCAATACGTACTGCCACTCCAGCACTCTCTAAGGCACTAAACCAAGCTGATTTTTGGGTCTGACCATCTAGTCTTGGTAAATAAATACTCGTGACACTGTCTGGTTCTTGTGAAGACAGTTCCTGGATTTGTTTGGCGTACTGTTTTAATACTTCCGCCCCCTCACGTCCTGGCTTGCCAGTAGGCATTGTGAGTTCAATGAGTTTTTTTTCGCCGAAGAGCGACATGTTTTGATTGCTACTTTGTAAACTGGTCCAATCAAACTGTGCATCTTGAATCAGGGTTTCTCGCTCTGTAAAACCCTTTTCTTTGGCAAGTTGACGCAGGCGATCTTTCGCTTGCATCAAGAGTAATGGCTCATCGGTTGAGAAAATATATAAATGCGCGATGGACTTTTGATTTTTTTCGACCTGCCTTAGGTGTGCCAGAAAAGCATCTATTTTGATCATCGAATCACATCTTATGGAGTAGGTTTATTTTTACTTAAAACACCTAAACGACGCAGAATCTGTGAACTCACATCTTCTCGCATATCTCTAAATAATAAGATTTCTAGTTGCTCTGCAGCCGATGGTGTACTAATCGAAAAATCCATATCGCGCGTGAGGAAGATATCGGACTGAGGGATCAATTCATCACCGTCTTTAGAGTTGACATAAAATCTTACTTGCTCAATTAGGCGATAGCCAGTGATCTGACCGGCTTGGTTATAGGTCAATATCTGCTTCGCGGGAGTTTCTGTAATGGTCAAAATGATCTCTGCTCCAGCAGCCGTATTGACCACTGTCGTATTTAATCCTGCTTTGAGTAAACGCGTCAGATACAACCTTAACTCCTGCGTCATTGCCCCTGTAATAAAGATTGTTTTATAGGGCAGAGTGATTGGCCCACGCATTTTAAATCCACACCCCGATAGGATCAGTGCCGAACTGATCAAGAGACTTCTGCGCGTAGGATTAATATACATGGAGTCTAAATTACCACATTGACAAGACGTCCTGGCACAACAATCACTTTCTTGGGCTCTTGCCCCTGCAAAAGACGCTTTGCTACTTCGCTCTCGAGTGCAAGCGCCTCAATCTGTGCTTTGTCAGCGCTGACCGGAACTACAAACTCGCCTTTGAGTTTGCCATTGACCTGCAGCATGATTGTTAACTCATCTTGTACAAGTGCTTTTTCATCAACCTGTGGCCACGGCGCATCAATCAGCGGCGCCATTTCTGCTTCAAACTGCAAATGCTGCCACAAGTATTGCGTAATGTGCGGCACAATCGGATAAAGTACGCGCAGCAAAATACCTAAACACTCGCGCATTACCCCAGCCTGAACTCCCTTTGCCTGCTCGAGCGTATTGAGCATCTTCATGCATGCGGAGACCACCGTGTTGTACTGAATCCTCGAATAGTCATAGTTGGCTTGTTTTAAGACTTGATGGATCTCTCGTCTGCATGCTTGATCATCTTTAGATAAGTCCTGCATGGACTGACTTTGCGCTGTTTGCGCCATCGACAGATTCCATAGACGCCTTAAATATCTTGCCGCACCCTCTACTCCCGAGTCCGACCACTCGAGCTGCTGCTCGGGCGGCGCTGCAAACATGGTCGATAAGCGAGATGTGTCTGCACCATATTGTTCGATTAAAGTTTGTGGATCAATGCCGTTATTTTTACTTTTGGACATTTTCTCGATCCCACCAATGACAACCGGTGAGCCGTTCGACTTGAGTGTGGCTCCAGTGGGTCGCCCTTTTTCATCAAAGGTGACATCTACATCCGCTGGATTAATCCAATCTTTTTTTCCGTTAGCACTCTCTTGATAATAGGTCTCATTGAGTACCATTCCCTGGGTCAATAAATTTTTAAAGGGTTCACCATACTCAATCAAACCTAAATCACGCATCACCTTAGTCCAAAACCGGGCATACAAAAGATGTAAAATCGCATGCTCAATACCGCCAATGTATTGATCCATTGGCATCCAGTAATCATTACGCGCATCCACCATCTGCTGTGCGTCTGGTCCGGTATAGCGCATGAAATACCAAGATGAATCCACAAAGGTGTCCATCGTGTCAGTTTCACGTCGCGCGGCCTTGCCACAAGTCGGACAGGCTACGTTTAAGAATGCTTCATGTTTATTCAGTGGATTACCTGAGCCATCTGGCACACAATCTTCAGGCAGAATTACTGGCAAGTCTTTTTCCGGTACGGGGACTTCCCCACAATCCTCGCAATGAATCACTGGTATAGGCGTACCCCAGGATCGCTGCCGAGAGATACCCCAATCGCGTAGTCGATAAGTGGTCTTTTTTTCGCCAAGTCCCATGCCCTCTAGATCCTGCGCAACCGCTTCCACGGCCTCTTTAACCGCTAAACCATCATATTTACCACTATGAATCAACAAAGTATTGTCTTTATCCGCATACCACTCTTGCCAGCGCGTTGCATCAAAGGCATCACCCTTTGTATCATCTTTTCTGGCAATCACGTCTTGTATCGGTAATTGATATTTAAGGGCAAAAGTAAAGTCTCTTTCGTCATGCGCGGGCACGCCCATGACAGCGCCATCACCATAACCCATAAGCACATAATTACCTACCCATAACGGAATATCTTTACCTGTCAGTGGATGCTTGACCGATAGACCTAGTGGCATCCCTTCTTTTTCTTGAATCGCTAAATCTGCCTCAATCACACTACCTTGCTTACATTTTTCAATGAAGGCTGCAAGTTCAGGATTATTTTTTGCCGCTTGCGTGGCGAGTGGATGCTCTGCTGCCACTGCCGCAAAGGTCACCCCCATAATCGTATCCGCACGCGTCGTGAATACATATAACTTACCATCCAAAATCAACTGACCGGCATCATCGCAAATCTCATGGGCAAAGGCGAAACGTACCCCAAAACTTTTACCAATCCAATTCTGTTGCATGACTTTAACGCGCTCAGGCCATCCCAAACCATCTAAATCTTGGAGTAACTCTTCCGCATAGTCCGTGATTCTGAAGTAGTATCCTGGAATTTCGCGCTTTTCTACTAAAGCTCCTGAACGCCATCCACGGCCATCAATCACTTGTTCATTAGCAAGAACCGTTTGGTCTACCGGATCCCAATTCACGAGCTGTGTTTTACGATAAGCAATGCCCCGCTCACGCATTTTTAAAAACAACCATTGGTTCCAGCGGTAGTACTTCGGGTCACAGGTCGCTACTTCTCTTGACCAATCAATGGCAAGACCCATGGATTGCATTTGCTTTTTCATATAAGCAATATTGGAGTAGGTCCACTGCGCTGGCGATAATTTATTCATGATCGCTGCATTCTCAGCAGGCATACCGTAAGCATCCCATCCCATCGGCATGAGTACGTTATAGCCTTGCATCCGCAAATGTCTTGTCATCACATCATTGATCGTGTAATTACGGACGTGACCCATATGCAACTTACCCGAGGGGTAAGGCAACATCGAACAGGCGTAAAACTTAGTCTTAATCTGTCCCGCGGCATTTTTAGCATATTCAACTACGCGGTATACATCTTGCGTATTCCACTGCTCTTGCACTTGAGATTCAATCAAGCGATGATCATAAACTTGCATCAGACTTCCAATAGTTCAAAAAATTATAGGCTTTATAACTGGTGTAACCCAAGCACATCGTACATATCAAAAAAACCACAACGCTTGTCTTTCAAAAAACGGACTGCGCGAACCGCTCCCTGTGCATACGACATCCTGTTCGCTGATTTATGGCTAATTTCTATACGCTCACCATCGCCAGCAAAAAGCACTGTGTGGTCCCCAACAATGTCGCCACCACGGATGGTTGCAAAACCAATCGTGCCGTCCCGACGTTCACCCGTATGTCCTTCACGAGAAAGAACTGACCACGCTTTGAGATCTTTATTTTGTGCTTTGGCAATGACTTGCCCCATCTTCAGAGCAGTACCTGAAGGCGCATCGACTTTGTGTTTATGATGCGCTTCAATAATCTCAACATCGTATCCTTCATTTAGAATCTTAGCGGCAAGCTCTAATAATTTAAGCGTGGCATTGACACCAACACTCATATTCGGGGCAAATACAATCGCTATTTTTTCACTATAAGTGGACAACTCTTGTTGCTGCTCATCTGACAGACCAGTCGTACCAATAATCATATGCACACCATGCTCTGCACAATAACGGGCATGATTCAGAGTACCTTCTGGCCTTGTAAAGTCGATTAGATACTGGGCGCTTACAAGTCCTAAGTCAAGCTGGTCCGTGATTTGTATACCGGTACTGATGCCCCATGATGCGCCTGGATCAGTGCCTAATGCAGGACTACCTGCAATATCTAGGGCCCCAACTAACTCAGCATCATCGGCAGCAAGTATCGTTTCGATGAGCATTTTTCCCATCTTACCTGATGCTCCCGCCACCGTTATTCTTAAAGATTCGCTCATGAATTAACTCCTTTAAATTTTAGGGGGTAACACCAGATCCACCAATTGGGTTTCCTGCACCTCCTGCTGGACTCGGAAATACCTGCACTGGGTTTGCTGGAGTGGCTCCGTCTAAAGTACGTGGATTAATTTTATTATCCACTTTACGACGATTTTTTCTTAAATCATCGACTTCGTCGATAAAGCCTTGCTCTGTGAGTAAGGCATCAGCATCAATTTTTGCCAACTGCACGCCATTAAAGGTCAAGGTGACGCGGCGGATTTCTACTGCCTGGGTTTGACCACTCAAATACGAGAAAACATAATCCCAGCGATTAGGGTGGTACATATCTGAGACTAAAGGCGTTCCCATAATCTGTTTGACCTGATCTTTACTCATACCTGGACGAATCGACTCTAATTGCTCTTTAGATACAAAGTTACCCTGCACAATATCCGGTCGATAGGGGTTAAATAAGCGACTAATAATTGGGCGGTCTACTTTATCCGTAATGGGTTTATGATCCAGACTCGTACAACCTTGGATTGCAGTAATCAAAGTGACGCCCAGTCCCCAAAGAGACAAGCGTTGTGCAGAAAAGAAAGCGTATGAACGTTTTAGCATATGAAATCGTATTATGATGTAGTTTGATTTTAACGCTTAACGGCTTTATACCCCATTTATTTGTGAATATAACTTTTTTTCTTTTTGAATCCGCTACCAATCCTCTAATATGAGCAAATCGTCTTCCAGTGACCTACGTGATATCGGTCTTAAAGTAACTGGCCCCCGCATCAAAATCTTAGAGTTTTTTCATCAAAACCCTGGAGCCCACTATAGCGCTGATGATCTGTATATGGCCTTATCCAAAGATGGTCTCGATATCGGTTTAGCAACCGTTTACCGAGTGCTCACTCAGTTTGAACAAGCAGGGATTTTGTTACGCAATCATTTTGAGTCTGGCAAGGCTGAAGGCAAAGCCATTTTTGAACTCAACGAAGGAGTTCATCATGATCATTTGGTATGTCTTGACTGTGGTCATGTCGAAGAGTTTGTGGACCCAGCTATCGAAACCCGTCAACGTGAAATCGCTACTAAACTCGGCTTCGAGCTCCAAGAGCATGCCCTTGCCATGTACGGCAACTGCCTCAAGAAAAACTGCAAGAATAAACGTAAAGCGACTTAATTCTATTTAGCCGCCATTAATGCTTGAGTAGCATTGAGCATTTGTACACTGTAGCCCCATTCATTGTCATACCAAGACAAAACTTTAACCAACTTGCCATCTTTTGATACTCGCGTTTGCGTACTATCGAAAATACTCGGAATCGGATTATGATTAAAGTCAATCGATACGAGTGGCAAGGTGTTAAATGCCAAAATCCCTTTTAATTCACCTTCGCTCGCTGTCTTTAGAATCTGATTGACTTCATCCACCGTCGTTGGTCGAGTAGCAGTAAAGGTCAAATCAACGACCGACACATTGATTATCGGCACACGCATCGCAAAGCCGTCAAATTTTCCTGCAAGCTCAGGCAACACTAAACCTACCGCTTTTGCTGCGCCAGTTTTAGTTGGAATCAAGCTCATGGTGGCGGAACGCGCGCGACGCATATCATTGTGATAAACGTCAGTTAAGACTTGATCATTCGTGTAAGCATGAATCGTTGTCATTAATCCCGCTTCAATCCCAATTTTTTCAAGTAAGGGCTTGACAAGTGGTGCTAAACAATTCGTGGTGCAACTCGCATTGGATACGACCTGATCGCTTGCTTTTAAGACGTGGTGATTGACACCGTAAACAATGGTGGCATCTACGTCATCTCCGCCCGGAGCAGAAATCAAGACTTTTTTAGCGCCCTGGGCAATGTGTACCATGGCTTTTTCTTTAGTAGTAAAAGCACCAGAACATTCGAGTACGACATCCACTTGATGCTCACCCCAAGGAGTTTCTAGGGGGTTACGCGTTGAATACATTTTGATACGATCGCCATTAATGACTAAGTAATCTTTATCGACACTGACCTGCGCATTAAAACGTCCGTGGGCAGAATCAAATTGTGTCAGGTGGGCATTAATATCAATACCACCTAAACCATTGATTGCCACAACCTGAAGATCCGTGCGCTGCTCCTCATAAATCGCTCTTAAAACCATTCTCCCAATACGGCCATATCCATTTATTGCTACACGAATCGTCATTTTTCTAATTTCCCTAAAGTTAATCTTGATTACTTTGTAGACTTAATCAACAAGTCTTTTTACAATTTTTTTATTACGCTAAGACATTGAGTGCGGTTTTTTCGATTTGCTCTAACGTCAATCCAAAATGTTGATATAACACTCCCGCTGGAGCAGACTCCCCAAAAGTATCAACACCATGAACCGCTGCACAACCATATTTCCACCAAAAATCGGTTACACCTGCTTCTATGGCAATCCTCGGCACACCTGCGGGTAATACCTCAGTTTTATAGGCTTGGCTTTGTTGATCAAACGTAGTCGTGGATGGCATCGATACAACATTGACGCGTTTACCGATCTGACTCAAACGATTTGCCACTGCGACTGCAAGGCCTACCTCAGAGCCTGTTGCTATCAGAACTAACTCCGGTTGTTTAACTGCTTGCAAGACATAGGCCCCTTTAGCAATATTGGCAATCTGTACTTGATCTTTTGGAAGGTAAGGGCAATTTTGGCGACTAAAAATTAAGCAGCTTGGTCCGTGTCTTCGCTTAATCGCATGCGCCCATGACACGGCCGCTTCAGTTGTATCTGCTGGTCGCCATACATCCAAATTAGGAATTAACCGTAAACTGGCAACATGTTCCACCGCTTGATGCGTGGGTCCGTCTTCACCCAAACCAATAGAGTCATGGGTAAAGACAAAAATACTACGTATCTTCATCAGTGCCGCCATGCGAAGAGCATTACGGCTATAGTCAGAAAACGTTAAGAATGTGCCGCCAAAGGGTATATAACCACCATGCAAGGCAACTCCATTCATGATGGCGCTCATCCCAAACTCACGGACACCATAATTAATATGATTACCCCATTGATGCTTGCGCAGTGCCACGCACGTGCTCCAGTTAGTCAGGTTCGAACCCGTTAAATCAGCGGAGCCGCCTAAAAATTCTGGGAGTGCTTTTGCTAAACCTTCGATTGCATTTTGACTCGCTTTACGCGTCGCAATCGTTTCTGCTTTGTCCACTGTAGACTGCAGGAGATCTTGAACCGTTTGCTCAAAGCTATCCGCTAGGTCCCCAGAAATACGCCTTAGAAACTCTTTTGCTAAATCTGGATAGGTTTGCTGATAGCTGGCAAATTCATCGGCCCAAATCTGCTCAGAGGCTACACCGATTTCCTTAGCATCCCATAAGTTATAAACTTCTTGAGGAATCTCAAAAGGTGGGTATTCCCATCCAAGTGCCGCCCTTGTTGCCGCAATTTCACTCGCGCCCAAAGGTGCACCGTGCACCTTATCTGAGTCGGCAAGGTTGGGCGCACCTTGCCCAATTTTTGTTTTACAAGCGATTAAGGTAGGTTTACCATTATTCATCGATTTGGCATAGGCAATGGCATTAGATACTTCTTGCGCATCGTGGCCATCAATCTCTCGGATCACATTCCATCCATAGGATTCAAAACGCTTTGGTGTATCGTCATTGAACCAAGAAACGACTCGGCCATCAATAGAAATTCCGTTGTCATCCCACAAGGCAATTAACTTACCAAGCCCCAAAGTACCTGCTAGTGAACATGCTTCATGGCTAATCCCCTCCATCAAGCAACCATCCCCTAAAAATGCATAGGTGTGATGGTTCACAATGGTATGTCCAGGACGATTAAACTCCTCAGCGAGCAAGCGCTCGGCAAGTGCCATTCCAACCGCATTAGTAATCCCCTGCCCTAATGGTCCAGTCGTTGTCTCTACTCCGGGTGTCACTTGATATTCAGGATGGCCTGCAGTTTTACTGTGCAACTGCCTAAAGTTTTCGATTTCACGCATCGGTAAATCGTAGCCTGTCAAATGCAGCACCGCATATAACAACATAGAACCGTGACCATTAGACAAGACAAATCGATCACGATCTGGCCATAATGGGTTTGTAGGATTATGTTTCAGATGCTTGGCCCACAGAGCAACCGCAATATCTGCCATGCCCATGGGCATACCTGGATGCCCAGAATTAGCTTTTTGGACAGCGTCCATGGCTAAAACACGGATGGCACTAGCCATGAGTTGATGATTTTCTGTGGATAGTTGTGCGTGCATTTTTAATTTCGAAAAAAATTCAAGACTTAGAAGAGTTTTATTTTATCATTCGAGTTATGTCACATTTTTATCTTCCCGGGAATTGGCCAGAAAATCCCATCGTTGCCCCTATGGAGTTAAGGCATCATTTACGCGTACGGCGTATTCGTGTTGATCAACAATTTGATGTTTTTAATGGTCAAGGTCTAGTTGCACAAGCTCATATAATTCAAGAGCCTAGCGATACACAAACACTCCTTATCTTATCGAATATCCATACAGATACCTCATTAGAGCCCCCCTATCAAATTGTGCTTTTGCAAGGTCTTGCCGCCAATGAAAAAATGGATTGGGTCATTGAAAAAGCTGTTGAGTTAGGCGTTCATCGAATTATCCCCCTCCAAATGGAGCGCAGTATTGTGCGTCTTGATGATAAAAAAGCTGAAAAAAAATTAGCGCACTGGGAACAAATCGTGATCGCCAGTTGTGAGCAATGTGGGCGTTCTGTCATACCGCATATTGAAAGTGCACAAACACTTCGGCACTACTTACAAAACGTCAACATGGCCACAGATTATCTGCCCCTCTATTTATCACCTACAGCTGATATCAAACTAGTAAGTGTTATCAAAAGGGCACCCGGACAAAATCTTTTGATGATGATTGGTCCTGAAGGTGGCTTTAGTCCTGATGAAGACACCGCTATTGCTGCGAAAGGTTTTACTGGGGTCAGTTTAGGTAAACGCGTCCTCAGAACAGAAACAGCTGGCATCGTAGCGATGTCAGCTGTCCATAGCGTTTGGGGGCAGTTTTAGTTAGTTTGCGAACGAATAAAAGACACGATACGGCACACGACGTTCCGCCCAATATTCAACGGCATCTCTAAATACATCAAGCAAAGTTTCGCGCGCGTCTTTGTCAAACTTCAGTGTATTTGGTAAACCCTCTAAGACCACAACAAATCCAGGTTGAGGTCCTGATTTATCAATCAAAGTTGTCAGTGCATCGAGCAATGGGTCATAGTTCTTGGCTTGCTGTTTTGTAAAATGATATGCCTTGGCAATAGAATCAAGTACTTCACTTTTCGTGTAAGCGTTTGCAGAATTTGCATATACAAAGTGCTGACCTAACTCACTTGCAGCTTCCATCAGTTCTTCGGTTCTGAATGCACGGATAGATTGCACAATATTTGTTCTTACACTGCGTAACATCGCTGCAGGTCCACCGCTACGAACCGCTAAGGCAGCTCTCCAAGATGGTGTTGGTTTTTTTGGTGGAATTGCGCTCAAATCGCGCAAAACATTTCCAGTTGGATACAAATGATTACTGTAATATTGTGTTTCAGGTGTGCTTGACATGTTCATACCTAGATAATGACCGGAACGGTCTGGGGTTGCGTCTTGGCTGTGATCAACTGTCTGATCCTCTTCCCAGCCAGCTATTGAAGCGTTTTCTGGAATGTTTGTAATCATAATGATGGAAGATTACACTTTTCTTGCAAATTTGACAAGTAGTCCCACCGAAAATATTTTATAAACCCTTGATTTTAATGGCAATAAATTTTTGTTAGTTAACGCTGACTACAGGACTTGTCATTCCAAAAAGATCAAGATTGTTTTAAATTCAAATACTTAGTAAATATCTATTTTCATACTAAGTGAACAATTGATCATTAGTTTTTATAGATGTATCCGTCATCGATCTTAACTAGCCAGCATTCTTTAGGAATTTGACAAAAACCCCACAGATTGATGTTTATTTTGATACATAATGATGCTATATTTGATGCGAATCAAGGATTAAAATGCGAACAACTGTAACTATTGAAGACTCTTTGTATGAGAAAGCTTTGGAGCTTGCCGATCCATCTATGGATAAAGCCGATTTGTTCAGAGAGGCTATCAAAACCTTTGTGCGTGTGCGTGCTTCAAAACGTCTAATTGCATTAGGAGCAACCATGCCAGAAATGAATGATATTCCACGCCGAAATGGATCTGTTTGATGGCATCTGTTGTTGTTGATACTTCGGTGTGGATCAACCATTTCCGGGAAAACAATCAAGCATTAATAGACTTACTAGAAGCTGACGCAGTTCTAATCCACCCGTTGGTGGTGGCAGAAATTGTATGCGGAACACCGCCATTACGATTGTCTTCATTATCTGATTTGAAGGAATTACAAAAGCCACAATTGGCAACTTTGACAGAGGTGATGGAATTTGTAGAACGAGAGCATCTCTATGGACTCGGGTGTGGCATCGTCGATATGATCTTGTTGACATCCACCATCATCACTCCAAATTCAAAATTATGGACTCTAGACAAAAAACTTTTATCGATGTCTGAGAAATTTGGAGTGGGGTTTTCTCCAAATTTGCACTAGCTTACAAACAGAGATAGATGACGAATATCTTTTGTTTTTTAATAGGTATCCGTAATACCTGATTGTTCTCAATATAGTTTCTATTAACTACAATCGTGACTCGTTACTATTACAAGCTTGTTTTGGGTTTCTGATTACTAGCACTAGCTAGAGCAAAGGGCTTTATTCTGATGTGGATTATTTTTACATTGACATTCTCACATCCTTACTATATAGTAAGATTTATTTAAAAAGTAAGGATAATCATGAGTACAGCAACAGTTACGTCAAAGGGGCAGATCACCATACCAGCCGCAGTTCGGATTTCGCTAGGAATTGACACCGGAAGTCGTATCGAATTTGTTGAAATGGAGAATGGGCAATTTATGATCGTTCCAGCCGAAAGCCCCATTCAATCTCTAAAAGGCATGTTACGAAAACCTTCAGCTCCCGTCTCCATAGAACAAATGAATATGGCGATTGCGGCTCAAGGAGCAAAATTGCGATGATCGGCCTGGACACTAATGTTTTAGTTCGCTATATCGCTCAAGATGATAAAAAGCAATCTGCCCTTGCGACAAACTTAATAAACTCTTTAACAAAAGAGTCGCCGGGGTTCATCACTCTTGTGTCAATTATTGAATTGGTATGGGTAATGCAAAGCTGCTATAAATCGACAAAAATGGAAGTTGTGAAAATTCTCGAAACGCTTATTGCTACTCGAGAGTTGATTATTGAAAACACTGAAACCGTCATCAGAGCCACTCGTGTTTTTTCTGGTTCTGGAGCAGATTTCTCTGATTGTCTGATCGAGCGATCTGCAAATAAGGCTGGTTGTGAATATAGTGTCACTTTTGATGTTAATGCTATAAGGCACGCAGGATTTAAGTGTCTTTAATTAGACTTTGGGCTTAAATTTGATTTAGCAACCTAGAGTGATTTTTTGAGATGCGTTAATTGATTAAAAACAATCACGTATTACGAATACCCTTTTTAATTTAAATCGCAACGCAGCGCTCCACCCAAAATTTAAGCTTTGTCTGTAGATTTATGCGTTTGGACACCCATCACGGCAAGAGTTGCAAGATTAACAATTCTGCGCACAGTGGCTGACGGCGTTAAGATGTGTACCGATTTGGCTGCCCCTAATAAAATCGGTCCTATTGCAATGCCTTCTCCCGCTGATTGCTTGAGTAAGTTGTAGGAAATATTTGCTGCATCCAAATTAGGCATCACCAATAAATTAGCTTCACTGCGTAAGGTAGTATCTTGCATCGCACTAAACCGTATCTTGTCACTCAATGCACTATCACCATGCATTTCACCATCAACCTCTAAATCTGGGGCGGTGTCGCGCAGAATCGATAAAACTTCGCGCATTTTGAGTGCCGATGCAAGGTTAGAAGAGCCAAAGTTCGAATGCGATAGTAATGCCACCTTAGGCGTGATGTTGTAGGAACGCATTTCTGCAGCAGCTAAGCAGGTAATTTGCACGAGCTCTTGTGCACTTGGGTCATAGTTAATATGGGTATCCGCTATAAATAATTGTCTAGTTGGTAATACCAGCGCATTCATCGCAGCATAAACAGTCGCACCAGGCTCATGACCGATCACCGCATCAATATAAAGCAAATGGGCAGCTGAGTTACCGACAATCCCACAAATCATTCCATCCGCTTGATTTTTACTGACCATTAAAGAGCCGATTAATGTACTGCGACGGCGCACCTCTAATTTGGCATAGGCTTGTGTGACGCCCTTACGTTTGGTCAAGTTGTAATAGGTTTCCCAATAATCATTAAAGCGCTCGTCTTTTTCAGGGTCGGTAATCGTATAGTCAACACCTCGCTCAAGGCGTAAGCCAAGACGCTCTATACGGCGCTCGATAACTGCCGGTCGACCGATTAAGATAGGTACTAAAATGCCCTCATCGACCAAGATCTGAACAGCACGCAGAATTCTCTCGTCTTCACCTTCTGAAAAAACAATCCGCTTTTGCTCTTTTAAAATTTTTTTCGCTGAAGAAAATAGCGGCTTCATGATCGTGCCAGAGTGATAGACAAACTGTGCAAGTTGCTCTTGATAGGCGCTAAAGTCAGTAATTGGACGACTTGCCACGCCAGATTCCATCGCGGCTTTAGCGACTGCTGGCGCAATAATAGTAATTAAACGTGGATCAAACGGCTTAGGGATTAAATACTCTGGTCCAAAGCTCAGATTAGCTGTGCCATAAGCAGATGCCACTTCTTCACTTTGTTCTGCACGCGCGAGCCCTGCCAAGGCGTTGACTGCAGCGATTTCCATTTCTCGTGTAATCGTAGTTGCCCCTACATCTAAAGCACCCCGAAACACAAACGGAAAACACAAGACATTATTGACCTGATTAGGATAATCGGTTCTACCAGTTGCAATCACTGCATCTGGCCTGACTTCTATCACGTCTTCAGGCAATATTTCTGGAGTTGGGTTGGCTAAGACGAAAACCAGTGGCTTTGGTGCCATTTTTTTCACCATCTCTTGCGTGACAACACCGCCCGCAGATAATCCCAATAAAATATCTGCATCACCAATCACATCGATGAGCTTGCGCGCATCCGTTGCCTTGGCAAATACATCTTTATCGGGATCCATGAGTTCTTTTCTGCCCTGATAAACCACACCCGCTAAATCAGTCACCCAAATATTCTCAACCCGCATTCCTAAGTCAACCAATAGTTTCAGACAAGCCAATGCCGCAGCACCTGCACCTGAGGTCACCAATTTGACGTCTTTAATATCTTTATTAACAATCTTTAAACCATTTGTAATCGCCGCACCGACGACAATTGCGGTGCCATGCTGATCATCATGAAAGACGGGAATCTTGAGACGCTCACGCAACTTGCGCTCGACATAAAAACAATCCGGCGCTTTAATATCTTCTAAGTTAATACCGCCAAAGGTGGGCTCTAATGCCGCAATCGCTTCCACTAACTTTTCAGGATCATCCTGATTAAGCTCAATATCAAAAACATCAATGCCAGCAAATTTTTTAAATAAGACCGCCTTCCCCTCCATAACAGGCTTACTCGCCAAAGCGCCAATATTCCCAAGGCCAAGAACAGCAGTGCCGTTAGTGATGACTCCGACTAGATTTCCTCTAGACGTATATTTAAATGCATTGGCCGGATCGGCAACAATTTCTAGACAAGCAGAAGCCACACCAGGAGTGTATGCTAATGCTAAATCACGTTGATTAGTTAATTGTTTTGTAGGGGCAATCGCAATTTTGCCAGGTGTAGGATATTGGTGATATTCAAGAGCTGCTTGTCGTAAATTAGCCGCTTGATCGTTTTGTGCTTTACTTGTCTCTTTACTCATTTTTTTCCTATTACGCTATCTCGTGATGAATAATTACTTTACGCTATTTATTTTGACAACTGCTAGAAACTATAATGATTTTTGATAATTCTGATTCTATCGGGGAATTTGATGTCATTCGTAGATTCTTTTCTCGTAAAGAGTTTACACCTTGCGAAAGCCCCAATGCTTTGTCCCCAATATTTTTAGGTATTGGTGACGATTGTGCGCTATTAAATGAACCCCCTGCAGGAGAAGTACTTGCTATCACGAGCGATATGCTCGTCGAAGATCGTCATTTTTTTAAAGATATTCCCCCAACCTTCTTGGGACATAAATGTCTAGCTGTTAACTTATCCGATTTGGCGGCGATGGGTGCAAAGCCCCTTGCCTATACCCTCAGTATTTCGCTCCCCAAAATAGATATCGTCTGGTTAGAGTCATTTTCAAAAGGCTTACATACAATTGCAGATCACTATGGCTGCTCTCTTATTGGGGGTGATACCACCGCCGGACCATTAACTATTGCCATTACGGCGATTGGCTCCGTTAAGCCCACTGAAGCACTGCGTCGTGACGGTGCAAAAATAGGAGATGATATTTGGGTATCCAATACTTTGGGTAATGCGAGACTCGTACTCGGTTTTCGTCGCGGAGAATGGCAATTGGATTTGCCCTGGCAATCCCTCAGTCATCGCATGGATACCCCAACCCCAAGAATTAATTTAGGTTTGGCTTTGAGGGGTCTTGCGCATAGTGCAATTGATGTTTCTGATGGGCTTTTAGGTGATCTTCGTCACATTTTAAAAAAGTCTGAAGTAAGTGCAAACATTTGGCTTGATCAGGTACCTTGCTCACCCCTGCTAAATGAAGTTTCTGAGGAGTTACGCCGTTTGTGTACATTGCAAGGCGGTGATGATTATGAACTCTGCTTTACGGCACCACCTAACCATCGCGAATCTATTTTGGCTATAAGCGATCAATTAGACCTCCCACTAACGCGTATCGGGGAAATTACAGCTCACCATTTAAATCAGCCACGCATCACTTTGTTAGATCAAAATCTTGCACCTTTGCCTGAGCATCTTGCCGAGCACTATATGCGCTCTTTTGACCACTTTAAATAATTCATGGATCTTCAAACACATTCCCCTATACCGAATCGCGACTGGCTGTTTGCGCGTGTCTGGCGTTTTCTTGCCTTTGGCATGGGAAGTGGTCTTAGTTCCATCGCCCCGGGGACGGTCGGGACTTTATGGGCTTGGGCCTTGGCTTTGCTGAGCTACTCTTTTTTCGCCGACTTCACCGTCAGCGATGTATCAATACTTTTAATCTTTGGGTTTTTTCTAGGCTGTTGGGCTTGCGGTAAATGCGGTGCTGAACTTGGCGTGTTTGATCATTCGGGAATGGTGTGGGATGAAATCATCGCCTTTTGGTTAGTTTTATTACTTGTTTTACCAGCTTCGTGGAAAATACAAATTATCGCCTTTGTGCTGTTTCGTTTTTTCGATATCGTCAAGCCCGGACCTATTCGCTGGGTTGATGCTTATTTTAAAACTTGGCAACCCCAAGGTATTTTTGGAAAATGCCCCGATTTTTTCCGAGGTTTTGGTGTCATGTTTGATGATATTTTGGCTGCTTTTTTTACTTTAATTGTTCTATCCGTTTTAATTAACTTAGGTTTTTAATTGATGACTCATCCTACCCTAGAAGTTCAAGTTGCAAAATTGGCCCAATTGTTATTGGCTCATCAACTGATGATCTGTACTGCCGAATCCTGCACAGGTGGCATGGTCGCAGCGGCTCTCACCGATCTTTCCGGTTCGAGTAGTTGGTTTGAGCGTGGCTTTATCACTTACAGTAACGCATCCAAACACGAACATCTTGATGTGCCTGTGGATTTGATTCAGACGCATGGTGCGGTGAGTGTTTCAGTCGCACAAGAAATGGCACGCGGCGCCTTAGCAGCTGGTAAAGCGCAAGTTGCATTAGCCATTACTGGCGTCGCAGGGCCTACAGGTGGTAGCCTTGAAAAGCCTGTAGGCTTTGTTTGCTTTGCTTGGGCCATTGCCCATGACGGTAAAATTCTATTAGAGAGTGAGGGCGTTTCTTTACTGAGCCCACAAGATGTGATTAATGATCAAACACGCTTACACGTGCGTTCTTTAGCTCGGGATTATGCTATCCAAGGAATGATTAGTCGCCTCGAGAAGTCATTGAGTTAGTTCTGTGCACTCCTGATGGCGTCGCGTGTGTCTATCGCAACGTTTCTAGCAGCTTTTGCGAAGTCTTGACCATTGCTGGCATAAAGTATCGCTCGCGATGAATTTATCAATAAGTTGGTTCCATGTCCTGCCTTTACTGTCGCTAAAGTATCGCCACCTTGCGCACCAATGCCAGGGATCAGTAAAGGCATTGCATCTCCCACAATGCTCCTGACACGCTCAATCTCCGCGGGATAGGTTGCACCTACGACTAAACCTACTCCGCCAGTCGTGTTCCAACGATGGGCTGCTAAATGCGCTACTTTTTCAAAAAGTTTTTGCGCAACACCATCCTCTTGGACGTCTAAAAACTGTAAGTCCGACCCACCGGGATTAGATGTTCTGCACAAAATAAATACCCCACGATCCGCATATTCTAAATAGGGCTCTATCGAGTCAAATCCCATGTAGGGATTAACAGTAACGGCATCCGCTTGATAGCGCTCAAAAGCTTCTTTGGCATATTGCGTGGCTGTTGCACCAATATCCCCACGCTTAGCATCCAAAATTACGGGAATCTCAGGATGGTTTTGATGCATGTAGTCGATCAGTTGCTCTAACTGGTCTTCGGCTCTAGCTGCAGCAAAATAGGCAATCTGTGGCTTAAATGCACAAACCAAGTCGGCTGTGGCATCAACGATTTCTCGGCAAAATGCGTAAATCGCTCCCCCATGTCCACCGATCGAGACGGGTAGTCTTGATAAATCTGGGTCTAAGCCCACGCACAGCATCGTGTTTTGCTCTTGGATACGCTTTTGATACTTTTGTACAAAGGCATTAACACTACTTTTTTTAGGGTCTATTACATCCGTACTCATAAAATTGTTCCTAGATCTTTTTAATAATATAAACTCTCTTTAGATTCTAGTTGAGAAGTATTTTTTGGGACCACACGATGATTAACTTATTCACCCTCCAAAATGGTCGTTTAGCTCAAGAGCAAGTGGAAGATCGCAATGAACTTCTCAAGTTTCATGATCCTATTTGGATTGATGTCATTGAACCTGATGATGATGAGCTGAGTTGGATTAAAGAAGCTTTTGGGGTGACTTTGCCTGAACTCGAAGAATTAGGTGACCTTGAGGCCTCTGCACGTTATTTTGAAGGCGAGGATGGTTATTTACATATCCGTACCGATTTTTTACTGGATGAAGATGATGAGTCACGCAACGTCCGCGTCGCATTTATTCTGACAAACAACACCCTTTTCTCAATCCATGATGAAGATTTACCCGTTTTCCGCCTTGTCAGAATGCGCGCACGTCTTCGTCCAGGCTCTGTCAATGATGCCAAAGATGTTTTGCTGGATTTGTATTCTACAGACGCCGAGTATTCAGCTGACTCGCTAGAGGAAGTCTATGAAAGTCTAGAAGAAGCCGGAAAGGTCGTTCTCGCTGATACGGTTACCGATCAAATTGCCGCAACCGTTCTTGAGACGATCGCTAAAGAGGAAGACGTCAACGGCCGTATTCGGCGTAATGTCATGGATACCCGTCGTGCACTTTCCTATTTAATGCGGAGTAAATTGCTATCCGATCTCCAACAAGAAGAAGCACGTCTGATTCTGCGAGATATCGATTCATTAGAAAACCATACTGCGTTCTTATTCGATAAGATTAACTTCTTAATGGATGCCACAGTCGGTTTTATCAATATTAATCAAAATAAAATCATTAAAATCTTCGCAGTTGTATCCGTGGGTCTGATGCCACCAACCCTGCTTGCCAGTATTTGGGGAATGAATTTTGAATTTATGCCTGAGTTACGGTTGGCCATAGGTTACCCAATGGCTCTGATTTTGATGGTGATTTCAACCATCGCTCCTTTATGGTATTTCAAGCGCAAAGGCTGGATGGACTAATTTTATTTTGGTAGTTCTTCATTTTTGGAGAGTAATTGAAAGCGCTCGCCTATCAACGATTCTCAAAGCGACTGTGCAACATCTCTAATACACTCTGCGCGTTTAAAAGTCCTTGATCTTCTATCTCTCGCCAAACTTCATATGATTTTGCGGCTTGCTCAACCAACATCCCTAAACCATCTTTAACGATTAAGCCGTAACTTCGCATCTGTACTAAAAATTCTGTTTGCTTGCCATAGACCATATCGTATGCCAAGCCCTCTTGTGAGGGTTTTAATAATTGCGCTAAATGGTAGGCTTGCATTTGTGTTAACGGTGAATCACCAGATAGTCCCGAAGATGTACCATTGATGATAATCTGAAATGCCTCTTGGACTTGCTCAATCTGCTCGAGCGATATCGCACTTAATTCAATTCCCAGAGCCTGCGCTTGAGGCAAAAACCGATCCACCATCCACTGCGCTTTTTCCAGTGTGCGATTTACAATCACGATGGCCTGCGGCTTTTTATCTAGAAACGGTAAGATCACTCCCTGCACAGCACCACCGGCACCAATCATCAATACGCGCTTACCTGCTATTGCAAAGTCATCACTTTCTATATCTCTGACTAATCCAATCCCATCCGAGTTATCGCCGTAATAAGCGCCATCTTTTTGCCAGATAATATTCACTACACCAGCAGCTTTTGCGCGATCACTATGGTGCTGACACATTGCGTAGGCATCTAATTTGAAGGGAACTGTGACATTAAGGCCACGTCCACCCCGTAAAAAGAATGTATCTACCGTTTCTTTAAAATGCGCAAGTTCTGAATATAGTTTGCCGTAATACACCGCTTGCTGCGTTTGCTTGGCAAACTCTGCATGAATCATGGGTGATAAGCTATGTGCTACAGGATTGCCTATAACACCATACACATCTTTATCGGGATGTTGCCTTGGATCAAGTTGGGTTTCTAGTTCGCTCATGGTTTGGGATTAGTCATCTTTAATTCTAATTGAGTTTGACCACTACCTTTGACAAATGTAAAACTAGCGATCCAATCAATGACATCAAGTTGCGAGCGCATCGTAGCTGAAAATTTCTCAAAAGGTGCACAAGCTTCAATAATTGCTATCGTTTGTCGATCCAGTTCAGCATTACCAGAGGATCTCTCAACCTTTGGCTTGGTAATGATTTTCCCTTCGCGATCAATACTGACCATAATTATTAAACTACCATAAATGGGCTGACCATTATTTCGCGGAAAATATTGCGTACCGTAAGCCTCGACTTTATTTCGCATGGCATTGTAATACTCTGCATATACAACGGATTTGGCACTAGTTGAAGTCATAATAGCTTTACGAGGTCGCTGACTTTCTAACTCGATACGTTTAGCTAACTCTGCTTCTAATGGATCAGTCGCCTCTTTATCGATCGTAGTTTTTCCAGGAGCGGTCTTTTTTTGTTGTTTTCCCTCTTCGCGCATACTACTTAATAAGCGATTTTGCTCTTCTTGCAAGGTATTGATTTTTTCTGTAAGGCCTGGCAACATTGGCGATATCGCACTAGCGATCACCGGCGCCTCTTGTTGCCCTCCACCATTTAAATTGTTCTGCGCCAGTCGCTTAGCAATGACCGGTGCTACTTGACTTTGACTATTAACAAGGACAACAGCTAATGGGGCTTTAAGATGCTTTGGTGTGATGACTGGTTCAGGTTTTTTGATGCTCAAAATGAAAATATGAATCAAGCACGAGAGGATTCCGGCAATCACTATCGATCTCTTGTACCACTGCACATCGATTTTAGAAGCTTGATAGGCCACTACATTAGCTACTAGCGTTGTCATGATCATTAATAGGGGTAGATTCGACAACCGGCACGATCTCAGTTTCGAGCATAGTCTCAATCACTTCTTCTGCCCCTTCAGAATCTAGGCTAACTGATGGATTATCAAGTATGTGAATCACCCTGACCGAAGCAGTGAGCTCAAGTAAGTCGATACTGATAACTTCGATTTCGACACGCGCGCCGCGAGGCGTGTTTTGTAATTCAGGTACAAGTAGTCTTAGTGGTATGGGCTCCACTCTGACCATGCCCTCTTTTTGAACTCTAACATAACCTGACCAAGGCAGACCTTGTGTCTGAAGATATCTTAAGCACCAATATTTTTCAGCAATATTTTGGTACGCGTTATACGCCGTGTAAGTCGCATCAAACTCTGCACACAAGCCCATAATTTTCGTATCTTTAGCAACAAAAGGGGCGACTAATTTTGCCATCACCCCTTGCCGAACATAAGCGATTAGTTGCCATTGATTGACTAAATCGGAATATCTTCTTAAGGGTGACGTACACCAAGCATAGTTTTCAACACCTAAACCCTCGTGTCGGCATGGGGTTGTTTGCATCCGTGTGCGTTGTGCACCCCATCCTTGCTGCGCCCGATAAATCGCTGGCAGATCATTTTGTGCCAGCATCGATCCCCAAGTTTGATTGGTAAAGATCATCCATTCAGCAACAATCGTATCGATCACCGAGCCACGTTGTCGTGATGTGATGATTGGTCGCCACGCCCCGTCGTTCACTCCCACTTGTAAGAGCGTTTGGGCGCCTAATGCTTGTCCATCAGCTGCTTGAATCTCAAAATTGAAATCTCTAGGTAAGCTCCCAGGCTCTGGTGGGCCTAATTTTTCTTCACGTTGGCCTTGAGTAATGCGTACCTTTTGTCGCTGAGCATGCAAATGTTGCGCGCCACCCCACAATATAGAAAGCTCCTTTTGATAAGCAATATCGCTTCGTGTTGGGTCATTAATCGACTCTTCATTGACTAAATGCTCGATTTCACCTAAGCGCAAATTACGCGCAATAAAGACGTTTTCAATACGCGTTTGCGGTGGTATTTCTGGATTGATTTCACCGTTCGGCAATACGTTCACGTATAAAGAAATGCTTGGCCTTGCGGCATCTGCCGCCAAAGAAAATACCTCAATCACCGAAGCAGGCAACATCGTGATCTTGCCTCCTGGAAAATATACCGTCGACATCCGTTTTTGTGCCACTTGATCTAAGATGTCACCGGGTGTAATGGCCAGTCCAGGCACTGCAATGTGTACGCCGATTTGATAACTTCCATCGCTTTGAAGGGTCACTGAGAATGCATCATCGATCTCAGTGGTGGTAGCGTCATCGATAGAAAATGCTTGCACCGTTGAGATAGTCAACTGCGCCGCTTGCTTTTGCCAAGTAGCCTGCGAAATCACTGCATCGGCTGAAAATTCAACCCCTTTTGGAAAATATTCTTTTAAGAACTTGCCTTGATGGATCTCTAAGGGTGAACAGATTGCCCCAAGTTGCAATAAAACTTGCGCCGTACTCTTCCCCTGCTGCTGACTCACTGCCAATAGGGCTTTATAAGCAATACCATTTTTATCGGGTTGCCATAAGAGTTGCTGTGTGTTCTGCGCAATGGGCTCTGGTAACTGGCCAGCGAGCATCTGCTCTTCCCAGTCTTTTTGTAATGCCGCCTCTTTTTGCTTACGTTCAACTGAAGCCAAGGCTGCTTTTAATTGATCCTGCGGCGCCCTTAAAAATTGTCCGCGGCCCTTACGTCGAAAATACATGGGAGCGTTTTGTAAAGCAATCGCCAACGCAATCACTTGTGTCACTTGGACACCATCCCCATAATAGTCTTGTGCCACGTGCTCAAATTTAAACTCCTCCTCTGGAGCACATTCCCATAAAAAATCAATGTCGATTTGGGCTACTAACTCATGAGATTCGTTTAAGGTTTTTTCTAATTCCTGGCTTGACCAACTCAACCAAATATCTTTTGTCTTTAATTTAATGCGCTTACCAAATTGCGTCTGTGCAGCATAGTTTTCTGCGCCAGCAATATAAGCGCCGATGCTTGTGGCGCCTTTAATCTCGCCACCCTCTTCATATATAAAATGCATGGTTAAGCGAGTGCCTTGATAAGTTTTTGGTGAACCCCACCAAAGCCACCATTACTCATGACTAATAGATGGTCGCCCGGCTTGGCGATTACTTTGATTGCCTCTACTAGCAAGTCTAATTGATCAAAGGTTTGGGCGCGCTCTCCAAGAGGCTTCATAGCTTCTTCTAAATCCCAGCCTAGAGCCAGTTTGCCTTGCGCGGCCCCATAAGCAAAGACGAGGTCAGCCTGCGCTAAGCTTTCTGGAAGTTGTTGTTTCATCACGCCTAACTTCATCGTATTTGATCTTGGCTCGAGAACCGCAATCAAACGCTGTTTACCAATGCGTCTACGTAACCCATCAATCGTTGTGGCAATCGCTGTGGGGTGATGAGCAAAATCATCATAAATACTGATTTGCTGGACTTGTCCTACGAGTTCTAAACGCCGTTTAACATTTTTAAAGCTGCCCAAGGCATGCGCACTGTCTTTTGGAGAAATGCCAATATGCTCGGCCGCTACGATGGCTGCTAATGCATTCATTTGATTGTGTCGGCCTGCAACATTAGCCATCGGATCCCACTTGACCTGCGCAAGCTCTTGTCCCGCTTTTTCAATCACAAAGTCATCATTTGCCAGTCCGCTAAAAGTCCAATTAGCTGACGTTTCAGTATTTCCAAAATACTCAATCGGTGACCAAGCTCCTTTTTCGATCACTTGCTGCAAAGCGGCCTCTTCACCATTAACAATCAAACGCCCCTGTTGTGGCACCGTTCTAACTAAATGATGAAACTGCGTTTGGATTGCAGCTAAATCAGGGAAGATATCCGCATGGTCATATTCCAGATTATTTAAAATCGCTGTACTTGAGCGGTAATGCACAAATTTGCTGCGCTTATCAAAAAAGGCTGTGTCGTACTCGTCTGCCTCAATCACAAAATATGGCTTATGTCCTTCACGCTCTTTTTTCGGGCTAATCCTTGCTGACACATCAAAATTATTAGGTACGCCACCAATGAGATAACCTGGTGAGAGTCCGTTCGCTTCCAAGATCCAAGTTAACATCGCCGTGGTCGTCGTTTTGCCATGGGTTCCTGCTACAGAGAGCACATGATGATCTTGCAATATTTGCTCACCTAGCCACTGTGGACCAGAAACGTAGGGCAAGCCTGCGTTTAAAATGGCTTCCATGAGTGGATTACCCCTGGAAACAACATTACCAATTACAAATAAATCCGGTTTGAGAGACAATTGGTCTGCAGCAAAACCTTCTATTAAGGAAATACCCTGAGCCTCTAGCTGGGTACTCATCGGTGGATAAACATTGGCGTCGCAGCCAGTGACCTGATGACCCGCTTGGCGAGCTATAGCGGCAATACCTCCCATGAAGGTGCCACAAATACCGAGAATATGTAAGTGCATGGTGTAATTTTATCGAAGGAATTGAAATGACTAAAGAATTAAATCGTAAAGATGCATTAAAAAAACAATTTCCGCTTCTTTTAATGCTCTCCATCATCGGTGTGACGAGCTTATTGATTGGTCTTGGCGTCTCTTATTTGCCCTATCAAGACAATCCCGAAGCTCTTCCTAAAGAAGTCTATCAAAACTTTTTTAATGCCCCATGGAATGATGCGCAAGGCAAAGCCATTGATACAGCATCTTGGAATAATAAAATCTTAGTAGTGAATTTTTGGGCTTCATGGTGCCCACCCTGTGTCGAAGAAATGCCCCTAATTAGTCAGCTCAGCCAAGCAGCCGATCCCCAAAAAGTGGTCTTTGTTGGAATCGGCATCGATTCGCCGAGTAATATTCGGGAGTTTTTAAATAAAACTCCAGTCCCTTACCAAATTGTGGTGGGTGGTATCGATGGTAGCCAATG
Source organism: Polynucleobacter sp. (assembly GCA_040403635.1). Taxonomy (GTDB): domain Bacteria; phylum Pseudomonadota; class Gammaproteobacteria; order Burkholderiales; family Burkholderiaceae; genus Polynucleobacter. The sequence goes on from JBBAKF010000023.1 coordinate 31,384, forward strand.
GGGCAAACAACTGGGTAATACCCAAGGTGCTTTACCCTTTACAGTCATCTTAGACTCTTCTGGCAATAAAGTTTTTTCTAAACTAGGCAAAA
>JBBAKF010000024.1:0-31025 GCA_040403635.1 Polynucleobacter sp.
ATTTCATAACCGTGTTGCTTCATATATGAACCTAGACCTGCCCATAGAGCCATGATGACAGCACCAGAGCGGTAATCCTCATGCACACACGAGCGACCGATTTCAACAGCCTTTGGCAGCAGGTGTTGGAGTCTAGCAAGATCAAACTCAGATTCGGAATATAGTTGACCGATGATTTTTGCTTGATCTGGAGGGAGAACGCGATACGTACCGACCACTTGAAGAGTTTCGCGGTCACGAACAATTAGATGATCACAATAGGCATCGAAAGAGTCAACATCAAGGCCTTCAGCGTTAAAAGGCAGGCTAGCTCCCATTTCCTCTGCAAAAACACGGTAACGTAGACGCTGCGCCTCTTTGACCTCAGCTAAGTCACGAGCAACATAGACTTGAATGGGGCTTTGCTTTTGCGTTCGAACGACTGGAGCAACTGCAGGTGATTGAGCTAAGGTTTTACGTAATGCTTTAATTCTTTTTAAGCGTTTTTTAGATTTTGCCTTCTTCTTTAAAGGAAAAATCTTTGCGAAGGTATTCATTTTTTGAAATTCAGAAAGCTTACTACTCAATTTCCCTGCGAGTTTAGTAGTAATCCCATCTCCAATGGAGTTCAAAGATTGCAGGGGATTAGGAAGTTCTTTCATGTATACAATTTTTCTATTAATTTATGATAATTATATGTAATTTTCATGTCATTCAAATTACATACTAAAATATTTATTGAATAGTGCGGAGTTGCTCAGAAGGGGGATAATGATGCAAACCCATGAAAATAAACACAAAATCAAGGCTAGCATGACTGCGGCACTACCAAAATCTTTTGCACGTTGAGAAAGATCGTGTTTTTCAAAAGAAATCCGGTCAATGGCGGCTTCTACTCCTGAGTTTAGTAATTCTACGATTAAGACTAGAAGAACTGAGCCAAACAAAATGATATGTTCGACCGGTGAAACGGGCAAAATAAAACTAACCGGTATTAAGATCGCCGCTAGGGTCAACTCCTGACGAAAAGCACTTTCCTCACGCACTGCAAAAACAAGACCATTCCAAGAGTTGACTGCGGCCCTGAAAGCCCTAGTAATCCCTTTATTCCCTTTATGGGGGTTTTGCTCAATGGAGTATTTCTCGCTCACTGTTTAGATCTCAATGTCAGTACTTTGATCGACTAAACCCTCAGGAACAGGCACTAGGTGCTTTGCAAATTGCTCACTTGCGGCTCTCCAAGAGAAGAGCTTAGCGTGGGCAATAGCTGCTTCTTTAGGTACTTTTAAGGCCTCGAGACAAGCCTCCCGTAAATCATCACGCAAGACCCCTGCGCCAGAGTCGCCAATGACATCGATAGGGCCAGTTACAGGGTATGCGGCAACGGGTAGGCCACAGGCCATCGCTTCTAATAAAACGAGACCAAAAGTATCTGTTTTGCTCGGAAATACAAAAACATCGCCTGAGGCGTAATAAGGGGGGAGATCTGCTTGATCCTTGCCGCCCAAATAAATCGCTCCTGGATATTTATCTTTTAAGACAGACAGGGCCGGACCATCACCAATGACCACCTTAGAGCCAGGTAAATCGAGAGATAAAAAAGCTTCAATATTTTTTTCAACTGCAACTCGACCGACATAGAGAAAAATGGGCTTGGGTTGATTGATCAAATGCGACTCAGTATATTGAAAGCGATCTAAATCAACGCCTCGGCTCCATAAGACAACATTCGTAAAACCGTAATGTTGTAAATCTTTCATGACTGCTGGAGTCGGTACCATGACAGCGCATGACGGGCCGTGAAACCAGCGTAAAAAGCGATAGGTCAAAGCCAAAGGAATCTTGATCCGAGCGTGCACATACTCAGGAAAACGCGTGTGATAGGCAGTGGAATAAGGAATTTTGTTTTTAATGGCAAAGGATCTTGCAGCAAGACCTAATGGCCCTTCGGTAGAAATATGAATCGCATCCGGTTTAAACGCTTTGATACGCCGAGAGACTTTCTTTGCTGGAAGTATGGATAAAGAAATATCTGGATAGGTTGGGCAGGGAAAGGTTTTAAACTCCAAAGGGGTAATCATATCTACCTCATGCCCCATCAGAGTAAGTTCTTTACGAGTTTGCTTTAAGGTTCTTACAACTCCGTTGACTTGAGGTTCCCAAGCATCGGTGATGATCATGATTTTCATTATATTAACTCGGGAGATGATGCAGGTTGAGAGCCACGGGCAAGAGCAGGAACTGGCATGGGCTGTGGTGAAACGGGTTTACTAAGAGGGGGGTGAGACGTCACTACGATAGGTTCAAATGCGACTTCAGGAGAGCCTTCCAAAATATGAGGCCAGTGAATAATCTTTAATTCACCATCGAAAGTCTCGACGAGGGCGGTCAGACTCTCCACCCAATCCCCATCATTACAATACAGCAAGCCATCGATATCGCGGATTTCTGCTTTGTGGATATGGCCACAAACAACGCCATCACATTTTCTTTTACGCGCTTCACGTGCCATGATTGCTTCAAAATCAGCAATAAAGCTCACTGCGTTTTTTACTTTATGTTTGAGATATTGGGATAAGGACCAATATTGAAAACCCAGTTTGATCCGAATATTGTTAAACCAACGGTTGATGACTAAAATGCAGGTATAGGCGGTATCGCCTAAGTAAGCTAACCATTTGGCATATTGCATCACGCTATCGAAGAGGTCGCCGTGTGTTACCCATAACCTTTTTCCATCGGCGGTGACATGAATCATTTCTTCTTGGATTTGGATCTCTCCAAAGGTCATACCGACAAATTGTCTCGCAACCTCATCGTGATTGCCAGGAATGTAATACACCTCAGCACCTTTACGGACCTTACGGAGTAGTTTTTGAATGACATCGTTATGGGCTTGTGGCCAGTACCACGATTTTTTTAATCGCCAGCCATCAATGATGTCACCCACCAAATAAAATTTTTCGGCATCATTGTGTTTTAAGAAGTCGAGGAGGTAATTCGCTTGGCAACCAGAGGTACCCAAGTGAATATCAGAAATCCAAATCGTACGGTATTGCATCATGGAATATCATTTAGCCCGAGTACAATGACTCAGGTATGACTAAACTGTGTCAATTTTGTTACCATTCATTTTAATTCACAAGACTTATGATTTTATTCAAATATTTACAAATAACTGGGCATGTTTTATTTGGTTTTTATGTTGTTTTAGTGCGATTTCGCTTTGCTAATCAACATCAAAGAGATGAACATTTACGGCGTTGGAGCAAGAAATTACTCAAAATTCTGGGTATTAAATCAGAAATTATCGGTCAACTCGATCAGCGCACTAGGGGTGTTTTATATGCATCTAATCATATTTCTTGGTTAGATATTCATGTCATCAATGCTTGGCGACCAATGCGCTTTGTGGCCAAAAAAGAAGTACGTCAGTGGCCTGTGTTTGGGTGGTTTGCCATGCAGTTGAATACTTTATTTATAGACCGTCAACGGCGAGGCCATTCAAAAAACATCTCTTTAGAAATGAGTCAAGCTCTTGTAGATGGTGATCAAATTTGTATTTTTCCGGAGGGAACATCATCGGATGGCAGTAAGGTATTGGAGTTTAAGCCCAATTTATTTCAGGCTGCCATTGATGCAAAAGTAAAGTGCCAACCCATTGCTATTAGCTATTCGAATATGCACGATGGTGGCATTAGTTATGGGCCTGCATTCATTGGCGATATGGGTTTAGTTGAGTCCATCACCAATACGATCAAAGCAGCACCGATTAAAGTGACGATTGGAATTGCCGATGTTTGTCAGAACGATAATGATAGAAAAATACTCTCAGAAGAAGCTTGGAAAAAAATAAACGCGTTAAGAACAATAAACAATTAGGAAAGTTTTCTAAAACAGGTTAGAATATTAGATGTTCGGGGCGTAGCGCAGCCTGGTAGCGCATCTGCTTTGGGAGCAGAGGGTCGTGAGTTCGAATCCCACCGCCCCGACCAATCTTCGAAACAAGCAATTACTTCATTGCTTTAAGATTTAGTGAGAAGATTTACCAGAAGAACCATCAAGAGACTTACCAAGCTAATAGACTTTTAACTGACAAGACGATCGTTGTTAGTAAGGTCTTTAGAAATAAAAGTATAAAATCCAGGTCAAAATTTTAGTTTTCATCGTCAGCCCAAAGCAAAGATTTATTTCTTTTTGCTCTTTTTCTTATCTTTTACTTTTTTCATTTTGGCGACATTGCCATTGGCATAGACACACCATTTTTTTATTTCTTCAACTAATTCATAAAGATCATCATATTTAAGCTGTTTTAGATCAGCTAATTCGATTTGACCAGTTTCCTGAATTTTAGCCACTGCATTTTCATAAGTAAACATAACCATCCTTAGCTTTAAATGAAGATATAACCCTAATAAGTAATTCCATCATAAACTAAATCAGTTTCTATTCGCTTTTTTGCAAATACGATCATTACCCATTTCTGAGGATGTATTAAAAAAATATCGTGTTTGCCAAAACACCTATTACCTGCATTAAAAAATATACTTCAGACCAATGATCAGGGCTGGCTTACCATCGAAGTTGCCATGATCAGATGTGTAATCCTCTCGAAGTGCATTTGTCGAGACAGCGATTAAAGAACCCTCTAAGCCATTACCAAAGTTTTTTCTTAAAGCGAGTGAAACATCCGTATACCGAGCTTTTGTGTAGGTAGAGTTTTGAAATCTTTGCCTACCGATGTGCGCAGTCAGGCTCAAATCATTGCCCAGATCAAATGGAAAGCTAGCTTCGATGTATTTACTCCCCACAAAATCGGGATCACCAAAAATCAGGGTAAAACTTTGTGAATATTTGATGGTTAGTTTCTTGTAAGTAGTCGCCACGTACCAATCCGTGGTGTTTGTCCCAACAGGTGGCGGTCTTTCGGGGCCAGAAGGAATATTTTTGCCGGGATACTCGAAGTGCAAAATACCCATATCCAACTCAACAGATCCCAAGTTAAACCTGTAGCCACCGTAAAAATCTATCTCTAAAGGGCCTAAATTTTCTTGGGAGTCATCATTTAGAGAAGAAAGGGTTGAAACCCAAGTGCCAACATACCAGCCATTCGGAAAGGCATAATCAGCCCCTAGGCTCAATGCAGGCTTACCTTTGGTTTGCGAAATACCGCGATACCGATAATCACTATCAATGCTTACATTAAAAGATAAAGGGGGGCTTGGGGGAGCTTCGCTATTTTGGGCGACTTGTTCAAGCTCATTTGCAAAAAGCGATGAGGTAGGGGAATAAAGACCTAACTGAAGCACTAGGATAGCCAAAATAATCCTTGAATGAGGCCTAATAACAGTAGTTTGCATTAAATTTTATTGAGATGACTGCCGAGAAGTCGATTGAATGTATTTCTGAATAACTATCATATTTGTATAAAAATGCAGTTTTATTACATAGGCAGTCAAGTAAAAAATTATGTAGCCTTAGAAGCCTATAAAATATATAATCACTGATTGTCTGCCCATAGCTCAGATGGATAGAGCAACGGCCTTCTAAGCCGTAGGTCGCACGTTCGAATCGTGCTGGGCAGGCCAAAATTCAGAAAAATTACTATTCAGGGCCAAAAATTCGGAACTGTAAAAAATTGTTAAGTTATTGCTCTAATAAGATTTTAGCGCTTTGAACGCATCATACTAAGCTACATGTTTTTACGATAAACAGGGGTTTATTGGGCTGCAAGTTAGATCTGTCGATACAATATTTCTAAGGTTATACTTATTTCATAAATAATATGTAGGCATATCATTTGCGCATTTACCATATTGTACTTGTGATATTTTTGACTTCCCATCCCATTGAAAGAGGGATTTTTCTTGCATAAATTCAAAAAGAGTATTGGTATTTTTAAACTGATCCCCTTTATTTTTTTCACATTTCAAGCCCTTGCTTCTGAGTCTATGAAAGATTATGCGCGTCCGTTTAATGCCGAAGAGTACAAAAAACATGAAATTTATACTAAGGTTCATATTCATGCTGTTGGTAATGGTGTAGATCGTTCTTATGTGATTTATCCAGAGCAGGCTGAGGTTAAGGAATTACCACTGGTAATTTTTATGCATGGTTGGCTTGGCACAAACCCTAAAAATTTTGGTGTAATTATTGACCATTTAGCTAGAAGAGGTGGCGTAGTTATTTATCCCGTTTATCAAAGAAACGAAAAAGACGCACCACAAAAAATTAAAGCGATTGCTCAAAACAGTATCCAGGCTGCCTTGACCTGGATCAATCAACACCAACCGGGATTGGTCAGAAAAGATCAAGCTTTATATTATGGCTTTTCAATTGGGGCAACAACTGCTATTAATTTAGTTGCACAGGTTAAAGAAAATGCACTACCACCAGCTTATGCCCTTTTACTCACATCACCTGGAGATGCTAAACACGTGCATCGTGGTGAGTTATCGCAATCAATTTTAGAGCAAGGCTTAAATACATTACCTGTATCCATCCCAATTATTTTGATGAGTGGATCTGAGGATATACAAATTGGCGTACCAACGGCTTATGCCTACTGGAACCAAATGTGTGATCAAAAGCGTCTCAAAAACCTCATCCTTTACCCCCCGGGTAAAAACGCTCATCAGGATATCCGCTCTGGACATGGCATGCCAGGGGCTCCAGATCCTAGGTATGATTTCTCGGACATTGATGCCAAATTTACCCCAGTCGTTTTAGGCGCGCAAAAAAAATTCCCTGAGTCAGCCTCGCTCAATAATCTAGACTACTATGGGACATGGAAAGTGATTACAGCCGCATTTGACAGCTTAAAGTTGAATACGCCGCTTCCTCAGTGGCTTTTTCAGTCTTCCGACGAGCTCAAAAATTTAGGGCACTTTGACAGTGGTGAGCCTTATCCACAAGCTTACTTAGAAGAGTCTTGTCCAGCAAAGATTCCATCACGCTTTAAGTAGGCAATCACTCCTAGAGCAAGCTTTCTTCCTCCAGCATCAGACAGATGTATCCCATCTTCAGTTCTTAGTTGTTCTTGACCTGACTTGGAGTCTCGAGCATATTCAATGTAGACATTCGGATTTTCAGGTGAAAGGATGGCGTTAGGTGAAATTAAAGTAATTCGGTCTTGATTCTCCAAGCGATTTGCAACAAGTTTGTTGAGCGCTTGAATCTTCGCATCAAAAGCAGGGTTACGCATTTTAGGCAGAGTGACCCAATAAACTTGGGCATTTTGGGCTTGCAACATCATTAAAAAACTCTCTAGACGTTTAGTGTATTCCGCAGACCATTCAGGTTGCCCAAATTGATACACCTTATTACCTACCTGAAACCCTTGTGCATCATTGGACCCAATCGTACAAATAATAATTTTCGGAGATTGCCCAGCAAGTAATTTGGGGTACTCAGTCATCCAGTTAAAGTGATCCGGACGCGATAATCCAGTCGCAGATCGATAGGCTTGAATGACCTTAGTCACACCTAATTTCTTGAGCTCTCTATTCAGATTGGGGGCAAGGCTAACCGCCATCAATGAATCTCCAACTAATGCAATAGTTGGGATGGGAGATTGTTGAGCGACGCTATTAGAAATAGTGACAGGGAGTGGTGTTTGCGGTTGTTCTTGAGTTTTATCTTGAGTTTTAATTTCTTGGATGGGACTCGAAGAGACAAGTACATCTTTTTCAAGATGGCCCAAGAGAAACTGTTTGAAATGATCAATCATGGTTCGAGGTTGATTCAGCGCTAAGGTCGTAGCGGTCTCAAGCCAGGTTTGACTCATGGCAAGCGCTGAGTTTCTGATGACGCTGGATTGCTCAACCGGAATTGTCTTTGCCCAGTGATTAAAGCCAATCGAATTCAATAAAAACCCGATCAAAATAAAACCAAGCATCATCTTATACAGCTGATGGAGGTTTGCAGTGCCTTTAACAGTATTTGGATAGAGAGTAGGCATGACTAAAATTGGAAATAGATAAAAGGTGCAGTCCCGCTTGGAGCGAAATACTCGATGAGTGAAATTATAAGTGCAAAGATTGCGCCTTGAAAAAGCCAGGCTTGTTTACCTAACCACCTTTCAACTTTGGCGCGTGAGGCGAGTGATTGAAACTGCATCCCGATACCACAACTGATTGCCAGTAAAGTTAAGTAATTGACATTGGTAAAGATCTTCCCCTGCACGACATCAAGACATGATTGATGAAAGATAAGGAGTGCCGCATCAAAGTTCGGTGCTCGAAACCAAATCCAAGCTATACAAATCAAATTGAAAGTCAGGAACGTGCAGAATATTTTCCAAAGGGTCGATTGATGCCTTTGAACGATATATTGATCAGCGACTCTCACCCAGATGTGGTTGATGACTAACAGAAGCCCATGAAACGCTCCCCAAAAGATGAACTGCCAACCAGCGCCATGCCAAAGTCCACCGATGAGCATCGTTATCATCAGAAATAATAGTTTTAATGAAAATCCCCTTCGCGCTCCTCCCATGGGAATATAGAGATAGTCCCTTAACCAAAATGAAAGGGTAATATGCCACCGCCGCCAAAAATCTTGAATCGATGAGGCTGTATAGGGATTACGGAAATTTAAAGGAAAGCGGTAGCCCAATAGGAGGGCACATCCTATCGCTATATCTGTGTAACCCGAAAAATCACAATAAATTTGGACTGCATAGGCATATACGGCAATGAAATGATTAGCATTTTCTACACCACCGTTAAAGAGGGGGTCAACTACTTCGGTACCTAAGTAATTGGCTAAGACCACCTTCTTAAACAATCCAATGCATATCAAAATCATGCCACGCGTCACTTTTAAATGATGGGGATCTCTTGGAATGGTTAATTGCGTGATGAATGTGCTTGCCCGCAGGATTGGACCAGCGATTAACTGAGGAAAGAAGGAAATATAGAGTAGGACCTGAACAAAGGAAGGAGTGAAGTTGAGTTTGCCGCGTTTAATGTCAAATAAAAGCGATATGGCATGAAAAGTAATAAAGCTAATGCCTAAAGGTAAGATGGGATTGGTAAAGTCAATTTTTTCTCCAAAAACAGATTGAGTCCAATGATCAGGAAATAGTGTCAGAATAAATCCCGAGTATTTGTAATAGACTAAGATCACAATAAAAACAATGATGCCTAGACTAAACCAAAGATGCCTTTTGTTTTTAGAAATGAGCACGGCGAACACATAAGCTACTGTAGAAATCCCGAGCAACAATGGGACATAGGCCCAGTTCCAGCACCCATAAAAAAAATAGCTTGTGATTAATAACCAAATCAGATGACTCTTAGGGCGCTTATAAAGCAGCCAAGTCAATGGCAAAACTACCACAAAGAACACTAAAAATTCGAAGGTTGGAAACAGCATTCAGTTTAGATATAAAAAAGATGAATCATCGTCATTCGTGGCTAATACCCATTAAAAATAAAGGGGGAGTGTGTTTCCTAGGGTTTGGTATTGAGATCTGTCTTGGATTCGTAGGCACAATAACTTTCATCAACACAACTCTCGCGTAAAAGGGGTGTCCGTATAAGACCTACCTCACAACATTCTATCAAATCAGCAGGGAAGGCCAAAACTGTCAAGTTTGTGCCTTATATAAAACGTCAAGTCTGTCTTGGAGCGTCATTAAGAAACGCTTATAATGTCTATTCTATAGGGATATCAACGATGATTTACGATGTTAAAACACCGGTTAATGCGCTACAGATTTACCATGACTTGGTAGACCTGTAACCATGCAATTCGCCAATGAACTGTTCTTTTTAACATCGTCTCTTATATTGTGGGGATTGGTGATTATTTCTTCGCCGATTTTTAAAGCAGATAAAGATACTGCCAGCACATATTGGTTTTCGGCTTTGATAGCATTAGCTCTTGCGTATTTTTTCTTTGCAATTGCATCGACTACTTTTATAGCCCTCCTTACTATAGCCAATATATGCTTTGTCGCTAGTCATTTATATTTCGCCTTATTTGCACGGGCATTATTTAAGCCAGTGACTCAGAAATGGAAATATTTATCCTTATTAGGATTATTGGTTTTTGGAATTGTCTTTGAGATTCTTCGGCAAAAAGGCACATTTGTAAGTCGAGTCAGTCTTGTTGGAATTACCACTATTCTATGCGTGCTTTGCACTTTTATTACATTCGCAGTATTTGGCTTTAAAAAGTCCAAACAACTGAAATTTTTATTTATCGCTACTATTCTCGGTCTTATATTTGGTTCAGCGAGAATAGCTTTACTGTATCTGGATCCCCCACCAGCCAATATCAACTTGTATCAAGAGTCAGTTATAAGTACTTTACTCAGACTATGTTGGTTTGCCTTCCAGGTACTTTCTTATATCGCGGTGATTGGATACTTTATTGAAAAGATTAGTGTGGATAGAACAACCTTTGCACTTGAAAGACAAAAAATTGCAGGATTAAGTCAAGAATTACAGAACGTCAATCAGTTATTAGAGGAAAAAAATGAGTTACTTTTGGCGCTCAATGCAGAGAAGATTAAATCTGAAAAAGCGAATGAGGCGAAAGGGCAGTTTTTAGCGAATATGTCGCATGAGATACGCACCCCTTTACATGGGGTAATTGGTTTGGTCTCAGTGATTTTAAAGTCACCGATGTCTGAAGAGATCAAGAAGTCACTCGGTAAGGCATTGTATTCCTCTAAAGCTTTGTTATTGATCTTAAATGACATTTTAGATTTTTCTAAAATTGAAGCGGGGGTTATCGAGATCCATCAAGAGCCCTTTAAGATGAAACATCTCATGGATGATGTGCAAGATTTGTTTTTGATACCGGCGACTGATAAAGGGGTTGAGCTGAGGTTTGTGATTGATCCGGACACGCCTGAGGTGATGATGGGGGATTTTTATAAATTACGTCAAGTCTTATTCAACTTGGTGGGTAATGCGATTAAATTTACGCAGCAAGGCTATGTGGAAGTCAAAGTCCGGGTAGATCAAATCAAAGAAGATTCGGTACGATTGATGGTGACGGTGAAGGATAGTGGTATTGGGATCTCGGAGACAGATCTGCAAGGCATTTTTGAACCCTTTAACCAGTTAGATAATACGAATACGCGTCGTTATGACGGGGTTGGTTTAGGATTGCCAATTACGCGCAACATCTTAAGAAAAATGGGCTCTGATTTGATGTTGAAGAGTCAGCCGGGCGTTGGGACTGAGTCCTTCTTTGAAATACGTTTGGAGATTAATCCGAGCATTCCATACCTGCACCGCACTTTGGAGACTTTTAGCCAAGAGCAAGTGAGCGATTTGCAGTATCCATCCTTAGTGGGGCGACGGGTATTGGTCGCCGAAGATAATCCCATAAATACTGAGGTGGTGCGTCAATACTTAGACTTCCTGAAGGTGGAATCGTATTTTGTGACGGATGGTAACCAATGCTTAGAAGCACTCAAGAGCCAGACATTTGATGGTGTGTTGATGGACATCCAAATGCCACATTTAGATGGCATCCAAGCGACCTACCAGATCCGTATGATTGCCGAGTTGCGAGATTTACCGATTATTGGGCTGAGCGCTGGGGGTGCTGATAACAATCGCGATGAGGCAGTTCAGAGTGGCATGAATGATTTTCTGGTCAAGCCCTTTGAGGTCGTAGCACTGGCTCAGGTACTCATGAAAAATCTTAGGGCGTAAGACACGACAGTACAGACGCCTTCTAAAACCCGTTTCGCTTGTACGGAAAGGGTACGATCCCCGCTGATGTTTATAATCAAGATTAAATCGATTAAAATAATGATCTGCGCCCATGCAGTGATTAAAACTGCTGAGACACAATTAACATGCCTATCATCCAAAAACATCAACTAAGTGATGCAATCATGGGTTTTTTAAAGTCAGCCCCCTGTATCTGGCTATTGACTTATGTCATTGCAATCATTAGCGGTTTGGTGGCAAGCTATTTGCATTTTCCGCTGCCATGGATGCTTGGACCTCTTTTAGCGATTGCCTGTTTGTGTGTTTTTGGAGTTAATTTGCAAGCACCAGATGCGGGCAGGTACACGGGACAGTGGCTCATAGCTATTGCGATTGGCCTGACTTTTTCGCCGATGGTTGTGGAAGAGATTATCCGAGATTTACCGTTTATTGCAATAGTCTGCTTGGGATCACTACTCATGCTGGGTTTTGGTACCTGGTTTTTGTGGCGTATTTTTAAGATACCGATGCGCACAGCATATTTTTGCGCCGCCTTAGGCGGGGCATCAGAAATGACGACTCTTGCCGACCGCCATCACCAGCGCGCAGACTTAGTCGCTGCGGCGCACTCCTTAAGACTATTCATTGTATTGTGTATCGTGCCGATATTGTTTCAGATATGGGGCACACCCGGCGACTTTGAATTAAATACCCTCAATAGGAGCTTTTCCCTGCAGGGGGGTATCATTTTATTTTTAGGTGCGATCTTTGGCGTATTCATTTTTAAATTTTTAAATTTACCCAATGCTTTTCTACTTGGCCCACTTTTAATGGTCTCAGCGATGGCTACTTTTGCTGTCGAACTCACCGCTTGGCCAAAAGAACTATCGAACGCGGCGCAATTACTCTTGGGCACATCCTTAGGGGTGCGCTTTACCAAAAAGTTTATAGCACATGCTAAAAACTTGGCTATAGGAACTTCGCTGTATACCTTGCTGTGTACTTGTTTTAGTTTCTTGCTCGCCTTACTGATTGAGCATCTCTCTGATTTAGATCTTGAGACCTTGATTTTAAGTAATGTACCGGGTGGCATGGCAGAGATGGGTATTACTGCAGCAGTCTTTAAACTCAATGTACCAGCAGTCACGATTTTTCATATTTTTAGGATGGTCTTTGTGATTTTGACGGCTGAGTGGATTTTTAAGCGGATCCTCGTAAGATTTGACCGCCCACAGTCACTAACAGAATAAGCGACCGAGACTTCTGCGCGAGCACAGGATTCGACTGACGCTGATAGGCCATTTCCGGCTCGCTTACATCAATGTGTGGAGTAATCACCATCCCCCTGAAGGGATATGTATCTCAAGGTAAAATAAATTAGAAAAGTAAAATCATTGAAACTCTCAACATAGGTGACAAGAGCATGATCCGAATCATATTGGCGGCATTATTCTGTGGGATCTTTTTGACAGCGCAGGCGCAAACCTATCCGACCAAACCGGTACGCATTATTACGCCTTTTCCGGTGGGTAGTGGCCCTGAGAGTGTAGCGCGTTTGGTGGCGGAAAAGCTGTCGAAATCCTGGGGTCAGCCTGTTACCGTTGAAAACCGCCCCGGGGGCAATGGCTTTATTGCGATTGATACCTTTAAGCGAGGTGCAACAGATGGTACGGATTTAATCCAGCTTGATAGTCTGCATCTCACTGCTTATCCACACTTATTTAAAAAACTACCCTACGACGCCAAAAATGATTTTGATGTTCTATTGCCTTTATTTAGGACCTATTTCTTTTTTACGACAGCTACCGACAGTAAATTTAAAAATATCGCTGATCTCATCACTGAGGCGAAGGCAAATCCTGGCAAGCTCAATTATGGTTCTTGGTCAGTAGGTAATCCGGCACATTTGGGATCAGCCTTATTTGAAACAGTCACAGGGACTGAGATGCAGCATGTGATCTATAAAGAAACCTCGCAGCTTTACACCGCTGTAGCGACGAGTGAGTTGTCCTTTGCATTAGGTACAAGTGCCACAGCAGGTTCTTTGTACCGAGCCGGTAGACTTAAATTTTTAGCAATCGCAGCGCCCAATCGCATACCTGGGTTTAAAGATGTACCCACAGTTGCAGAAGCGGGCGGACCAAAAGATTTCGAAGTCACTGGTTGGACGGTGATTGCTGCCCCTAAAGGTTTGTCTAAAGCCATAACCGATAAGATCAATACTGACATTGCAAAAGCGCTTGCTGAGCCCGATGTGCGCGAGAAATTTGTATCATTCGGTTACGAGCCTTTTACCCCCAGCCGTGAGCAACTAGAGCAGTACATCCAACAAGAGTCGAGACGCCAAGCGGTGGTGATACAAAAATCAAAGGCTGCGCTCGAGTACTAGGAATAGGGATGTTCAGGGAAGAAAATAAAAAAAGGGAAGAAAATCAAGGAAAAAATCAAGTAAAAAATTCAATGAACAAGATAAATTACTTTGTATTAATAAAACCTTATAATCAATTCAAATAAATATTTTAAACCTGACTAATTTGAAAACGAGAATCCTATGAGCTGGCACTTTTTTGAACATTTACTAGAAAAAATTATTTTTAGAAGCCGTTGGATTTTGGCATTCTTTTACTCAGGATTAGTCTTAGCGCTGTTGATCTTAGGCGCAAAATTTGCCCAAGAATTACTACATTTTGTAATGGTATTTTGGACCGCTGACGAATCGCAGTTTGTGACGGGCATTCTGGCCTTAGTGGATAAAACGCTATTAGCTAATCTACTGATTCTGGTGATCTTTTCTGGGTATGAGAACTTTGTGTCGGTTATTGGGGTTGCAAAGGATAGTGAAGATCGACCGAAGTGGATGGGTGAGGTAGATTTTGCGGGCTTAAAGCTCAAGTTAATTGGGTCAATCATTGCTTTATCAGGCATCAATTTATTAGCGGCCTTCTTAGAAATAGACACAGCAAATAAAGAGGATTTAGCCTGGATGGTTGGCGTGCACTTCACATTTGTGGTTACTGGATTCTTGTACGCTTACTCAGAAAAAATCTCTCACCATTAAAACGATTACCCAGAACATGAACAAGCCCTGATTTAAAAAAAATCATCAAAAGGGCTTGTGGATTTTCTCTTGCAAGCTAAATCCTACAGCTCAAAAAGGGGGTAATAGAATCTTGGTAGAAATAACTTAGATTTAGTACTTTTTACATACTTGGTATATATTTGAGAAATATCAAATATATACCAAATGACCTACGAACAACTCCTTCAATTCATAACAAAAGATATGTCGATGTCTCATATCTATCAACCAGTGATGCTGATTGAGTTGTTAAGAAATAAAGGTAGCGCCACTGTTGAGGAAATCGCTCAGGCCATCCTTAATCGAGATCCATCTCAAGTCGAATATTACTCTCAGATAGTCAAAAAAATGCCTGGGGATGTTTTAACGAATAAGAGAAAAATTACCAGTAAAGATCGAGATGTCTATTCGCTTAATAGCGTCGATTCTCTTTCAGAAACAGAGATTATGGCACTGATATCTTTATGTGAGCAAAAAATCATTGACTACGAAATTAGGCGTGATGGAGCACAGTGGGATCATCGTCGACGAGGAAGAAGCCCAGTATCTGGATCTATTCGATATGAAGTTTTAAAAAGAGCGAATGGTAGATGTGAATTATGTGGAATATCTAATGAAGTTAAAAATCTTGAAGTAGATCATATAAAGCCAAAGAGCCTTGGAGGTCATGATCATATTGCGAATTATCAAGCTCTTTGTCATACATGTAACTCTCAAAAGAAAAATAATGACGATACAGATTTTCGTCAATTAAGCGTAAAGTATCAGGAGAGACAAGTGGGATGTTTATTTTGTGATGTTCAAACTATTGATCGTGGACGTATCGTTGAAGAAAACGAATTAGCATTTGTGGTACGAGATGCATTTCCAGTCACAGAATATCATTCACTGTTTATACCCAAACGACATGTCTTAGATTACTTTGGCGTGTCCCAACCTGAAGTCAATGCGATCCATGCTTTATTGCATACCCAAAAAGATCTTCTTCTCAAGCTAGACCCAGCAATAGATGGTTTTAATATCGGCATGAACTGTGGCAAAACTGCGGGTCAATCTGTATGGCACTGTCATGTGCATTTAATTCCACGAAGAGTGGGTGATGTCGAATATCCCAAAGGTGGAGTCAGACACGTCATTCCATATAAAGGTAATTACGAAGATTTAAGATGATTGATCATTCATCGCATAAAAAACGATGATTACTTTTTGTTAAATAGGATTTGAATAGAACATCTGATTTGTGTATACTTGTACAATATATTGAACAAGTAAGGGATTTTTATGCGAGTCATTAATTTTTCAGATGCCAGGAACCAATTGAAGCAAGTGATTGATCAAGTCGTTGCCGATTGTGATGTGGCGATTATCTCTCGCAGAGATTCTGAAGACGCTGTAGTGATGTCTTTAAATACCTATAACAGCATGATGGAAACATACCACTTGTTAAAATCTCCTGCTAATCATAAACATTTAGAGAAATCATTGGCACAATATCGTAAAGGTCAAACCAAAACCAAGGCTTTAGTAGATGCATAGTAGGTTAGTTTGGACAAATGCTGCTTGGTTAGATTATCTTTATTGGCAAACACAAGTCAAAAAGACACTCAAACGCATTAATCTACTGATTAGAGATGCGATGAGGGATCCTGAGGATGGAATTGGAAAGCCTGAGGCCTTAAGAGAAAACTTATCGGGTCTATGGTCTAGGCGTATTGATGATGTTAATCGATTGGTTTATGCAATCGAAAAGGATCAATTAGTCATCATTGCTTGCCGATATCACTATGAGTAGCAATCCATTCTCCTGAAGAAAGGGTTTTGTTCAGAGTGTCAAACTCTTCGCGAAAATCACCCAATAAGGGTGCTTAAATATTGTAATATTTACAGATTGTATTAAGATTTCTAAACAATTGATCAAAAAATAAACAATAAAAATCATTCAATATGGTTTTTATAGAACCTATCAACATTGCGGAGGCTGGATGAAAAATATTATATTGGCAACATTTTGTGGACTCATTGGATTTTTCTTCAACGTACAACAGAGTCATGCACAAAATTACCCGAATCGACCTATCAAAATGGTTGTCCCATTTCCGGCGGGCGGAACTACCGATGTGGTTGCTAGACTGATTGCGCAGCGCATGTCTGAGTCAATGGGGCAGCCGGTGGTGGTTGATAACCGCGCTGGTGCTGGTGGATCTATCGGAGCTGATTTAGTAGCTAAAGCTGCGCCGGATGGCTACACAATTTTGATGCACAACTTAACGTTTCCGTTATCGTCGGTAGCACAAAGCTTAGCAGGGATATCACCATTTAATCCAGATACGGCTTTTGAGGGAGTATCGATTGCCGTATATGTTCCTTTCATACTGACTGCCAATCCTAAAGTGCCTGCGAAAGATCTCAAAGAACTTGTTGCTTTACTCACGAAGGATAAGACTTTGCAATATAACTATGGCTCAACAGGCCCAGGTTCAGCGGTACACGTTTTAGGCGAGGCATTTAAGCGGGCGGCTAAAGTGGATATGGAACATATTCCGTTTAAAGGTGCAGCACCCCTCAAGCAAGAACTATTGTCTGGACGGATCCAAATTGGTGGTGATCAACTCTCGACCTCCATTGCTGAAGTTAAGGCGGGGACTTTAAAAGCGATAGCAACAACGGCAAGTAAGCGCATTAGCGCTCTGCCTGATGTACCAACAGTTGCAGAATTAGGTTATCCCATGATGGAATTAGAAGGGTGGAACGGGGTCTTTGCACCGGCTAAAACCCCGAAAGAGATCATTGATCGTTTAAATAGAGAAATCATTGCAGCTGTGAAAAATCCAGAGCTTGCAGCACGTCTGAATGATATGGGTGCTGAACCGGTCGGTTCGACCCCTGCTGAACAAATGAATATTTATAAAAAACAAATGGAGCAATTCCGGGGTGTGATTAAAGAAATGAAAATGAACTAACGTATTGAGAAAGTTCAGCTCATAAAATTTTCTTCTCCCAATAACTACTTTACGATTGACCACACATGAAACTATTATTTATCTTGTTCTTAAGTTCTTTTACGCAGCTGACTTTTGCACAGGCACTCAATGAGCGTTGGCATGGCACCTGGCAATCGGACACTACCAAAATTGTGATTACGGCTTCTTCTGTGGATGGCTGTCGATGGGTCAATAAACCAACTGAGCCAAAAAATAAATGTTTAGCCTTTTACAACGGTGCTGAATCAAAAAAGACGATGCTTGAAGCAGCGCAGATGGACAGAACTACTATGAGTGAGGTGTTCAAATCAAAACAGTTATCAGCTGAAGACAATAGAAATCTCAATAATTTTAATATGACGAGAAAAAATCTGAATCAAATTTCGGATGATAAATTCAGAATGGTAACGATTAGTACGCCTAACCCTGAAGAGTCTTATTCCTATTTTTTAGATAAAGAATTTATTTATCTTTGGACCAATGAGATTCGTGGCGGGATGCTATCGATTATTCTCACGCAGTTTCGCAAAGTCAATTAACCGCATTGACAAGCTCTCATGCGTTTTCAGTACTTTTGCTGAGTTCAAACTAGAGCTTTGCTTGCAAAGCTCTAGTTGCCAATTTAGTTCAGCTTCATCCCGGTTTCTTTAATGATCTTGCCCCAGCGGTTGAGTTCTGAACTCATGAGATCTGACATGACCTCGGGTGATGAGTGACTTGCAACAACACCCGCTTGCGCTAAGGCCTTTTGCGTATCTGCAGAATTCAGAATTTGCGCTAGTTCAGCATTGAGTTTTTGGACAATGTCCTTTGGCGTATTTGCAGGAGCTAATAAAGCAAGCCATACCGAAGCATCGTAATTAGGTACACCGGCCTCATTCAAGGTCGGGACATCCGGTAACTGTGCACTCCGTTTCATGGAGGTAACTCCTAATGCGCGCAGTTGACCCAGTTTGATTTGATTAATGACATTCGGAATCCCAGCAAAACTACTTTCGACCACACCAGCCATGAGGTCAGTCGTGGCACCAGAGCTACTCTTGTAAGGGACATGCTCTAATTTAACGCCTGCTATGTTCATAAAAAGTTCGCCCATCAAATGTTGGGAGCTACCATTACCTGACGAGGCAAAATGAATTTTGTCTGGTGAGGCTTTGGCTAAAGCAATAAACTCTTTGACGTTATTCGCGGGCACTTTAGGATTGACCACTAAGATGTAGGGCGCATCGACGAGTTTAGAAACTGCCGTAAAGCCTTTGATTGGATCATAAGGCATGTTTTTATAGATCCATGGACTAATCACATGGGTCGTCGAAACCATCACCAGGGTATAGCCATCTGGTGCAGCTTTAGCTACAGAATCAGTACCAATCGTAGAGCCTGCGCCTACTTTGTTTTCGATCACGAATTGTTGACCTAAATTCGTAGATAACTTTTGACCCACAATCCTAGCCACCACATCGGTAAAGCCACCTGGACCAAAAGGCACGATGAGCTTAACGGGTTTATTCGGATATGACTGTGCCCATACTGGGGCACTTAAAGTCAAACAAGACGCTGCCAGAACAACGAAAGACTGTTTTTTCAGAAATCTACGAAATAGCGTATTCATCAGTGATCATCTCCTAAGTAAAGTGGTGCGGGCATAGTGTAAAAAGCATTCAAAATGTGATAAACCATCATATAGTTTTTCTGCTGAAAACTCGCATGAGAAATCCCCCGCATCACACTAAATTGTTTATTCATATTGGGGAGTAACTCATAAAAACGGATTAAATCTTCCATACTCGCAATCCCGTCGTACTCACCACGTAGAATAATTGTTGGCGCCAAAATATTTTGTGGCTCAAGTAGCGGTAATTTGGAACACATATCCACATAGGTGCCGGTCGGCATCGAATCATCGAGTGTCAAGATGGCGTCAGCAAACGCTTCAATCGTGTTTTTATCGGCGGTTCCTGGGTGATCACGTTCAAAAATACTATATACGAATGGACGATCAATTGGGCGACGATTTTTAGCGATAAATTCGGGTAATTTTTTCTTGCGTTGCTCTAAAGTGTGACTACCTTCACCGGTCCAGACAAATGCGTCTAGAGCAAGCTTGGCGACACACTCAGGGTGGCGCTGTGCAAACAAGGCGGCTTTTAAAGCGCCGGAGGAGATGCCATAAAACAAGAGTGACTTGGCACCAGTTTGTTGCATGATGTAGTCGCTACCTACAGCAATATCATCAGCACCATTACTAATATCAAAATTGATATCCCGGATCTTGTCAGAGCGGCCATAGCCCTCATTATCCATAGTCCAGGTATCAAAGCCATGAGCAGCAAACCAGTCCATTGCCGAAGAATAAGGGCGATTCGGAACCGCTAAATCAAAGGTGGGTTGGGAGGCCATAGAAGAGCCGTGGATAAAGAAAATGACGCCTTGGTGAGGAACTTTTGGAGAAGCTTTTTTCTCCCACATAAATAAATTCACATCCCCTTTTTTTACCCAGTGTTCATTACCACCAGTCCACTTAACCTGCGCCATACTTCTCTCCTTTAATCAATCATGTGTAGTGGTGAAATAACCATTTAATCACCAACATATGAGTTTATCTTAAATGTGAAATGTGTCTCAATTTTGCGAATGAACAGGTTTTTTATTCTGGGGGATAGACAAGTATCGACGTACTGGTCAGTTCAGAACAAATTCTTTAGCAATGAAACATGCAAGTACTAGCGAACTTGAAAAAACAGGACGCTGATTAAACTACAACTGGCCACCAATGTAAGTTGATAGCGCAGTACAAAGTACCATTTTGGGATTTGGGATGATTGCCTAAGGATGCGGTCTTGCCACAGTTGCACTAAAAATCCCACAATCAACACAACAGTCGCCTCCAGGGGATGCAGCATAAAGCAGACCCAAGCGATTAAAGAAGGCATGACACTCCAGAGATAGCGATAATTTTTTTCGCCTTGCGACAGTTTAAGCAACATCGCAAAGGCCCAGTGCAGTCCGCCTAAAAAGCTCAAAATACTAGCACCGTAAGTGAGTAATGCTTCTAGCCAATTAAAAGAGATTGGAGGGTTCAGCCAAACTGCGATGGCACAGCCCACAAACGGAATTAAACCGGCGTAGCCCAAGAGCTTGACTAAGGGTGGGATTTTCTTATCCAAGGGCGAGTCGATGATGGGTTGCATAGGGACGATTAAAGCATTCAAAAATAGCACATTAAAAGAGGGATTGTCTGACGTGCGTCAAACATCATCTTTATTTTAGATTAGCTGGTTTGAACTTGCTCAGTCCATTGATTCGCGAGGGTATGACCGCTCAGAAAAGCAGATTCAATCCGACTCGAGGAAAAATAATCACCACAAAGACCAAGATGAGACACTGGATCTAATAAGTAAGGCGTGGCATGCGATTTTTTTCCGGCAACCCGGGCATAACGCCAACGGTGGGCAGTCGCTTTTTCAATGTATGGACTCATCGAAATATGTAAAAGCTTTTCCAGTTCGGCCGAAAGAGCTGCAATGATAGTTTCTGGAGAATCTTCTAAATGCTGGATGGACCATTGTGGAGAGGCTTGTAAGATCCAAGAGTGGGAGGGTCCTGAAGCAGTCCGCAGCGGCTTGGAAGAATCATTCGCAAACCAGCCAATTGGGTAAAGGTCTAACTCATTATCAGGGCATTGCCAAACATCGTAGGGCCAAAGATTGGCGAGTTGCTGCGTGCAACGGAGCATGACTGTCCAGCAAGGCAGCATTTCAATGGCCGCAAGGACTTGCGTCATCGTATCCAGTACCGCGGGCTTAGCAAAAGATTGTCGGTCAATACGATTTAAAAGAGCTTGAGCTTGGGGCGCAGGGATCGCAAGAATCAGCCCATCAAAGTGCTCTTGGACAGACTCTTCTTGGTGGGTAAAAGTCACTTCCCAACTAGAGTCTTTGAATTGCACTTCTTCTACGAGGGCCTGTGTTTGCAAACAATGATTCAGATTAAACAGATGCGCTATCGAAGACATGCCTGGCACACCGACATACCAATCATGATTGGCTCTTGCTTGAAATGTTTTGGGCTGCCAGGGTGCGATATGGCCCTGCGCAATACCTCTTTGGACAAAATCCTTAAAGCGCTCACTTTTGGCGGAAAAAAATTGTGCACCATGATCCATACTGACACCGTCCCGATTGCGGGTCGCACATCTTCCTGCAAGCCCTCTGGACTTTTCGAAGACTTTAACGCTAAAACCTTGCTCCAGCAGGGATTGGGCACAACTTAGGCCGGCGATTCCGGCGCCAACAATAGCAATAGATTTTGTCATTCAATATCGATCAGAAGTATAAAAAAAGAGGTAATGAAGTCATCCGTTTGATGAGAGGCTCATTGTAGCGAATAGTAGCGAAAAACGCTTGGGCATATCTCGCAATATGCCCGATAAGATCTTCACAATAAAGTGATGGAAATTTGATTTAGATCAAACTTTGACAAAAGTATCTCAAGTATGCTGAATCAACAGCAAAGGAGATCCACATGTTTAAACATATTATTACCCCCATTAGTGATGATGCCATTACCAAATCTGAACTCAAGCAGGTTATCAAACTCGCTCTGTTAGATAAGGCCAAAATTACCTTGGTCTATGTCTCTGATCCCATAGGACCCTATATGTATGCAGACAGTACTGCGTCCATTGTCATCTCAGAAAAAGACCATCAAGAGGCCTGTAATAAATTTGCTAAAAAGTTATTTACTAAGGCAAAGGCACAAATCCCGGAAGAGATCACTGTGGATACAGTACACATATTCCATCCCAACATTGCTGACGGTATTATTGATGCAGCAAAAAGTATGGGTGCCGATGTGATTTGTATGGCATCACACAAACGCACAGGCATTAGTGGGTTTTTTCTACGTAGTGAATCACATGAAGTGATTTTGCATAGTCAATTTCCTGTACTGATTCTGAATTCTTAAAAGATGGCTGGGGGCATTGTTTTCCCAGCCAACTGATAGAGTTTTTGCAGATTAAGCAGTTTGATGTGGCGACTCTTGACTTCTAATAATCGACTTTTGATGAGTTTAGATAATTCTCGGCTGACGGTTTCAATTTTCATCCCTAGATAATTGCCGATATCTTCCCGCGACATACTCAGTTCAAATTCGAGATAGGGTTGGTGTTGGCTTTCTAGTCGCTCGATGATGTGAATCAGGAAAAAAGCCAGCTTTTGCTCGGCACTCAAGTGCCCAAGCGTGAGGAGATGTTTTTGATCTTGGCTGATTTCACGGCTAAGAATATGGTGCAGATGTTTTTGTAAGGAAGATACTTGCTGTGCCAGTTGTTCAAATCTTGCAAAATCAATTAAACATACTTCGGTTTTCTCAAGAGCAGTTGCCATCGAGTCATATTGACTCTTACCAATGCCATCAAGACCCATAAAATCACCAGCGATATGAAAATTTAAGATTTGGCTACGACCATCTTCTAAAGAGTACTCGGACTTTAGACTCCCGTAGCGAATACTAAAAATCGCATGAAACTTTTCACCTTGGGAGAAGAGTAGTTCTCCTTTTTCCAGGCTTAAACGTTTTTTCACTAAAAGATGAATTAAGTCGGATTCATCCTTTTTTAAGCCTTTGGGAAGACAAAACAAGCCCACGACACATTGCGTACAGTGATGTTCTGAAGAAAGTATTTTCATGAAACATCCTTGGTCGGATAGATGAACCATCTAATACTTACCATTTTAACTCTCTTTGACCTAGAGAAACCAATTAAATCTGATGAAATTTCATGTCAGGATTTTGGAAAGTCATAGTGCGTAGTATGTCCACACCTTAATTGAATTCAAGAGCTCGCTGAGCTATTTTTGGGATGAGATGAGGACTTAAGGATTTCCAAGAAATAAAAAAATGGGCCAAGCCATAGAGGACGCAAATTTAAAGCGTTTTGTATATCAAACTCAGTGCCACTAAAAATGTAAAGATTGCAAATATCTGAGTCACGCGTGGCCCGCTGAGTTTTTTCTCGACGGCTTTACCTAGGAGAAGCCCCAAAAGTGATCCAGCAGAAAACACAACTGCAATGGCGGTATTTAAGTCACCTGAGGCAAACGAGAGCATGGCGCTCCCAGAAGAAACAATCGCAAGCACGCCAAGAGACGTGGCCACGATAGATTGCATGGGCAGATCAGTAAACTTTTTTAAAGCGGGAACGATAATGAAGCCACCGCCAACCCCTAAAAGACCGGATAAAAAGCCTGCACTAGCACCAGCAGACATGAGTGCTCTGGCGCAGGGCACCGTCCAGATTAACTTACCAATCGATAAATCGAGCTGACAAGGTGGCGGGGTTTGATCTTGTGGCTCGATTCCTTGCAGCGTTTGACGGGCTTGCAGAAAAAGACGTGTGGAGACGAAAAATAAAATCAGACTAAAGAGGATCAGTAGGGGTGTTTGGGGAACTATTTTGGCAAGCCACAGACCTAGAGGTGAGAGCATCAGACCAAAGAGTGACATTAATAGAGCTGCCTTATAGCGCAAAATCCCACGTGAAAGACCAATTAGTGCGCCTAAAGTGGCAGTGCATGCAATCGCACACAGAGCGATTGGACTGGCTTCTGAGATGGGCAGATGCACAAAAAAGATCAGTAAAGGCACAGACAGAATCCCCCCGCCAGCACCAGTCAGACCCATCAAGAAGCCAACCAAAATACCGAGTAAGCCAATGAGAATGTTTTGATCCATAGGAAGATAGAATAATTTAAAGTGCACAACTGATAAACCGCATACGAAGTATATAATCAAAAGTAGAAAGAACCGATTGATTTTTAAGGACCTCCGCTTGAATCCTCACGTTAAATCATTTTTTGATCCCGCAACATTTACCTTTACTTATGTCGTTTATGATGGCGAAGGGAGTGCGTGCAGTGTGATTGACTGCGTCTTGCATTTTGATCCCAAATCCGGAAGAACAAATACCTCTTCGGTCGATGATGTCATTGCTTTTATTCGACAAAATCAATTGCAAGTGCAGTGGATCGTAGAAACCCATGCGCATGCCGATCACTTAAGTGCTGCGCAATATGTCAAAGAGCAATTAGGTGGCAAGATCGCAATCAGTCAACACATTGCAGGGGTGCAATTGGTCTTCAAAAAGATTTTTAACTTAGAAGATACATTTGCCACCAATGGCTCGCAATTTGATTATTTGATTACGGCGGATGAAGAGCTGCCCTGCGGTAATTTTGCCATCACCTGTTTGTCTGTGCCTGGCCATACCCCTGCATGTTTAGCCTTCAAGATTGGTCAGACGATGTTTGTGGGTGATACTTTGTTTTTGCCCGATGTAGGCACAGCGCGGTGTGATTTTCCGGGAGGTGATGCAAAAGCTTTGTATCAATCGATCCAAAAAATCTTCAGTTATCCCGCCCAAACGCAGTTATACATGTGTCATGATTACCCACCAGAAGGCAGGGAGATTGCCTGTCAAACCACGGTTGGCGAGCAAAGGGCGCATAACATCCATATTCATGATGGTGTGAGTGAGGCAGAGTTTGTTTTGATGCGTCAAAAGCGTGATGCCACACTCGAGATGCCTAACTTACTATTACCCTCAGTACAAATCAATATCCGTGCGGGACATTTTCCGCCGCCGGAATCCAATCAAGTGTCTTATCTTAAATTACCTCTGAACTTACTATGATTGATTGGGCATCGTTTACTCCTGCAAGCGCAATCATTGGAGGCTTACTCATTGGCGTGGCTGCAAGTCTACTGGCATTATTTTATGGCCGTATAGCTGGCATCAGTGGCATTGTAGGCGCGTTGTTTCATCTTAAAAGTGCGCCACAAAATCATTTACCCTGGAGAATCCTCTTTATCCTCGGACTGCTGATATCGGGATGGGTATACCAACTATTTTTTACGTTACCCAAGATCAGTTCAAACAGTACAATGACGACCCTGATCATTGCCGGCCTGCTCGTTGGGGTGGGAACGCGACTGGGTTCAGGATGCACGAGTGGTCATGGCGTTTGTGGTTTGGGGCGCCTATCATTCAGATCCTTAGTCGCCACTATCAGCTTTATGATGGCGGGTTTTGTGGCGTGTTATTTTTTCTTGCATAGTGGAATCTGATGAGACTAGTGATTGCACTTCTATCAGGACTCATCTTTGGTATAGGACTCATCGTGTCTGGCATGACAAATCCAGCTAAAGTGATTGGTTTTTTAGATCTCTTTGGCGCTTGGGATCCATCCTTAATGTTGGTCATGGGATCGGCCATCCCCATCACATTTTTTGCTTTTCGGTATCTACAGAAAAAGCAAACCACCTTACTGAATGAGGAAGTGCATTTGCCCGGCACGCGAGAGATTGACTTACCCCTCATCATCGGTAGTCTATTGTTTGGGATTGGCTGGGCGTTGGCAGGCTATTGCCCGGGACCTGCACTGGTATCCTTAGGACTGGGGAGTAGTGACATGGTGTACTTTATCTTAGCCATGCTCATTGGGATGAAGTCGGTCGATCTGGTACGTAAATCCTAAACAAGACGTATCAAAAAACAGCAATTTTCATGACAAATGCATGAATGATTGATGACATATTTTATAAATATCTTGCTGTAAAGAAAATTTAGAAAAAATTGCAAGTAAACGTGACTTTCGTCACGCAGGTGGGTTATCTTAGATTTAGCAACATCAGTTTTAAATCTAAGGAGTCAAGGTTCATGCAACTCAGTATCATTCGATGTCCTGATAAAACACGCTTTAGACCCTATATCAAAAAGGCGGTGCATTATTATGCGCAGCAGTTAATGGCTCCAAAGGCATTAGAGGGCTTGTGCCTTAAAATTCAGTTCGATAGCCAGCTTGACGAATATGGCTATGCTTCTGTCAAAGGAGGCACATCGCCTAAAAAAGATCGGCAGTACTTGATTGAGATCAATCCGCATATTGGTGCGCGAGATATCTTAGATACATTGGCCCATGAAATGGTGCACATTAAACAATATGTGTATGGTGAAACGAATGAGTCACTGACGCGCTGGAAAGGGCAGATGATCTCAGCCGATATCGATTACTTTAATCATCCTTGGGAGATTGAAGCTTATGGCATGTCGCGTGGCTTATTCACGAAGTTTGTCGTACAAGAAAAATTATGGGAAGTGTTTGCAGGGATTAAAGACCCACAGCGCACGATAGAGCAGGTTGCGATAGGGTGGTTAAACACAGGTGCAACGATCAAATTGCGCCCTGTGCAGAAGATTCAACATCTGAGACGCTCAGCCCATGAAGGCAAATCACTCAGACCGGTGCGGGGACTTACCAGTCAGTTTCGCGACCGGGATTAGCGGCAATATGGTGAATCGATAAATCCGCCCCACGGTGCTCTTCCTCGGGAGTCATCTTCAGGCCCACGGTCAGTTTTAAAACACCATAAACCACAAACCCACCAACAAGCCCGATGACTACCCCTAAGCTCGTGCCGATGAGTTGACTTAAAAAAGACACACCGCCCAGCCCCCCTAAACTAGTTTGGCCAAAAATACCAGCAGCAAGTCCACCCCAGACACCGCACAGACCGTGTAATGGCCAGACACCAAGCACATCATCAATTTTCCAGCGGTTTTGTTCCCAGGTAAAGAATTTAACAAAGAGAATGCCAGCAACTCCCCCAACGAAGAGCGCGCCGATCGGATGCATCACATCGGAGCCAGCACATACGGCCACTAAACCAGCCAGAGGGCCGTTATAAGCAAAGCCTGGATCATTTTTACCAATCCACCACGCAGATAAAGTGCCACCGACCATCGCCATGAGAGAGTTGATGGCGACCAAACCACTGATCTTATCGACTGTTTGCGCACTCATGACATTAAAGCCAAACCAACCAACCGCGAGCACCCACGCGCCAAGCGCTAAGAAGGGGATGCTTGATGGGGGATGAGCGGATACTCTACCGTCTTTGCCATAGCGACCATGACGCGCACCCAGCAGAATAATAGCTGGCAGTGCAATCCAGCCACCCATCGCGTGAACGACGACAGAGCCTGCAAAATCATGGAACTCTTCACCTGCAAAGGATTTAATCCAAGCTTGCACACCATAATGTTGGTTCCAAGTAATCCCCTCAAAGAAGGGGTAGACAAAACCCACTAACACAAAGGTAGCAATTAATTGGGGGTTGAACTTGGCACGTTCAGCAATACCGCCAGACACAATGGCAGGCACAGCCGCCGCAAAGGTGAGTAAGAAGAAAAACTTCAGTAATTCAAAACCACTTTTTTGGGCTAAAACTTCTGAGGTATCCCAAAAGCCGACACCGTAGGCGATGCCATAGCCAATGAAAAAATAAGCGATGGTAGAAACACTAAAATCCAGTAAGATTTTGACAAGCGCATTGACTTGATTCTTATGTCTGACGGTACCTAATTCTAGAAAAGCGAAACCTCCATGCATTGCCAGAACCATTAAGGCACCGAGCATAATAAATAATGAATCAATTGCTACTTTTAAGTTTTCCATAGGACTTTTCGCTTGTCAGAAAATAAAGAGATTATTAAAAAGTAAAAAACAGCGCATGTTGACAGCGGAGTATTTTCAAAACAATATTTTAAATGACAAAAAGAGTGAAACCCTTTTTTTGGGATATTGGGCCTTCGTGGGCTAACAAAGACACTCCACAAAGGTGAGCAAAAAAGAGTCAATCACGCAGTATGTAAAGCATAAAACGCGCAAAATTGGTATCAGTACACTGGCCAAAAGTATAATAAGATCAGACAGAATTGGAATAAAAAACAGAAAGAGCAAACATGGCAAACATGGGTAAGCTATCTTTAAAATCTCTTCAAGGAGAAGTATCCGAGCAGGAGTGGCAGGCTAGAATCGATTTGGCCGCGTGTTATCGCTTAATCGCGCATTACGAGATGTCGGACATGATCGCCAATCACATCACGCTTCGTGTACCTGGTGAGGATGACGCCTTTCTCATTAATCCTTACGGCATGATGTATGAAGA
The DNA here is from genome assembly GCA_040403635.1 of Polynucleobacter sp. Taxonomy (GTDB): domain Bacteria; phylum Pseudomonadota; class Gammaproteobacteria; order Burkholderiales; family Burkholderiaceae; genus Polynucleobacter. The sequence goes on from JBBAKF010000024.1 coordinate 28,731, forward strand.
AATGAGTGCTTCGTGTTTTATCAAAATCACGCATGATGGCGAGATCTTACTCAAGCCTGACTTCAAAGACCTCAATTATGGTTTCAATAAACCAGGTTACATTCTGCATAGTGCCATTCATAAAGCACGCCCAGAAGTGGCCTGTGTGATCCATACACATACCTATGCTGGTATGGCGGTATCTTCTTTGCAATGTGGACTTTTACCTCTGAATCAAACATCGATGCGTTTTTTACGCATTGCCTACCATGACTATATGGGTGTGGTGTTGGACATGACGGAGCAAGCAGTATTAGTCAAAGACTTAGGGGATAGTGAGGCGTTAATTTTGCGTAATCACGGCTTATTAACGCTGGGTAAAACCGTTGGGGAGGCTTTTAACTGGATGCATCGCTTGGAGCTGTCTTGCCGCGCACAAATTGCTGCGATGTCTTGCCATACGCCTTTGCAAGAGGTCAGTGAAAAAGTGTTACACGAAACATACATGAATTATCAACCCCAAGTGCGCAGACCCTACGGCGTGATGGAGTGGCCTGCGCTCATCAGAATGATGGATCGTATGGATCCGAGTTTTAGAGACTAATGGTGTGCTTCCATTATTTAGCTCTGTTTAATAAGACATTTTTTTAATATTTTGCGAATCATTTTTTAATTCAAAAACGATCCGTAAGTTCAATCGATAGGTTTACTACAATGCATGCGCTGAAAAAAATAGCTTTTTTAACCCCTTCTGTCCCGGCCTTACGTGCAGAGATGACACGTCTTTTACCACCCGGTTTTAGAGTGGAGTTTGCAGATACGAATGACAAGGCATGTCATTTGGAATTAATCAAAGATGCGCAGTATGTCTTTTTAGGGGCGAGTTATTTAGATGCCGAGTTAATCGCTGCTGCCCCAGAACTGAAGATGATTCAAAAATGGGGTATTGGGGTCGATAAAATTGACCTGCAGGCTGCTAAAGCAAGAGGGATACCCGTCGCAATTACCCATGGATCGAACGCCGCACAGGTTGCTGAGCATGCCGTGTTACTCATGCTTGCGACACTACGAAAATTAAGTTATTCACAAAAAAGTTTTTTAGCTGGGAAGTGGATCAATGCCGAATTAAGGATGAGTTGTATGCAACTGACCGGTAAAACGGTCGGCTTTTTTGGTTTTGGCAATATTGCGCGGCAAGTCGCTAAACAATTACAAGGATTTGATACAAAGATCATTTACTTCAGTCGCAACCGTGTACCCCAAGCCATTGAAGAGCAGTACATGGCCGAGTATGTGGATTTCGAAACCCTCATGCGACAAAGTGATATTTTGACGTTGCATGCCCCTTTAAATGCGCAGACGAGAGACATTATTTCTCAGCAGTCTATACAGATGATGAAAAATACCGCCATCATTGTTAATACTGCTCGCGGTGAGTTGATTGATGAAAAAGCCCTCTATCAAGCTTTACAAGAACAGCGCCTCTTCGGTGCGGGTTTAGACGTATTTGTGAATGAACCACCGCGGATGGATAATCCGCTGTTTAATTTAGATCATGTAGTTTTAACACCGCATGCAGGTGCCAGTGTTAAAGAGGCTGTGACGAAGATTGTGCAGCATGCATTTCAGAATATTGCGATGCATGATCAAGGACTTGCCCTGGACCCAGAGGATTTGATCGAAGATCAGTAGATCACTGCAGATAGAAGACAATTCCCCCAATCTGTATTGACATCTTGTGGATGTCTCAAAGATGAGGGTGATGACTTATGCGTCGCAGCGTGGATAGCCTGACTGTTTTGACTGAACTTCTAAGAGGCGTATCATGGCATGCCACTCTAAAACACCATAGGGTCTGCGCGTGCCTGGTTGGTAAAGATGAGCAGTTTTTGCTAAAACAGTTGCGTCAGGAATAATCAGTTCGGTATTGCCAGCCATCGCATCGACTTGTGAGCGGCAAGACAGTTCTAATTGATACATGGTGTTAAATGCTTCTTGAATCGACGCACCACAAGTCAGCAGACCATGGTTCTTAAAAATCATCGCATTGTGAGGGCCAAGATCAGCGACTAAGCGTTTTTGCTCGTCCAGATCAATCGCTGGACCTTCATAATCATGGTAACCAATATGGTCCACAAAACGAATCGCTGTTTGTGTGAGGGGTAAAAGACCACAAGCCATTGTTGAGACAGCCATTCCTGCGCGTGTGTGGGTATGAATCACACACTTCACATCTTCGCGAGCACCATGGATTGCGCCGTGAATGACATAACCGGATTTATTGATGCCATAGTCTGTCGGGGGCTTTGCCAAAAT
>JBBAKF010000025.1:0-30694 GCA_040403635.1 Polynucleobacter sp.
GCCGCATGAGTTACCGATTGTGGTTACAGGTCTTGCGGAAGAACAGCTTGGACGCGAGGGGACTGAAGAGTCCATGAAGCGGGCGCATAAAGTCTTAGACCCAGAATTACCTTCCGTCGTAGTAACAGGCTCCATTGCCGAAATGATTGGTGGTGGCGTGACTCCAGAGGGTATGAATATTTCTCGTTTTTTACCTAGAACCATTGATGAAGATCAGTGGCAAAGTGCCAATCGTGCAATGTATTGGCTTTGGACTGAGTACGGCATGAAAGAGATTCCTGAGCGTCCACCGCGTAAAGAAGGTGAGAAGCCCAGAGTCAATATTATTGGTCCAGCTTATGGCACATTTAACTTATACAGTGATCTTGCAGAAATTAAACGTTTAGTTCAAGGGATCGGTGCAGAAATTAATATGGTCTTCCCGCTAGGAAGTCATTTAGCGGATGTCTCTCGCTTGGTGGAAGCAGATGTCAATATCTGTATGTATCGTGAGTTTGGACGACTGTTGTGTGAGAATCTTGAAAGACCTTATTTACAAGCGCCGATTGGCATGCACAGTACAACAAAGTTCTTGCGTACTTTAGGGGAGTTACTGGATCTCGACCCTGAGCCATTTATTACAAAAGAGAAAAATACAACGCTCAAACCGATTTGGGATTTATGGCGCTCAGTTACACAAGATTTTTTTGGTACCGCCTCATTTGGTGTGGTAGCCAATGAAACCTATACCAGAGGAATTCGTAGTTTCTTAGAAGATGAAATGGGGCTGCCTTGTAATTTTGCTATTTCAAGAAAAGCAGGCGATAAAACTAATAATCAAGAAATTCGTGAACTCGTCCAGAAAAAGACGCCTTTGGTCTTATACGGTAGTTATAACGAACGGATGTATGCCGCTGAAGTGGGTGGGCGCGCAGCATACATTCCAGCATCTTTTCCTGGCGCAATCATTAGGCGCCACACGGGCACACCTTTTATGGGGTATGCCGGTGCAACCTACATCATTCAAGAGTTTTGTAACTCTTTGTTTGATGCTTTATTCCACATTTTGCCATTAGGGACAGATCTTGACAAAGTGGAAGCAACCTTAGCCAAAGCTGGTCAGTTACAAAATCTGCCTTGGGATGAGGAAGCGCAATTGATTTTGAATGACATCGTAGCAAACCAACCAATACTTACACAAATATCAGCCGCAAAGCGAGTACGGGATCGTGCAGAGCGACAAGCAAGGCTGGAAGGTACACAGCGCGTTACAAAGGAATTACTCCATCGCATCCAAGGCACATTGGGCGCTGGAGTTAGCTCTTGAAAATAGAACATCATTTTCAGGGGCGTAAAGAATATGACGGCTTATCGTCATATCCCCAAGCTACACGGGGTGAGTGTAGTAACAGCTGTTTAGCTTTTTTTAGGAGTATTCATCATGAGTGACAACAGATCTATATCTGGTTTGACAGATGCAGAAGCTCAAGAGTTCCATCAGTTTTATGTTCAAGGACTCGTTGGGTTTACTGTAATCGCAGTAGTCGCGCACATACTTGTATGGGCATGGCGTCCTTGGTTCAATTGATGTTTTATTAACAAAAATAGGGAAATATCATGCAAGTTAAATCAGAATCGATATCAAAAGTTATGGCGAGTGATTGTATATCTTTCAAAATAATTTTTATTTTATGTTTTGCCATTTGCTTCATGGTGACCTTGTTTGCGTTAGTCCTGCCGCAACAATGGCGACTTTGGTTGCCAGGAGCTGAAAGAGGGAAGTCTTTACTCGACTCAGTCAAGGCAGGTGTTTATAGCTTTATGTCTTACTTAACTTAGGAGAAGTACTATGTGGAGAATTTGGAAACTATACGACCCGTTACGGGCGATGGTAGCGCAAGGTGTTTTTCTTTTTGCCTTGGCAGCTATGATCCATTTGATTTTGTTAAGCACAAATCAATACAAATGGTTAGACGGTATGTCACAGGCGCAGTATATGCAGTCTCGCGCTGCGGCAACGAAGTAATAGGTGTTACCAAGCCTTGGTGGGGGTTGGTAACAACCTCCCCAAGCAAGAATTTGTAATTGTGGAATTTTTTTAGCTACATATTTTAAAAATAGGGAGAGCACATCATGGCGATGCTCAATTTTGAGAGAAAGTATAGGGTTCGGGGTGGAACCATTATTGGTGGGGATTTATTCGATTTTTGGGTAGGTCCTTTTTATGTTGGTTTTTTTGGTGTTACTACTCTATTTTTTAGTTTCCTTGGAGTCGCCATGATTTTATGGGGTGCCGCGCATCAAGGCGTATTTAATATTTGGCAGATAAATATTGCGCCTCCTGATCTGAAATATGGTCTTGGCACTGCGCCAATGATGGAGGGTGGACTCTGGCAAATCATAACGATCTGTGCGCTTGGAGCCTTTGGATCCTGGGCATTACGTGAGATGGAAATTGCGCGTAAGTTAGGTATGGGATTGCATGTGCCAATCACTTTTCTTGCGGCTGTTTTTGCTTATTTTTCACTAGTCGTTATTCGACCTGTTCTGATGGGTGCATGGGGACATGGGTTTCCATACGGAATTATGAGTCACCTAGACTGGGTTTCAAATACGGGTTATCAATACCTGCATTTCCATTACAACCCGGCGCACATGATAGCAGTGACCTTATTTTTTACTACCACCCTAGCACTTGCTTTACATGGCGCTTTAGTTTTATCGTCGACTAATCCAAGTGATGGAACGGTGAAGACACCGGAACATGAGGATACTTTTTTCCGCGACATTATTGGTTACTCCGTAGGTACTTTAGGGATTCATCGAGTAGGTATGTTTTTGGCAATTGCCGCGGTATTTTGGAGTGCGGTTTGTATTATTTTAAGCGGACCATTTTGGACCAGAGGTTGGCCAGAGTGGTGGACATGGTGGTTAAACATGCCAATTTGGCACTAACAGAGAGCGGAGACGAAAAATGGATTATCAAAATCTATTCACTCAAACACAAGTAGTGAGTCCTAAAAACCATGGTGTGCCAATAAACGCTTATGATCAAAGAGAGCGTACTCAAGGAATTTCTTTCAATTACTTGATGGGCAAATTAGGTAATGCACAGTTAGGGCCGGTTTATCTTGGTCGACTAGGGGTAGCATCCTTAGCGTTTGGCTTAGCGGCATTTATGATGATTGGCTTTAATATGCTCGCGCAAGTTGGTTGGAATCCAATTCAGATGATTCGCCAGTTGTTTTGGCTGTCACTTGATCCACCTTCACCAGAGTATGGACTGCGACTAGCGCCACTTTCAGAAGGGGGTTGGTGGAATATTGCGGGACTATTTTCAACAATTTCGATTCTAATGTGGTGGTTTAGAACGTATCGTCGCGCTTTAGCACTAGGTATGGGAACTCATGTGTCGTGGGCTTTTGCTGCTGCGATCTGGTTATTTTTAGTCTTAGGATTTTTCCGCCCTGTACTCATGGGCAGTTGGAGTGAGGCCGTACCATTTGGGATCTTCTCACACTTAGATTGGACAGCAGCTTTATCGATTCGTTATGGTAATTTGTTCTATAACCCATTTCATATGTTGTCTATTTTCTTCTTGTATGGATCTGTCTTACTGTTCGGTATGCATGGTGCGACGATTCTTGCTGTGGGTCGTTATGGTGGCGAGAGAGAGATTGAGCAAATTGTCGATCGTGGAACAGCTTCTGAGCGCGCAGCTTTATTCTGGCGTTGGACGATGGGCTTTAATGCGACGATGGAATCGATTCACCGTTGGGCTTGGTGGTTTGCAGTACTCTGCCCAATTTCTGGTGGTATCGGAATTTTGTTAACAGGTACAGTTGTGGATAACTGGTATTTATGGGCGATGCATCATGGCATGGTACCTGGATACCCAACAACAGGTGTTGTTGATCCATCCCTAACTACGCCAGCTTTTGTGCCACCTGTTCAGGGAGCTAAATAATGAAAAATAAACTTTTACCAATTCTTTTCTCAATCGGTGCCTTATTATTCCTGACTGGATGTGAACGCCCATCTGAGCAACGATCACAAAGTGGGTTTCGGGGTACGGGTATGGCTGATATTCAAAACCCTAGAATTAACGCACAAAAAGATAAAAGTAATGAATTACCAGCTTCGCTAGGAGTAGCATCTACGGAAGGCGACAAAGCTGGCAAAATTTATGAAAATGTGAAAGTTCTAGGGGATCTTAGCCAGGCACAATTTACTTCATTTATGGTCAGTATGACCAATTGGATTGCCCCAAATGAAGGTTGCGTATATTGCCATAATCCCGCTAATTTTGCAGAAGATAGCAAATATACCAAAGCTGTTTCGCGAAAAAAGAATCAAATGACGCAACACATTAATGGTAGTTATCAGACTCACGTCAAAGACACTGGGGTGACTTGTTATACCTGCCATAGAGGGAATAATATTCCGCAAAATGTTTGGTTCAAAGATGTCCCACAAAATATCAGTGGGCCAGCCCTGGGGAACCGAAATGGTCAAAACGCACCTGCATCCAGCGTTGGCTATGCCTCTTTACCTAACGAGCCATTTTCACAATATTTACTAGCCAATAATGCTGCCAGAATTCAAGGCAAAAATGGTTTACCCAACGGTAATGAGCACTCAATCCAAGAGACCGAAGGTGTCTACGGCATCATGATGCACTTCTCAAAGTCACTTGGCGTGAATTGTACGTATTGCCATAACTCAAATGCATTTTCTGACTGGTCACAAAGTACGCCACAACGCGGGCAAGCTTGGCATGGTATTCAAATGGTGAAGGATATCAACAACACCTTTATGTTACCTATAACAGATGTATTTCCTCCACATCGTTTAGGGGGAACGGGAGATGTTGCTAAAGCCAACTGTAGTACATGTCACCAAGGTGCCAATAAGCCCTTGTATGGCAAAAGTATGTTGAGTGAGCATCCGTACTTAGCCAAGCCAGCACAAACTTCTGTCGTCAAAATAGAAGAAGTAAAAACGATTGCGGCGAAATAGCTTTAAAGGTGTTGTAGCGCTGTTTTATGGCGCCTTCGGGCGCCATTTTTTTAAAGGATAATAATGGATACGCAAGTGGATCGCTTTAAGATACCTTTCCTGACTTACGATCATGGTTCAGGCGGGGAAGATTCGAGGGTCATTGTGATTGGGTCTGGATTTGGGGGCTTAGCTGCGGCGATCCGTTTAGCGATTAAAGGTTATGACGTTACTGTTCTTGAAAAGTTAGATGCGCCGGGTGGACGAGCATATGTTCATCGTAAGAATGGTTATATTTTTGATGCTGGTCCAACAATCATTACCGCACCATTTCTGTTAGAAGAGTTATGGACTCTATGCGGTAAAAAAATGAGTGATGATATTGATCTGCGCTTAATGGATCCTTTTTACCAAGTACGTTTTAATGATGGAAGAGTTTTCCATTACACCGGTGATACAGAAAAAATGCGTGCTGAGGTGGCTAAGTTTTCGCCAAATGATGTTGCTGGTTACGATCGTTTTGTCGAGGAATCTGAAAAATGTTATCGCCTGGGATTTGAAGATTTAAGCTCGGTAGCTTTCACCACACTATGGGATTTAGTCAAGGCTATACCGCACATGGTGAAGATGCGTGCTTGGGAGAGTATTTACCAATTAGTAGCAAAACATATTAAAGATCCACAATTACGGCAAGTGATGAGCTTTCATCCGCTTTTAATTGGCGGCAACCCCTTTTCGGTTACTGGCGTGTATTCACTCATTAACTCCTTAGAGCGCAAGTGGGGGGTACACTCCGTCATGGGTGGGACGGGTGAGCTTATTCAGGGCTTAGTCAAACTACTGGACGGGCTAGGAGTGCAGGTGCGCTATGAAAGTGAAGTCAAGAAAATCAATGTCAAAGAAGGTCGAGTCACTGGGGTGAGTCTAGCCAATGGGCAAGAACTCTATGCTAATAAGATCGTGTCCAATGCAGATTCAGCGTGGACTTATAAGTATTTGATTGAACCCCAACATCGCAATCACTGGTCGGAACGCAAAATTGATCGTGGTAGTTATTCGATGAGTTTATTTGTCTGGTACTTTGGCGTTAAGCGTCAATATCCTGATGTGCCGCATCATATGATGTTGCTGGGCGATCGTTATGAGGATTTACTCAAAGATATTTTCAAACGGCACCATTTAGCAAAAGATTTTAGCCTTTACTTACACAGACCAACTGCAACTGATCCGTCGATGGCGCCAGCGGGACATGACGCTTTTTATGTCTTATCACCTGTCCCTCATTTAGATAGTGGTACGAATTGGCAAGAGCAAGCAGAATCATATCGTCAAAAAATTCAAGCCTATTTAGAGCAGACAGTCCTTCCGGAGCTTGGAGAAAATATTACAGAGTCATTTTGCATGACCCCACAGGATTTTAAAGATCGTCTTTTATCCTTAAAAGGTGCTGCATTTGGACTCGAGCCACTCTTGTTGCAAAGTGCTTGGTTTAGACCGCACAACTTGAGCGAAGATATTCAAGGCTTGTATATGGTGGGTGCAAGTACGCATCCAGGCGCTGGTATTCCAGGTGTGCTTTCTTCAGCAAAAGCTTTAGAAAGCGTGATTCCATCTGTAAAAATGAATCCTGCTTATGTCTATTAAATTATCTTTTCGCCCGAGTCAGTATTTACAACAAAAATTTAGTTTAGTTGGAGATATGCAAGTGCTTAAAACGGATACTCAAAATTGTGAAGAGCTGATGCGTGGTGGCTCAAAATCTTTTTTTGCAGCCTCGAGAGTTCTGCCTAAACGTGTTCGTCAACCAGCGATTGCGCTCTATGCATTTTGTCGTTTAATGGATGATATTGTTGATGATGGTGATGACGATATTAGTATCATCAAGGAACTGCAAACTAGGCTAGATGCTTTATATGCAGGTCAGCCCTATGATGAGCCAGCAGATCGTGCGCTCGCGAGAGTTGTTCAGCAATACGAGATACCAAAATCATTATTAGAAGCTTTGTTAGAGGGTTTTGCTTGGGATAAGCAAGGTCGCCAGTACGAAACTTTAGAAGATTTATACGAATATGCCGCAAGGGTGGCCGGTACTGTTGGCGCCATGATGTCATTAATTATGGGTACAAGAGACCCATCTGCACTCGCGCGCGCTTGTGAGCTAGGTCTTGCTATGCAATTGACTAATATCGCAAGAGATGTTGGTGAAGACGCACGTAATGGCCGCTTATATTTGCCAAGACAATGGTTAGTGGAAGCTGGAGTAGATATTGATGCTTGGATGTTGCAACCTACATTTAATCCGCAAATTGCCCAAGTTACAAAGCGCCTGTTACTGGCTGCTGATGCGCTTTATCAGAGGTCTCAAGTTGGAATTATGCAACTGCCGAGAGATTGTCGTGCGGCGATCTATGGAGCGCGTTATGTCTATGCACAAATTGGGCGTCAAATTGAAGCGCAAGATCTTGATTCGGTCAATCAAAGAGCCGTTGTATCAAGTCGTACAAAAAAAATATTAATGTTAAAAGCCGTGATGACCTCGTTTTCTTTGAGCTCAACTTATCAAGAGCTCGAGCCGGTAGCACAAATTAAATATTTAGTAGATGCAGTTCCTCCGGAGCGTCCTTATGCGCATTATCGGGGTACCCTTGAGCAAAGAATGGTGTGGGTAATTAATACTCTAGAAAAAGCGGAATTACACCGCCGATCACGTATGCAATCTTTTCAGGACTCTAACTTAGTCTAGGCATTCTCCAGGGAAGCATCATTTGTACGATTGTCGAGGAAAAACGCTTGACATTGAGTGTCTCGTGCATGCAAGTGACTTCCTCTCCCATCCAGTGAGCTTGCAAGACTGACCGTGAGTAAAAGGGAGTATCTTCAAGATCTTCGATGACCTTAACATGCTCTTGATCAGACCTTAGATGACGATTAATTTGCCAAAGTGTTTTTGGAAGTTTTTGACGCTCACCTAAAGGGAAAGTATCAATCTCTCCATTAGACTTAAATTGCAAAGCTAATAATTTTTCTATACCATTTTTTTCGCGGACATCATAGATAACTCCAGTACTGCCATCTTTTAATAAAGCTCTTGCCCAGTCCCATTCGTAAAATGATCGGTTGATAGGCTCATCGCCTTCATTCGAATCTAAATAAGCTTGCCCTTGCCATTGAATATTGGGTGCTTGAAGATTCACCTCAACGCGTGCAGTTGGTGCAATGGGTCCCCAGCGATGTTTTTGTGCCTGGTCTAGGGGGGTGGAGTAATTAAAAAGTTGTTCAGGATAAACACGTACTTGCCCCATGACTTTTTGGCCGAAAGGTACAGCACGTTCACGAATATTGATTTCTAAAGCGGAGCCATTCCAGCGTAAATCACTGGGACCAATTTGAAAAGTAGTGGCATCGCGCGAAGAAAAACGTGGCCCGCGTTCGGTCATTGTCCAACGCTTTTGACCTTTTGTATAAATCGCTACATTGAGGCAACAATAATTATCAGGATTAGCCATTGTTTTTCTATTGGCCCACAGATAATAAGGGGAAAAAACACTCCCTACAAAGGCGATGATCGTAATACCGTGTTTACCATCATCACTTAAGGCATCAACATACCACCAAAGATAACCACCATAAGGGACTACTTGATCAAAGGCTGGCGTTCCATCAGGCAAGCGGCCGCCAGACGTCCTGATAGAGCTGCCATGGGGACTCCCGGACCTGGGTGGACGCTGCCCCCCGCCAAGTAAAGATTCTTGATATTGGACACTGAGCTGGGGCGTTGGAAGGAACTCATCCACCCGTGAGTTGCCATGCCATAAAGTGCTCCCCCAGTTCCCGGGAATAGCTGGTGCAAATCTTGCGGAATCGTGCGGATAGATTCCGGACTGCTTAAATCTAGATCTAAGCCACTCTGACCAAGTAAATGAATCACTTGTTGTTGACATGTTTGTATCTCCTTGTTCGATGGTGGTTGATCTCCTGTGGCAGGGGCATTGACTAAAAGAAGCATTTTTTCATGTGTTTGCGTTACTTCTTCTTGGTCTATACGACTTTGGGCGCATAGATAAACTGTAGGCTGTAAAGGCAATTTTTTTTCGTTAAAAATATGGGTAAATTCACTGGCATAGTCTTGATCAAAAAAAACATTATGTCGACTCAGCGGAAATTTTTTCGTTGGAACGCTAACCGACCAAGTGATTGCGGATAGTGAGGCAGTAGTGGGTGTAACATTTGTGGCGTTCACCACTTGAGGGCCTAATAAGCCTTTCGATAGGGCGGTGATATCACCATTGAAAATCAGACTATCTAGAGGGATGATTTCACCGGTATCTAATTCAATGTGCGTAACTTTTTGTCCATCCTGATGGATCTTACTTACCTTGGTGTTAGTACGAATCAGAGCACCACGTTGACTGGCTAGTTGTGCAATTTTTTGCGGTAATTGTGTCATTCCCCCTTGAATCGACCAGACCCCTGCCATTTCTACATGGGCAATTAACATGAGAGTCGCTGGTGCTAAGTAAGGTGATGAACCGCAATAGGTGGCATACCGACCAAAGAGCTGATGTAATCTCGGATCGGGGAAATATTTTTCTAAAGATTGCCAAAGATTTTTAAAGGGGCCAATACCCATTAGAGTTTTAGTTCCTGACAGACCTAATTGGCTCATCATTGACGTGAGTGAGGGACGTTTGGCACGAATGTAGGGGCCTTCGAGTGATTCATATACTTTTTTACTCACCCGACAAAACTCTAGGAAGAGTTCTGCTTGTTTTGCGCTTGAGAACTCTTTAATTGCTTGCGCACTTTTGTTCTGGTCAGCATATAAATCGAGTTGGTCTTGACCCCAAAAGTGCTTTGCTAAAACGCGGAGCGGCGTAGTAGTGAGATGCGCATGAAAATCTTCCTGACACTGCTTAAACAATTCTTCAAAAACCCATGCCATTGTAAATACGGTTGGCCCAGAGTCGATACCAAGTCCCCCCGCCATGATTTGCCTAATCTTCCCACCTACAACCGCTTCTTTTTCTAAAACAGTAACAGCATAACCAGCGTGCGCTAAGCGCAGGCTTGCACATATGCCAGCAATACCCCCGCCAACAATGACCACATGGTGCTTAGCCATAATGCTTACCTCGCCAAACGCCTTGCGGTCGAATTGGAATAAATCGAGTAAACATCGATTCTGAGAAAAAAGCACCAGCAAAGGCACTCTGAATTGCCGCAAGATGAGCACCACTTCTGGCATATTGATCCATAGCCTCTTGAGACTCCCACATCGTAAAAGTGGCTTGTCGTAAGTAGGGTGCTTCACCGAGTCCTGCCGCAAGAAGGCAACCTGAAGCTTGAGCTAAGGAAAGCTCTGCTGGTGGGGCCTTACTCCAGAACGCAGGTGCTTTAGAGAACTTAATCGAGGCTCTTGTAATACCAGCGATAGGTCCTGACTCAGGGGCAGGATGGGTGACCTGCAGCGTTTGTTTGGCCCAAGTTCCTTTCGAGGAATAGGTTTGTAAACTCACGCAAAAATACTCGCTGGCATGATCTTGATATTGTTTTAAGACAGGGGAGTTCTCACGAAAATCATCAGCCTGTGCTAGATCCTCAAACACACAAAGAAGACCTTGCTTGTGAAAACTGGGTCGGAGATCAAAACCGCCATGTTGACCACTACCTAAAACTTTGAAGAACTCAAGTCCAGGAATATTTTGCAGGGCATATCTACCAACGATAAAGCGCATTAAACCCCAAGCTAGGGAGCCTGGCGCGTAATTGACTAAACTAAGAACAATCGTTTGTTGCTTCATCCATGGGAACTAATCAGTGTTTTGCCCGCTGGGTTCAGTAATCCCAAAGCGGCGCATCTTAATATAGAGACTTTGTCTCGATAAGCCAAGCATCTCTGAAGCAGAAACACGATTATTCATCGTGAGTTCAAGCGCTGACATGATGCACATTTTTTCAATCATATCGGTGGTCTCACTGACGATGTCCTTGAGTGGTACACGCCCGACTAATTCAGTCAATTTTGTGGCATTTTGTTTTAAATCGCTATTATTTTGATTGCGTTGTGAAACGCGTTGTCCAATGTTGCGAATACTAAAACCGATATATTCTTCGATTTCATTAATCACTCTCACTGCGGAGAGTTCAACTTCAATTCCGTTAGAAAGTCCACGCGGGATAATGCTGGTGACGTAATGCTTAATAGAAGTTTTATCTTTAAGATTATTTAAAATAATACGTAAATCAATACTTGATCTGCCTAACCAATTATCAATGGATTCACCAATCAACTCAGAAATTTTTTCATGCTGGGTCATTTCTTGGAATGTCTGATTGACAGTCAAGATTTTTCCTTCCATATCTGTCACCACAAAGGCATCTGCAGAAGATTGAACAGCGCGTATCAAACGTTCTGAATTCGTACCCACATGTATATTCTTATTGAGTTGACTTTGCGGAGTTACATGAATTAAAAATACGGTTTGATTTTCTTCGCGTAAGAAATTGGCTGATAGCTCGACTTGAAGATTGTTTTTTGTGAGACGTACTGGGATTTTTTTCGATGAGGCGGTATTCCGCGAATTGTTAAACAAGTCTTGCACCAGACGAAAATCTTCCATATCGATAAATTCAGCAAATGCTCGTCCAATAACGCGTTGATTTTTATCAGAAAAAAGTTGCAAGGCAAGAGGGTTTGCTTCTAATACTTTAAGGGTACTACCGTCAATAATAATATGAGCAGTAAGGCTTAAATCAAAGAGTTGACGATATCTCGCCTCTGCAAAACGTAATCGTAAATAATCTGTTTCGATGGCTTGTTGGGCTTCTACAAGTCTCTGTTGTAGATTTGCTAAATTTCTGAGGTCTCTACCAACTGCTAATACTTTATTTTCTTTCGAAATAAAGATTGAGGAGACCATGAGTGGTAAATCTGCTTGGTCAGGTAATGCAATATTAATTTGACGCCACTTTTGAGAATCTTCTGATTGATTCAAATCATCTAGCAAATAAGTAACTTTTTTTCTACTCTCAGGCGTGGCGCATTCAATAAAACTTTTACCAATGAGAGACTTTAATGTTTGTAGGCCTGGAGCCTGATGATTGAAAATATTTTCTACGACACCTTCTTGATTTATTACAAAAACAGCATCTGCAACGTGACTCATTAAATGAGCGGCAGCAGTAGCGTCGATGGAGTCTATAACTCGTGAAAAGTTATTGGGAAGAGTATTCATGTGGAGTGCAATTGGTTAATACGCATGCGCATGAATTGTAGTTTTTGTAATTTCAATTTAATTTGATCGCTGATCTTTTTTCTGCGCAACAATGATTTCAGCTTGACGAATAGCATCGTTAGCATCAGAGGATTTAATCTCAGCCTCAATATCGTCGAACAGTTCAGGGTTGGAGTTATATAGCGGACCACCCACCATAAAGGCCACATCAGGATTCATAGAGCGTGAACGTAATGTACTAATCAAATGATTTACACCAACGAGTTGATCTTCATATCCTATGGAGATCCCAATAACATCAAACCACTGTGAGAATATAAGATTATTAACTTGCTCGGGTATTAAATTAGGTTCACCCCATACACGCCATCCGGCTCTGCGGAAAAATTCTGCAACAATAAATAAGCCAATCGTATGCTGGGATTTTGGCGCTGGGATCAGCAGGGCATTGAGATTCTCAATGGGGGAACTATTTTTGATCTGGAATTCTCTAGAAAGACCATACAAGATATGTTGTAAACGCCAAAGCCCAACAGTGACCTCCGAGAAAGTGCAAATATCTTGCTCCCAAAGCTCGCCAAGTTTTCTCGCTGTTTGAGGAATTAACTCTAAGTAGACAGAATCAATGGACACTTTTTTCGCCAGTAATTTTTTGACATAGTCCGTACAAGCCTCTTGAGAGCCATTGATGGACAGACCACACAGTAAATCTACCTCAGCAGGATGAATGGGTCGCAGTCCGGTAGCTGCTATCTCCTCCAAAGGGGAGTTCGCCTGGTGGCTTACTAATAAACGAGGAATAATTTCCTTATCAAGCATCTGTATAAGAATATTTACTGGTTCTTTGGATTGAGCTTTAGCATTTTCAGCCTCGAAGCAATCCTCTTCATTGCTGAAGCTTGTATTTTGGGTGTTCCTCATCGCTGTCTCCACATAGGGTATTTTTAATAATTCTAGAGGATTAAACATATCTGTAACCAGCATTAAAGTGTATTAGGGGAACTACCGTCAACTTAAATTTACACCTAAAAATCTAATGTGTCTAATATATTTTGCATAAACTAGGGAAATCCCTATATTGTGTAAATTAGTTTAGGCGTAAACTTTAGTTGACAGTTGCAATCAATATTCACCTTAGGCTATTTAATGCGTAACAAGAATCAACTTCTTTATACACCAGAACAGAGAAAAATACGAGATACCTCGATATGGACTTTGATTCAAGGTGTATTGGCGCCTTTACAGTTTTTAGTGTTTTTGGTCAGCATAAGCTTGGTCATTCGGTTTTTATTCACTGGTCAAGGATATGAAATAGCTAATTTATCTATTTTAATTAAGACGGGTTTCCTACTTCTAATTATGGTCACAGGCTGCATTTGGGAGAAAGTTGTCTTTGGTAAGTATCTTTTTGCAGAGGCCTTTTTTTGGGAAGACGTTTTTAGCATGCTCGTAATTGCTTTACACCTGGCCTATGTCTTCGCTTTGTTCAATGAATTACTTGCTCCACAATCGCTCATGATGCTCGCCTTATGTGCATATGTTGCCTATTTCATTAATGCGGCACAGTTTGTTTGGAAGTTAAGAATTGCGCGTAAGGAATACGAAGCTTTGCAGTTTAAAACCACTTCGAACGCTACTGATATTTATTCAAAAGGATATGCCTCATGAACGCGGTAATTCCGATTCAGCAACTACAAACACCATCTTGCGCAAGCCCTCCAGAGGTATTAAGAGAACGCGGGCAAAGAGAGGTTTTTTGTGGCTTGACAGGGATTATTTGGATGCACCGCAAAATACAAGATGCCTTCTTTTTAGTGGTGGGCTCTAGAACCTGCGCACATTTAATTCAATCAGCGGCTGGAGTGATGATTTTTGCGGAGCCAAGATTTGCAACGGCAATCATTGACGAACGTGACTTAGCAGGTCTTGCAGACGCCAATGCCGAACTCGATCGGGTGGTTGAAAAGCTTCTGGCAAGGCGTCCCGATATTAAATTGTTATTTTTAGTGGGTTCTTGTCCTTCAGAAGTCATTAAATTAGACTTACACCGCGCCGCAGGTCGACTCGACAAATTATTTGCGCCCCAAGTACGCATTTTGAACTATTCAGGTAGTGGTATCGAGACAACGTTTACCCAGGGTGAAGATGCTTGTCTACAGGCTTTAGTACCTGAGTTACCAGCAACACAAGAAAAAACACTCATGATTGTGGGTTGTTTGCCAGACATTGTAGAAGATCAATTTGCTAGACTTTTTAAAGAAATGGGGATTGAAAATGTGAGCTTCTTCCCACCAAGAAACTCAAAATCATTACCAGCTATAGGTAGTAATACACAATTTATTTTAGCGCAGCCATTTTTGGGTGACACAGCCAGAGCACTTGAGGCAAGACAAGCCACAATGTTAACTGCTCCATTTCCGTTTGGGGTAGAGGGAACATCAGCCTGGCTTGGGGTTATTGCACAGGCAATGGGTGTAAATGCAGAATTATTAGAGCAAGTGATAGCGCCAAAAAGAGCACGCGCGCAAATGGCGCTAGCCCCATTAAAAGCTACTTTAGAAAATAAAAAGATTTTCTTCTTTCCTGATTCGCAATTAGAAATTCCACTTGCACGATTTCTTAATCGTGAATTAGGGATGCAGTTGACAGAAGTTGGGACACCGTATTTGCATAAACAAATATTAGAAAAAGAATTAGCCTGGTTACCTGAAGGTGTGTTGTTATCAGAGGGGCAAGACGTTGAAAAACAATTGGATCGCTTAAAAACAGCTAATCCAGAAATGGTGGTTTGTGGTCTAGGTCTCGCTAATCCTTTAGAGTCAGAAGGTTACACGACCAAGTGGGCGATTGAACTCGTGTTTAGTCCAATTCATGGTTTTGATCAGGCGGCTGATTTGGCCGAGCTTTTTGCAAGACCGCTACGTCGTAAAGAAAAATTACAGTTTACGCCGGAGGTCTTATGCAATTAACTTTGTGGACCTATGAAGGGCCTCCGCATGTTGGTGCAATGCGGATTGCAACGGCAATGAATCATTTGCATTATGTCTTACATGCACCTCAAGGTGATACCTATGCGGACTTGCTCTTTACGATGATAGAGCGACTCCCAAAGCGTCCACCTGTGACATACACAACATTTCAAGCGCGTGATTTAGGTGGCGATACAGCCAATTTATTTAAGACTGCCGCTAAAGAGTCCTTTGAACGATTTAAGCCCCAGGCAATGATCGTAGGCGCGTCTTGTACTGCCGAGTTGATTCAGGATGATCCCGCAGGTCTTGCTAAAGCGCTAAATTTACCGATACCAGTTATACCGCTTGAGCTTCCTTCTTATCAGAAAAAAGAAAACTGGGGTGCCTCAGAAACTTTCTATCAAATCGTACGTCATTTAACGATTGCGGAAACAAAGACGCCAGTTGCGACTCATGTAAGTACACGTCAAGAGAAGTTGGCAAGCGGCAAAAAGCCAAGTTGTAATATTTTGGGACCAACAGCGCTTGGATTTAGGCACCGTGACGATATTAAAGAAGTCAGCAAGATGATTACTTCTTTAGGAATCGAAATTAATGTGATAGCACCGCAAAGTGCCAGTCCAGCTGACATCACCCGAATTCCACAGGCTGATTTCAACGTGGTTCTCTATCCAGAAGTAGCGCAAACAACAGCAACATGGTTGTCACGGATGTATGGACAACCATTTACTAAGGTAGTGCCGATTGGTGTGAATGCGAGTATTGACTTTATGCGCGAGCTAGCTCAACTAGCGGGTGTCTCTGAAGAAAAAGTACTCAAAGAAATTCAGTCCAACTCCTCATGGTATGCAAGATCTGTCGATTCTACCTATCTCACAGGTAAGCGTGTATTTATCTTTGGTGATGCCACGCACGTGATTGCAGCTGCCAGAATATCTCGTGATGAAATGGGCTTTCAAGTCGTTGGTATGGGTACTTATTCACGAGAGTTTGCGAAAGAAGTTCGAGAAGCAGCAAAGGGTTATGGTCTTGAGGCCTTAATTACTGATGACTACTTAGAGGTTGAAGAAAAAGTAGCGCAACTCTCTCCTGAGCTCGTATTAGGTACGCAAATGGAGCGCCATATTTCTAAGCGCCTAGGGGTGCCTTGCGCAGTGATTTCAGCACCGGTCCATGTCCAAGATTTTCCGGCGCGATATGCCCCGCAAATGGGCTTTGAAGGCGCCAACGTTATTTTTGACACATGGGTACATCCACTCATGATGGGTTTAGAAGAACATCTTTTGATGATGTTTAGAGAAGATTTTGAATTTAATAGCAATGTTCCAGCATCCCACTTAGGGCATGTTGGTGGGGAGCATCCAGCATCAACACAAGTGACGCAATCCCCCGCATATTTTGAAGTAGAAGTACCAGTGATACACCAAGAGCAGCATGTTACTCAAGAACCGCTCAGTACAACTCAAAAGTCTGTAGAAGAACTCACTAATGAACCAGCAGTTTGGACCGCAGATGCCATGAAGGAGTTAGGAAAAATACCTTTCTTTGTTCGTGGAAAAGCGAGGCGAAATACTGAAAAGTTTGCTCAAGAAAAGGGCATGCAGCAAATCACTTTGGAGACGCTTTACGATGCAAAAGCCTATTACAGTCGTTAATAAAACCCCTCTAAAGTTTGTACTTGTGACGATGGATACCCATCTCATGAGTGCAAGTCAGAAAGCAAATTTTGCTTTAATGCGAGAAATGCCTAATTTAGACTTTAAGATTTATGCCGCTGCAAGTTGGGCGAGTGATCCTGCACAATTAGAGGCTTGTAAAAATGATATTGCATCTGCCGATATCATCGTCACGTCCATGCTATTTTTAGAAGATCACTTTTTGCCGATTTTAGAGACTTTAAAAGCACGGCGTGATAGTTGTGATGCTATGGTTTGTATCATGTCAGCGGCAGAAGTAGTACCACTCACGAAAATCGGTAACTTTGATATGAGTCAGCCAGCCACCGGCCCACTGGCCTTACTTAAAAAGATGCGCGGTAGTAAGGGCAAAAATAAAACTGGCGGTGCTGCGCAAATGAAAATGCTGCGTCGTATTCCAAAGATTCTCAAATACATTCCAGGTACTGCGCAGGACGTCAGATCCTATTTTCTAACGATTCAATATTGGTTAGGTGGCTCAGAAGAAAATATGTACCACATGGTTCGATTTTTGATACAAAAATACGCATCAGGTCCTCGTGCTAGTTTAAAAAATACCAAAAGTAAAATTATTGAGCCTGTCATTTATCCAGAGTCTGGTGTATACCATCCGCGTTTAAAGGGCCGTATCAGTGAAGATTTAGCACTTGTGCCAAAACTGGTACCAGATGGAAAAGCAAAAGGTCGTATTGGAATTTTATTATTGCGATCTTACGTTTTAGCCGGGAACACGGAGCACTATGATGCGGTATTTGCCGCTCTTGAGGCACGTGGATATCAGGTATTGCCAATTTTTGCGGCAAGTTTAGATGCAAGACCTGCAATCGATGCCTATCTCATCAAAAATGGTCGAGCAAGTGTTGATGCCATGATTTCATTGACAGGTTTTTCATTAGTTGGAGGGCCTGCATACAACGACTCTAAAGCTGCGGAAGAGGTACTGAGTAAATTAGATATTCCATACATAGCTGCACATCCTGTAGAGTTTCAGAGCTTATCCGAATGGGGTGATTCAGATCGCGGATTATTACCAGTTGAAAGTACGCTCATGGTGGCTATCCCTGAGCTTGATGGTGCTACAAATCCGATGGTATATGGTGGTCGTTCTGGAGCTCCTGGAACAACTTGTACGGGTTGTCATCGCAAGTGCACATTTACAGAGACAAACAATACCAATGATATGTTTACCTGTGTTGAACGAGTGGATATGTTATCGGCGCGCATTGATAAGTTAATTACCTTAAAGAAATCTACGCATCATGATCGCAAAGTAGCTTTAGTGATTTTTAATTTCCCACCTAATGCGGGAAGAGTTGGTACAGCTGCGTATTTAGGCGTATTTGAATCAATTTATCAAACCATGTCGCGTATGCAGCAAGAGGGCTATCAGATTGATTTGCCCGCCAGCGTGGATGAATTAAGAAATTCCATCTTAATCGGTAATTCACGCGATCATAATACTGATGCGAATGTGCACTTTAAGGTTCCGGTTGCAGATCATGTAAAACGTGAAACATGGTTAAAAGATATTGAAAAGCAGTGGGGGCCAGCACCTGGTAAGCAGTTAACTGACGGAACAGGCATTTATATCTTGGGTAAACAGTTCGGTAATGTTTTAGTAACAGTTCAACCAGGATTCGGTTATGAAGGCGATCCGATGCGACTTCTTTATGAAAAGGGAATGGCGCCGACACATGCATTCTCAGCATACTATAGCTACTTACGTGAAGATTTTGGTGCGCATGTGGCGCTCCATTTTGGAACGCACGGTGCTTTAGAATTTATGCCTGGTAAACAAACAGGTCTTTCAGGTAATTGTTGGCCAGATCGTTTAATTAAAGATTTGCCTAACGTATATTTGTATGCTTCGAATAACCCGTCTGAAGGTGCAATCGCCAAACGTCGATCAGGTGCAACCCTCATCAGTTATCTGACACCGCCAATTGCTCAAGCAGGACTTTATAAAGGGTTAGCAGATTTAAAGTCATCGATTGATCGATATCGTTTATTGCCAGAAGATGAACAAGATATTGCCAATGTGAAAGAGCGAGAAGATTTAAGTCATTTAATCCACGAGCAAGCGATAGCGATTGATGTGATTTCTAATGCGAGTTCGTGGCAGGATTTAACCCAAAAGCAAATTAGTCAAGCGGTTGTTCGTCTGAGTGAAGAGTTATTAGAGTATGAATATGCGCTCATACCAGATGGGTTACATGTGATTGGTAAGAAAAAAGAATTTCAAAGTCGCGTTGATATGCTCAAGAGTATGGCGAAATTCAGTGTTGACTTAGAACTCGACAATCAAGTATTTGTAGATATTGTGAAGGGTTCTTTGCCGCAAGAGATTGTCTTGCAGCATCAATTAGGCAAGATCGAAAATATCAGTAAGATCATCGCAGATCTGCAACAAGCAGATCACTATATGCAAATGGATAGTGAATTAGATGGTTTGATGAAAGCGCTCGATGGTAGATATATCGCTCCAGCTCCTGGTGGTGATGTTTTGCACCAGATGGAAGTATTGCCAACAGGCAGAAATTTACACGGCTTTGATCCTTTCAGAATACCGAGTCAATATGCAGTGAAAGATGGCGCAGAACAAGCACAGCGACTTTTAGATCGTCATTTTAAAGATACAGGCTCCCTACCAGAGTCGGTTGCGATTGTTCTGTGGGGAACAGATAATTTAAAAACAGAAGGTGCGCCAATTGGACAGGTGTTGGCATTACTTGGGGCACAACCACGATTTGATAGTTATGGTCGCTTGGTGGGTGCTACATTGATTCCTTTGGAAAAGCTGGGACGTCCAAGAGTGGATGTAGTTGTATCGATTTCTGGAATCTTTAGAGACCTCATGCCTTTGCAGATTAAATTATTAGCCGAAGCTGCATTACTTGCTGCAAGTGCAGATGAGCCCATAGAGCAAAATTTCGTGCGTCAACATGCGCTTGAGTATCAAGCTAAGATGGGTTGCGATATGGAGACGGCGGCACTCCGAGTATTTGGAAATGCTGATGGGACTTACGGCTCCAATGTCAATTTATTAATCGATAATAGTCGTTGGGGAGATGAAGAAGAGCTCTCTAACACCTACATCAAGCGTAAGGGATTTGCCTACGGGGTCAACGGTAAGCCACAGTTACAAAAAACAGAATTACTCAATAGTATTTTTGCGGATGTATCACTGACCTATCAAAATTTAGATTCTGTTGAATTAGGTGTAACAACAATTGATACGTATTTTGATACTCTAGGTGGTATCAGTCGTGCAGTTCAATCCGCTAAAGGTGGAACAGCAGCTCCGGTATATATTGGCGATCAAACTTCAGGACGAGGCACTGTCAGAAGTCTTGATGAGCAAGTGACGCTAGAGACAAGAACGCGAATGCTCAATCCAAAATGGTATGAAGGAATGTTGCAACATGGCTTTGAAGGCGTACGTCAAATTGAGACACATCTGACGAATACCTTTGGTTGGTCTGCCACAACTGGTCAAGTACAGCCCTGGGTTTATCAACAAATTACTGAAACCTTTGTCTTAGATGAACAAATGCGTGAGCGTCTTGCTGAGTTAAATCCTAGTGCAACTGCCAATGTTGCCAATCGTTTAATTGAGGCGAGTGAGCGACAGTATTGGAAACCATCCTCACAAGATCTTGCGAAGTTGCAACAGTTTGCTGACGAGTTAGAAGATCGACTTGAAGGCGTTTACCAAGGAGTAGCTATTTCATGAATACCGTATCCATCCCTGTTTCAGTATTAAAGACAGCCAAACCACCTGATGGTGATGGCAGTGTCCAAGTACATCTTGATCCCAATGTCAAAATTGGAAATGCCAAGGTATTTGCGATTTATGGCAAAGGAGGAATAGGTAAAAGTACAACATCTTCTAATTTATCGGCAGCATTTTCTAAATTAGGTAAGCGAGTTCTGCAGATTGGGTGTGATCCGAAGCATGATTCCACATTTACTTTAACGGGTACCCTTGTGCCAACGGTGATTGATATTTTAGAAACTGTTGATTTTCATGCTGAAGAACTCAAGATTGAAGATTTTGTCTATAAAGGATACAACGGCGTCATGTGCGTTGAGGCTGGAGGGCCACCTGCTGGAACAGGATGCGGTGGTTATGTGGTAGGTCAAACCGTCAAGCTATTAAAAGAGCATCATCTCCTCGAAGACACAGATGTCGTAATTTTTGATGTGCTGGGTGATGTTGTGTGTGGCGGATTTGCTGCTCCCTTACAACATGCTGACCGAGCTTTAATTGTGACGGCGAATGACTTTGATTCTATCTTTGCGATGAACCGTATTGTGCAAGCGATTGCCGCAAAAGCGAAAAACTATGATGTCCGTTTAGGTGGGGTGATTGCTAACCGGAGCGCTGGCACAGACCAAATTGATAAATTCAATCAAAGAGTTGGCTTAAAAACGATGGCACATTTTCCTGATCTAGATGCGATACGTCGTAGTCGACTCAAAAAATGCACCATTTTTGAAATGGAATCTACGCCAGAAATCGTGGCAGTACAAAATGAATATTTAAGACTAGCGGCTTCACTGTTAGAAGATTTACCCCCAATTGAAGCTGAGAGTTTAAAAGATCGTGAAATATTTGACTTATTAGGATTTGACTGATGACAACGATACGATACGAAAAAAAGCGTAGTGAATTAGAAGAGTATTTTGATCGCACAGCGTCTCAAGCTTGGGCAAAGCTTACTTCAGATATTCCTGTAAGCGGTATTCGTGCAACGGTAAGAGCTGGACGTGAAGCGATGAAAGCTATCATACTGAGTCGCTTGCCACAAAACTTGACAGGCAAACGCATTTTAGACGCCGGATGTGGGACGGGTGCTTTGGCGGTCGAGATGGCAAAACGCGGCGCGCATGTCATTGCGGTCGATTTATCACCAACATTAACGCAACTGGCCAAGGAAAGAACTGACCCTAGTCTGAGTCATTTAATTGAGTTTCATGCAGGTGACATGCTTGATCCGAAGTTTGGATTCTTTGATTATGTCGTTTGTATGGATTCTGTGATTCATTATCAAGGCAATGATAAGGTCTCGGTACTGAGTCAGTTAGCAGAAAATACGCAAGAAAAAATTATTTTCACCTTCGCCCCGAGCACATTTGCATTGGAATTAATGATCAGAATGGGTAAATTATTTCCGAAGAAAGATCGCTCACCTTTCATTATTCCTATTGCTGAAGAAACCATTCGTAAAGAGATCATGCTTGAAGATGGATTAAAAGGGTGGGATGTGACTTTCACAGAAAAGGTATCGAGTAGTTTTTATAAATCACAGGCAATGGAGATCACCAGAAAATGAAACTGCCTTTTTGGGTTTCTAAAAAGTCCTGGACTTTAGTTAGTCCTAAGTTGTTACCATTTGCTGATGTGGTGACAGAAGATCTACCTTTATCAAGACTGCTGCGTTTATCCTTGTTTCAGGTCTCAGTCGGTATGGCCGCGACATTATTAATTGGCACACTCAATCGTGTATTAATTGTTGAGATGGGCGTCAGTTCTTGGTTAGTAGCGCTGATGGTTGCCTTACCTTTAGTTTTTGCACCCTTTAGAGCATTAGTTGGTTTTAAATCAGATAATCATCGCTCTGTACTGGGGTGGCGCAGAGTCCCCTATATTTGGATTGGTACGATCTTACAGTTTGGTGGTTTGTCCATCATGCCATTTGCATTAATCTTATTATCAGGTGATACGCATTGGCCGATGTGGTTTAGTCATCTTGCGAGTGCACTAGCATTTATTTTAGTGGGCGCTGGAATGCAAACGACACAAACAGCTGGCCTTGCATTGGCATCAGATATTGCCACAGAGCAATCTAGACCTAGAGTTGTTGCCTTGATGTACGTCATGTTGCTTGTTGGTATGGTAATCAGCGGTATTGTATTTAGCTTTTTCTTGAATCCTTTTTCTCAATTACAACTGATTCAGGTTGTTCAGGGTGCAGCTACAGTGACTATTGTTCTCAACGTGATTGCATTGTGGAAGCAAGAAGCACGTCAACCGCATAGAACTAATCGTCAGGATATTGGACCTGATTTCAGAGAATCTTGGACGCAATTTACGAGTAATGGCAGAGTTAAGCGGTTTTTATGGACACTAGGTTTAGGCACTGCTGCGTTTAGCATGCAAGACATTATTCTTGAGCCATACGGTGGTGAGATTTTACAGCTCAGCGTATCGCAAACAAGTTTATTAACAGCCTTGATGTCCATTGGTGCGCTTTTCGCATTTGCTCTCGCAGCACGTTGGTTAAGTAAAGGTATGAATCCTTACCGTATTGCTTCTGTGGCATTACTTATAGGATTAGTGGCATTTTCTGCGGTGATCTTTGCGCAGCCTATGTCATCACCTACATTATTCAGAGTTGGGACTACTTTAATTGGATTTGGCGCAGGTTTATTTTCGGTAAGCACTCTTGTGATCGCTATGCAAATGGATAGCTTAGGGATGACCGGAATGGCTATTGGCGCATGGGGTGCGGTAAACACTACAGCATCCGGAGTGGCGATTTCATTAGGCGGGCTGATACGCGATGTGGTGTCAGATTTATCTCAAAAGGGTTACCTTGGGGAAGCTTTAATGAATCCTGCAGTAGGGTATCAAGTGGTTTATCACATAGAAATTTATTTGTTGTTTGCAACATTAGTAGCGTTAGGTCCATTAGTTTTGTATCAAACAAAACAAAAACCAACGCAAGGAAAATTCGGATTAGCTGATTTCCCCAGTTAATCTATTTAAAAGGAGGATGATATGACGGGATTTGGAGCAATAACACTAGGTTGGGACGTAGCATCAATCGTATTTACATTATTTATTATTTTTTTCTTGGGACTTGCATTGCACTTGACTCTCGAAGGTAAGCGTGAAGGTTTTCCATTAGAGTCAGAGCGATATGGCAAGATTACTAATGAAGATGGTTTGATCATGATGCCGAAACCAAAATGGTATAAAACAGCATTTGGACCCACATATCAAGCCCCTTTAGCTAAGACGCCTGCTCCCGAGGTTCTTAATGCAGTGCCAGCGCATCGATTGAATGGCGCACCATTAATACCTACAGGCAACCCGTTGTTAGCTGGCGTTGGTCCGGGTTCATACGCCAATCGTGCAGATGTGCCAGATGTGGGACTCCACGGGGAGCCACGGATTGTGCCACTCAATAAATTACCTGAGTTTTCTATTTACGCCAAAGATAAAAATCCTATCGGAATGACAGTTTTTGGCGCAGATCAACAAGCTGCCGGAGTTGTCAAGGAAGTTTGGGTTGATCATATGGAATCGATGATTCGATACTTAGAAATTGAGTTAACTAGCGGATCAAAAGTTCTAGCGCCAATGAATTTTGCATTAATCAAGCAAAACGGTATTATGGTTCAAGCGATATTAGGTAGCCAATTTGCTGATGTACCTAAAACCAAGTCAGCAGAGCAGATTACTCTCTTAGAGGAAGAAAAAATCATGGCTTACTATGGGGCAGGAACGCTCTATGCAACCCCTGAACGTCAGGAGCCTGCAATATGAGAACTCAGCTCAATAATGGTCGTGAATATGAATTAGAAGAGCAATATGGGTTGCCTGAAAAATTGCCACAAGGTGAGAAAGTCGTCTGGCAAGGTTCACCAAATGTTTGGAAAGTAGCCAAAAACATTTTTTATATCCGACCCATTATTGCCTATTTTGTGTTCTTAATTTTGTACCGAATCTATGATTGTATTGCGTTAGAGTACACAGCGAAAGCAGTTGCTGCATCAGGCTTATGGATGACGGCATTAAGTATTGCTTGTATTGGGATGGTGTATTCACTGGCGTATTACTCAGCCACAACAACGGTGTATACCATTACCAATCGCCGAGTGGTGATGCGGATTGGTATTGCACTCACTAAAACGTTTAATTTACCATTCAAAACAATTACTAGTGCAGATGTCCATCAGGAAAAAGATGGATTTGGTGACATTCCATTGAAGATTGTTATGGATACTAAGATTGCTTATGTACATCTTTGGCCACATACAAGACCAGGTGTTTATAACCACCCACAGCCGATGTTGCGTTGTCTGGCAAATGTTGGTGAAGTGTCGCGCATTTTGACAAATGCATGGTGTGCGGAAATCAAAACGCTCCCACATCAAGTAACTCAGGAAGTAAATGCAGTAGGTAAAAACCTCTCCCCTGGTAATTTAAGATCAGGGCTAGCCAAAGATTTAAGTCTTACATAGGAAAGCACATGAATCTAATATCCATGAACGCCAGTATTCCAAAATCTGTTAAAGCTGCATTTATTTGTGCATTAATTAGTGTTTTTGGTTTTACTATTACCAAATATTTTAGTGGCGTTAAAGATCAGCACATGGATATCAGCCCGATCGTGACTAAAGTATTGAAATTTCAGGATCATCAGGATGGCTCAGTGATTGTGATTGATGCTACTGATAATCAAGTCATTGAAATCGTCACTGGTGAGGCAGGATTTATACGCGGTGTTTTACGTACAGTTACGCGTGAGAGAAAAATGCGTGGTATTGGCAATGATGAACCGATGCAATTATCAGCTTATAACGATGGCCGATTAATTTTGCAAGATCCTTTGACAAACACCAAAATAGAGTTGAAATCTTTTGGATCAAGTAATGTTAAAGAGTTTCGGGCATTTTTAACTAAAAATAATAAATCCTAGGACAGCTCATGACTAAGCAGGTTAACTATGCATTAGAAATGTCAAACACTTGGGATGATTTGTACGCTCATGTGAGCTTGGATAATGTGGATATTGGTCCTGGTGATGAGGTACAGTTACATAATGTACCGGTCGATTTGCCTTATGGGCAAAAAAAATATGTAGTAGGTCGTGCGACTTATCTAAAAGCACATCCACTGACTAAGTGGTGGATAAAAATGATAGCTCGTTTTGAAATTACGATGCTTTATGAAGTGAGTTTTTCTACAACGCGATTTTCGAAACACACAATAAATCAAAAATTAACAGCGATACAACACAGCAGGAGAGGAAAATGAATACCCTAGCCCCCGAATTTAAAGATGCTCATCCGATTAATCTTTCTACGGATAAAGCACTTGAAAATACCATGCTTAGCCCACGCTTTTATACCACTGATTTTGAAGAATTAGATGGAATGAACATTGAGCGGATGCGCACGCAGTGGGATCTATTAATGACTGAGTTTGCTGCAGACCCCAATCAAGATCACTTTCAGCGTCCTGCAGATATGCTAATGGACTACTCTGAATTACCAGAGGGTCTATATCAAGAGTTTTTAGACTTTTTAATCAGTTCAATTACCTCCGAGTTTTCTGGTTGTGTTTTGTATGCTGAGATTAAAAAGAAGGTGAGCAATCCTGATTTAAAAGAGTTGTTTGGTTACATGGCAAGAGACGAGAGTCGACATGCTGGATTTATCAATCAATGGCTCAAGGATTTCAATATTGGGGTTGATTTAGGGTTCTTAGCAAAAACAAAAAAATATACCTTTTTTAAACCAAAATTTATTTTTTATGCCACTTATTTATCTGAAAAAATTGGCTATGCGCGTTATATAAAAATCTTCAGAATTGTTGAAAAAAATCCTGAGATTCGTTTTCATCCCATTTTTCTATGGTTTGAAAAATGGTGTAACGACGAGTTTCGTCACGGTGAAGCTTTTGCCATCTTGATGCGCTCTGACCCTAAATTACTGTCTGGGGTCAATCGTTATTGGATTAGATTCTTTTTACTCGCGGTCTATGCCACAATGTATGTGCGTGATCATTCTCGCGTAGAGTTTCATCAAGCCTTAGGTGTATCTCCGACGGATTATGATAAGGAAGTCTTAAAACTGACATCTGAGATCAGCAAACAGGTTTTCCCATTTACGATTGATTTAGAAAATCAAAAAGTTTGGGACAAATTTGAAAGACTCAGACAACTATCTGACAAGATGGAAGATTTGAAGGCAAGACCAGGAATACTATCGAGCATAAAGCGCTTAGGCTATGGTTTAGCTGCAGGTGCAACGTTTGTTACTTTATATTTTACGCCTGTAGTTCCCAATGAATTGCCTGATGATGTTCGTTTAAAGCCTACTTGGTAAATATGCATGGCACAGTTACTCATACCATTTCTATTTACGATCTTTGTTTGGTGGTTTAGTACGGGTTTTATTCTGTGGCTTGATCGTATGCCAAAGAAATACTTTAACCGGATGATGGTGATTGCAACAGGTGTGTTGTGTGCTGCTTTTTATGGTTTAAGTGTTAGTTCGCAATCGTTAACTGTTGCCGGTTCTTATTGCACGTTTACTTGCGCCTTAATTATTTGGGGATGGCAAGAGCTTGCATTTTTATTGGGCTATGTGACAGGCTCACGAAGAACGCCATGCCCACCTGAAGCACACGGTTGGCTTCGTGCGAAGTATGCTTTTCAAGCAATTAATCATCATGAGTTAGCTTTAGTTCTTTTATTTATTGGTGTATTAATTGCCAGTTGGAATGCCCAAAACTTCACTGGTTTTTGGACATTTATAATTTTGTGGCTGATGCGACTTAGCGCTAAATTAAATATTTTCTTAGGCGTACTCAATCTCAACGAAAACTTTTTACCGCAGCATTTAAAGTATTTACAGACATACTTTAGAAGACGCTCTATGAATTTGCTTATGCCGATATCGATTATTGGTGCTTGCATCTTTGTGGTGCCTTTGTGGAGTGATGCTATGTTGCCGGGTGTGCAGCCTCATGAGCTTGTTACTAATACCATCTTAGCAACCCTTCTTACTTTAGCGATTTTGGAACATATCTTATTAGTCTTGCCCTTACAGGTTGAATTTTTATGGAAATGGGGCTTCCGTCAGGAGGGATAAAACATGGGACATCTTGAAGCCAATATCTTATTAACTCAACCGCGTGGTTTTTGTGCGGGAGTAGACCGTGCTATACAAATTGTAAAGGTAGCTCTAGAGGAGTTTGGTACACCGATTTATGTTAGGCATCAAATTATTCATAATGCACGGGTGATTTCTGAGCTGACAGTTCAAGGTGCCATCTTTATTGATGAGTTAGAGGAAGTACCAGATGGTGCGACGCTTATTTTTAGTGCGCATGGCGTCTCGGCAGAAATCAAGTATTTAGCCAGCTTACGCAACTTACGTATTTTTGATGCCACATGTCCATTAGTCAATAAAGTACATGTTGAAGTACAAAAGCTTCATTCGGCAGGAGTACCGATTATCATGATTGGTCATGCGGGTCATCCTGAGGTAGAAGGGACGATGGGGCAAGTTTCCAATAATATTTATTTAGTCGAAAGTTTAGATGATATTAAAAAATTACCGTTAGCATCTGACTTGCCAGTGGCTTATGTGACTCAGACCACCTTATCCATTGACGAAACGCAAGAAATTATTCAAGCATTAAAGCGTCAATTTACCCATTTAATTGAACCTAAAAAACAAGATATTTGTTATGCGACGCAAAATCGACAAGATGCCGTTAAGGAACTTGTCCCTTACGTCGATGTTGTCGTCGTTGTGGGTAGTGCGAACAGTTCAAATTCCAATCGTTTAAAAGAGTTGGCTAGTCGCCTTGGAGTTGATGCCTATTTAGTCGATGATCCAAACTTAGTTGAGCCTCATTGGTTTGAAGATAAAAAGAGGGTTGGTATTACAGCAGGGGCATCAGCTCCTGAGAGTTTGACACAAGAGATTATTCTTAAAGTGCAATCTTTAGGTCACCGGGTGGTTAAGACATTACCGGGAATTATTGAGTCCACAGTATTTTCTATGCCCAAAGGCCTGCAAAAAAAGAAACAACCATAAGCATCTGAAAACAGTAGTACTTTTCAATCTATAGGGAAAACCCTATATAGATCAACTACTTATTCCGTATAAATGTGTAAAATTTAATTGACACTTTAAGTTGTCAATGTAAAAATACACTTATGAAGCTACCTGCCTTTATTGAACTTCTTAAACCAATTACGTGGTTTCCACCCATGTGGGCATTTGCATGCGGTGCAATCACTTCAGGCGAGGCTTGGAGTACGCATTGGCAGGTCATTTTGCTAGGTATTGTTTTAACTGGCCCATTGGTATGTGCGTCTAGTCAAGCGGTCAATGATTGGTTTGATCGTCATGTTGATGCAATCAATGAGCCTAGCAGACCTATTCCATCAGGCAGAATCCCTGGGCGCTGGGGCCTTTATTTAGGGATCATTTGGTCTTTACTTTCGTTAATCGTGAGTGCATTTTTAGGTATTTGGGGATTTTGTGCGACCTTGGTGGCACTCCTGTTTTCTTGGGCTTACAGCATGCCACCCATACGCTTAAAGCAGAATGGTTGGTACGGAAACTTTGCCTGTGCCATCAGTTACGAAGGGTTAGCTTGGATCACGGGAGCTGCCTTATTATCGAAAACACTCGCCCCGAGTAATCCATCTCTTATTTTTGCGGCGCTTTATAGCGTGGGTGCCCACGGCATTATGACTCTCAATGATTTTAAGGCGATTGAAGGGGATAAAAAAATGGGTGTGCGATCTTTGCCCGTGCAATTGGGCGCAGAGCGTGCAGCAAAAGTCGCCTGTTGGATCATGATCGTGCCACAACTGTTTGTAGTGGGATATTTACTGATGGTGGACCGTTCTAGCTATGCACTCGTATTGACTGCATTGATCATTGCGCAACTATTTTTAATGCGATATTTTTTACGTCAACCTATTGAGCGTGCTTTGTTCTACAGTGGTTTTGGTGTGCCATTATTTGTGAGTGGCATGATGGTCGCTGCTTTTGGAATCAGAAATTTAGGAGGTGCTTGATGCTCGCTAATCTGCAATCAAGCACGCATGCCAAGACTTTGGAAAAAGATGATTCTTTGGGCTGGTTAGGCATTATACGCTTAGGCTTAGTGCAAACTTGTATTGGCGCAGTTGTGGTGATGACAACATCAACGCTGAATCGCATTATGGTGGTTGAATTAAGCCTACCTGCTTTGATTCCAGGATTATTAGTAGCCTTGCATTATTTAGTGCAAATTATTCGACCTAGAATGGGCTATGCATCGGACCAAGGGCGAGCAAAAACACCTTGGATTTTAGGCGGAATGGCTGTTCTAGGCTTCGGTGGTATTGGTGCGTCGCTAGGCACAGCATTACTAGGGACTTATTTTGGTTTGGGCTTACTCGTCTCAGTCTTATCCTTTGTCATGATTGGCGTTGGGGTGAGTATTGGTGGCACTTCACTCTTGGCATTACTCGCCAAAAGTGTTAATGATCAAAAAAGAGCTGCAGCAGCAACGATTGTATGGATCATGATGATCTTTGGATTTGCAATGACTAGTGTGGTCATCGGCAAATTTATCGACCCCTATACTCCCATCAAAGTGATCAGTATTGCCGCTGTAGTCTCTGTGATTGCGATGATCGTTTCTTACTTTGCTCTATATCGTCTTGAGGAACAAGCCAACGCTTTTACTGCTCGAGAAGATCTGATCAGAAAAAAAAGTTTAGCCTTTAAAGAGGCTTTTAAAGAGTTATGGCAAGACTTACAAATTCGGCACTTTACTAAATTTATTTTTATATCTATGTTGGCCTTTAGTTCCCAGGATCTGATTTTGGAACCATTTGCAGGAATAGTTTTTCAGTACACGGTCGGACAAACAACGAGCTTATCTGGAGTGCAACATTCAGGAGTATTGATCGGTATGGTTCTGGTGGCTATCTGTGGCAGTACAGGATTAAGAAAATATTGTGGCTCATTACAGGCGTGGATCATTTATGGCTGCATAGCCTCC
>JBBAKF010000026.1:0-30201 GCA_040403635.1 Polynucleobacter sp.
ATGCGTCTAAAGAGACATCTGGCGGGTGATTCTTCGAAGGCCAATCAAGATCATGCGGCACAAAGACAATATCATAGGAATACTCAGCAAAGCCACCCCATGGGTCTTGGATATATCGAAAATAGTTTGAACCCAAAACATGCCTGCCAACACCCCAACCCTCAGAATATCCAGCGTCACGCATTTGCATGGATCCAAAACCAACATCGTCTATCGAATCAACCGTCCAACTGGTATGGTGATAACCATAATCAGTAGATTTGAGCATTGCTAATAAATGGTGATCACTGCCGTGAGGACTGTGCACAAAGGCAATCAGATCATCTCCAGCGGAATCAGACATTCTGAGTCCTAAAACCTGCTCATAGAACTTCAAAGACTCGTTCACATTCTTGGTAAAGATCAGTACATGCGATAAGTATCTAGGTTGGACTTTATGCACTTTAGATTTATTGGGTGAACGTCCCTCACCATTTGACTCGGGGGTAACCGTGCGAAGGGGCGGAGCTGAGGGGGAGGACTTTTCGGCGATTCGTATTTGTATCGGAAAGCCGTCCGGACTCATGATCCATATCCCATCTTTTGCTGTAGGGTCAGGCGATGCGATTGTGGGGATCTGTAATTTGATTAAATGCGCTTTAAATGGCTCAAAATCTTCGGCATAAATTCCATAAGTCATCCACTGTAAGCGCTTTTTAGGTCCTTGCTGAACCCTAAAGTATCGATGTGGATTACCTACAGCATACACCTCTAGTTCACCCGCTACGTGCTTAACATCTAGACCGAATAAGGTATAAAACTCTTCTGCAACGCCTAAATCAGGCACAGTAAATACAAATTCATCAATGGAATGAACTGCAAGAACGCCTTGCCGTTTGGTTTGAGCCATAGTTAATGGTTTATTCATAGCATTTCCATTTATTTTTACGATATTGAGAATTATCTCAATACTTTACCTGAGTTCGCTTTTGTGAATCAAGATTAAGTTCGCGAATATCGTGCAAAGAACCTACCAAATAAAAAACCGCCGAAGCGGTTTTTTATTAAGGCTTGCTAAAAACGTCTGGCACATACATTTCTGGAGGAATAGGGCCACGGATGTAATCTGGATTGTGTACACGCTCAGGTAACTGAACTGCAGCATGCTCCACATCCTGATAAGGGATTTGCGATAATAAATGTGCGATACAGTTAATACGTGCCTTTTTCTTGTCATTACCATCAATAATCCACCATGGTGAATTTTTTGTATGCGTTTTTTCTAACATGTGTTCTTTGGCTTTGGTGTAAATTTCCCATCTTGCACGCGACTGTAAATCCATTGGGGAAAGCTTCCACTGTTTAAGGGGATCACTGATACGCATCATAAAGCGTAAATGCTGCTCATCATCCGTAATCGAGAACCAATATTTTACTAAGATAATCCCAGAACGAATAAGCATATTTTCAAACTCTGGAACGTCTTCAAAGAACTGTTCATACTGTTCATCATTACAAAACCCCATCACCTTCTCTACCCCAGCGCGGTTGTACCAACTGCGGTCAAATAAAACAATTTCTCCACCTGCAGGAAGATGAGTGATATATCTTTGAAAATACCACTGTGTTCTTTCACGCTCATTAGGCGCTGGAAGAGCGACTGTTCTGCAAACTCGTGGATTTAAACGTTGCATGATGCGTTTAATCGCCCCACCCTTACCGGCAGAATCACGCCCTTCAAAAATAACAAGAACTTTCAGCTTTTTCTCAAGCACCCAGTCTTGTAATTTAACGAGCTCGCCCTGCAGTCTTAAAAGCTCTTTAAAGTATTTTTGACGGGCAGCTCTTTTCTCATCACTTTCAGGCTCCCCACTCAGGCGATCGTCATCAATCTCAAGCTCAAGTTCTTCATCAAAACTATCTAACATTTCTTGATGTATGCGATAACTGTAATCAGAGTTTTCCATGACGAATGACCTTTTATTGTATAGGATTTGTAGTTTCTCAATTATTTGTTACATTTACATGAATATTCATCTTATCTTTTGATCTTAAGATTTCATCAATCTTTCTTAATTTCTCGGTAAATTGATCTTATAACCATTATCAAAGGGAGTATTCATGTCAGCTAATCAATTAGCCTTAGTAACCGGTTCAACGAGTGGAATTGGACTTGGTATCGCCAAACACTTTGCCTCTCAGGGGAAAAATATTATTCTCAACGGCTTTGGTGATGCTGGTGCCATTGAGGAAATTCGCGCCAATATGGCCAAAGAATTTGGTGTACAGGTGCGATACAACGGCGCTGATATGTCTAAAGCTGACGAAATAGCCGCCATGATCAAAACGATTGAGGATGAATTCGGTGCGATTGACATTTTGGTCAATAATGCTGGTATTCAACATGTCATGCCCGTTGAAGAGTTTCCGATTGAGAAATGGAATGCCATTCTCGCCATCAACCTTTCTGGCAGCTTTCACACCATCCGAGCAGCATTGCCCCAAATGAAAGCTAAAGGCTGGGGACGTATCATTAATATTGCTTCAGCCCATGCTCTTGTTGCCTCCCCGTTTAAATCAGCCTATGTTGCAGCAAAACACGGTATTGCTGGTCTGACAAAAACAGTTGCGCTTGAAACCGCGACTTTTGGAATCACGATGAACGCTATCTGTCCAGGTTATGTTTGGACACCTTTAGTGGAAAAACAAATTCCTGATACTGCCAAAGCACGAGGAATAACTGAAGAGCAAGTGATTCAGGATGTTTTACTTCACTCTCAACCCACGAAAAAATTTGTCACGATCGAGCAAGTTGCGGCTTTAGCAAGTTTCTTAGCCTCTGAAGATGCCGCATCGATAACAGGTGCGATTATTCCGATTGATGGCGGTTGGACAGCGCAGTAAATTTGAGTAACACCCCACAATCAGGGAGTTGCTGCTTGCTAACAAAAATATTTTATTAGCACAGAGTATTTATATTATATATAACTTTTTTAGTATATAGTCATCTAAGCTTTAACAAATATCAATAACTATCTTTCAATGAAGCTTTACAAAAAAATAATTTTTTCTAAGCCATCTTTAATTGCTTGGTTAATTTTATTTATGGGATTAGGTGCCACATATCTTTTTTCTCAATATCTAGAAAAAAATCACCGGACTAAAGAAGCAAATCAATTTGCCTTGAACTGTGACCGAATCACCACTAAAGTCAATGAACGATTTAATGTGCACGTCTTGATTGTCTTAAATACTGTGGCACGGGTTCGCTCTTCAGAAACTATCGATCGACAATCCTTTAAAAAATATATCGATGATATTCAAATTAATCGATTTACTCCTGGCATTTACGGTGTTGGACTCAATACTGTAGTTCAAAAAGATGATTTAGAAAAATTTGAGAAAAAAGTCAGAGCGATGGACTTTCCCGACTTCAAAGTCAGACCTGTTGGAGAAAAAAACCTATTGACTCCCGTTACTTATCTAGAGCCCCTAAATGATGCCAATTTGAAAGCGATTGGCTATGATACGTATTCCAACCCAACGAGGAGAGCCGCCCAAGATCTCGCAATGGATAGTGGTAACTTCGCAATTACGAAAAAAATTGAATTAGTGCAGGATAACGGAACTAAAAAAGCAGGCATTATTTTATTTGCTCCTGTTTATAAAAATAATGTTCCGACCAATACCGTTGAAGAACGACGCAGTGCAATTCAAGCCTTCATTTCCTCCCCGTTCCAAATGGATCAAATGATGTTAGGTATTCTTTCTGAGGAAGAATTGAAAATTAAAGATAATCTTATGTTTCGCATATTTGACTCTAGCGACTCAGCAAGTAAACAAATTTTATTTACCAATGAGAACGTCATCGTTAATGACCTTACCCAAAATCACTCTAAAAATTTGGGTCTCAAAGAAACACGGTTCATACAGCAAGATCCCCTGAATCAATGGCAAATCGAATTTAATTATGTAGCCGATGATTCACAACTATTGATTACCGAGACTTTAATTTCTTTAATTTTTGGATTTCTACTTTCAGTCATTGCTTTTTTATATGTTCTATCCAAAATCCATTTAAAAGAGGATGTCAAATTATTAGCAGCCTCTCTGACGGAAAAAAATACTCGCCTTAACCAACGACTTACTCTTGCTCTTGGTGCTGCCGATATGGGTGTTTGGGACTATGACCCCATCAACAATATTCTAATATGGGATAAAAAACAATTTGATATATTTGGCTTCGAGGAACAACAGTTCGAAGGCTTAATTTCTGTTTGGGAAAATGCCATACATCCCGAGGATAAAGAATCTACAAAAAACACTCTACAAGAGGCTATTTCCAATGCAAAAGATTTTAATGCCGAGTTTAGAATTTTTAAATTTGGCGAAACACGATATATCAAAGGTCAAGGTACTGTAGTCAAAAATGAAAATCAACAAGTGATTAGAATGATTGGGGTTAATTATGATGTCACAGAACTTCGTAATTCTCAAAACTTATTAGAGCAGCAAAAAGTTAAGGCGGAGATTGCTAACATTGCCAAGTCTAACTTTATTGCAAAAATGTCACATGAAATAAGAACTCCTATGAGTGGCATTATCGGCCTGACTTCTATGGCATTACGCTTACAAATGCCTTCTGAAATACGCGATTATTTTTCTAAGATTACTCTATCCGCTAATTCACTTCTAAAAATCGTTAATGACATCTTAGATTTTTCTAAAGTTGATGCGGGGAGATTTCACTTTCAACACGAGCCCTTTAATCTTTATAAAATATTTGATGAAGCAAAAAATCTTTTCTCACCGATTGCTGACAACAAAAATATTTCCCTTATTTTCAACTTAGACCCTCAAATTCCACCCCACCTTATTGGTGATGAAACACGTCTTCGTCAGGTATTGCTCAACATCATTGGTAATGCTATTAAGTTCACACATTTAGGAACAATTGAGGTCAGTACAAAACTTCAACAAATTAAAAATCGTCAAGCTTTCATTACCTTTTCTGTAAAAGATACAGGCATAGGAGTTGATGACAAAGATATTGAAAAGATTCTTCGTCCCTTTGAACAAGCAGATGATTCAGTTTTCAGGAAGTTTGGTGGCACTGGACTTGGATTAACAATTTCTCAAGAGCTCCTAAAACTCATGCATTCGTCACTGTATATCGAAAGCAAAATTGGCGTTGGTTCTTTATTTTCTTTTGATTTAATTTTAGATATCAATGCAAATCAAGATGCCATCTATTTAAGCATACATGATGAGGCCCTCCCAGAAAAAGATGATTCTGCTCTGAATAAATATTCCAGTAAAACAATTCTAATTGTTGAGGACAACCCAATCAATGCAGCTATCTTTACACAAATGCTTAACCACCTTAATATCAATGTTTTAAAAGCTTCAAGCGGACAGGAGTGTATTGATATGGTCAAAAATAAAGATTGCGACTTGATTTTAATGGATATTCAAATACCAGGAATCAATGGACTTGAGGCCAGTAAAATAATCCGTACTCATTCGCAATTCAACCATATTCCTATTATCGGTATCAGCGCTGGCTTATCATCGATGAATATTGCCGATTATCTTGATCATGGAATGCAAGGTAAACTCGATAAACCATTCAC
This sequence comes from Polynucleobacter sp., assembly GCA_040403635.1. Taxonomy (GTDB): domain Bacteria; phylum Pseudomonadota; class Gammaproteobacteria; order Burkholderiales; family Burkholderiaceae; genus Polynucleobacter. The sequence goes on from JBBAKF010000026.1 coordinate 5,613, forward strand.
CATAAAAGAGCTGAGCGATTGCATCGATAAGTTTTTAGTTTGAGCTTAGCTTTGTCTTATTACTATTTGTATACTATTTTGAGTAGATGCTTAACCATTTTTTGAAAGAAGCAAAATGCCTATCCGTCATGTTTTACGTTTCCCAATCATTCTTTCTTTGATGATGAGTTTTTTGTTAGCTTCTCATGCTCAAGCAAAAGATGACCCCGCATTAAATAAAAAAGCCCAGACGGCATTACAACAATTATTAAAATCAAATGCAAATGCGCGAGTTCTTCACTCCAAAGCAGTCGCTGTTTTGGTTTTTCCGAGCATTACCAAAGCTGGTTTAATGGTCGGTGGTCAATACGGTGATGGAGTTCTTCTTTCTCAAGGTAAACCTATTGCTTACTATAACAATTCGGGCGTGTCCTATGGTCTGCAAGTGGGCGCTCAAGAATATGGCTACACGATGTTTTTCATGAAACAAAGTGCAGTTTCTGCTCTAGACTCCACTGAAGGCTTTGAGGTCGGTGTTGGTCCAAGCATTGTCGTAGTCGATGAAGGCTTTGCTAAATCAAGTACCTCCATTAATCTACAAGAAGATATTTATGCCTTTATCTTTAATCAAAAGGGTCTCATGGCCGGCCTTGGTATTCAAGGAAATAAGATTACTAAATTAACGAAGTAATCTTTTTCCTTAATCGTGCTTACTTCCTAATAATGTGATTTAAAACTCACTGCATCTCGGTAATGAATATCCTCTAAATCGATATAGGAGCGCATCGTTTTCTTATCAACGGTGTACTGCATCTTTCGATTTGTTTCATTACAAGCACGAATATCTAAGATTTCTAGATGCTCTTTAACTTCCCATTCATGAGCGCCAGCAATTCCCGGCGGAGCATAAATCATTGATCCAGGACCGACTTCATACTCCTCACCTGTCACGTTACGCACCGTTGCACTTCCAGCAATCACATAGTAGCAAGCTTCAATCGGGTGCCAATGTAGTTGCTCATAGGTTCCAGGAGCATATGTCGCACGTCCTAAACGAACACGATCTGTAGTATTGACTTCTGGCCAACCAATAAGTCTTTGATAAGTTTGACCATCTGTAACTCCCCTTTTTCCAGGATAATCTTTTTGATCAAGTACTTGTAAAGTAGATTTAAGTTCCATATACACCCTTTCTTTTATTAAATTAATTACATCACACTGCCCGCATTAACATTTAAATTGATACCCGTAATACCTTGAGCTTGAGGCGATACAAAAAATAGTATCGCAGCTGCACAATCCTCAGGCTGTAAGACATGATTTAACGGATTGCGGTTTGCAAGCTCTTCTAAAGCCTCATCGCCTCTTAATTGCCGAACTCTTTCTGTAGCAGTTGTTCCAGGAGACACCATATTTACGGTAATTTTTCTATAGCCAAAGTCTTTGGCAAGATACTTCACCATCGTCGCTAAACCAGCCTTAGCCACTCCATATGGCATATAAGATTTTGCATGTGGATTGGGGCCCAAGCCTGCAATAGAGCCGATATAAACTAAGCGAGCGCCATCATTAAGTATCGGTTCAATTGTCTGTGTGGCGAAAAATGCTGATGTTACATTTAACTGTAAAACGTCATGCCATTCTTTTTCTGTAATTTCTTCTAGGGCCATGAATTTTGTAAATCCCCCCACCAAGTGAATAAAAATATCTACCCCACCATGGGATTGCTTTATTTTTTTAAAGACTAGATCCAAGTCTTCCCTAGAAATGGCATCTACAGAATATGTACTCGCTCGCCCACCATGGTCTTGTATGTCTTGTGAGATCTTCTGTAATGCAGTCTTATTACGCGCCAATATACAAACATGCGCTCCCTCCATTGCTAATTGAAAGGCTACACGATAGCCAATACCCTGACTTCCGCCGAGAACTAAAGCTACTTTACCAATCAATCCTTGTATTATAGTCACCCTTTATCTTCCTTGATAAGGTCATCATAAAAACAAATGATTGCGGAACTGTCGCGATCACCGGGACGTTTAGACATTTCAGAGGCTAAAGCTTGTGCTGTAAAACTAATTACTGGCACTGGACACTTGAGTTTTCCTGCATATGAAACCATCAACTGGACATCTTTATAATGCGTAGTCATGTGCCCTATGGGAGGATAAAAGTCGCGATAAACCATCCTGTAACCCTTTTGATCCATCGCTTTTGAAAAGGCGGCTGATTTTTTTAATACCTCTAAAGCTAATAATTGGTCAATTCCTGCTTTTTTTGCTAAAGTGAGCCCCTCAGCGAGTCCCACTCGATTCACAGCAAGCACTAAGTTCACAACAAGTTTAATAGCTGCTCCAGTGCCACTTTTCCCCATATAAACCGACTCACGTCCCATCCCCAAAAAAATAGGCGCACATCGTTGGTAAATTGCTTCAAGTCCACCAACCATAAAAATAGTGTCTTTTGCGGCACACATTTCACTTGTCCCGCTGACCGTAGCATCCATGAAATACATTCCTAATCCATCAAGAGATGCTGCTAACTCTGTCGAAATACTTGGATCAGCGGTAGAAGTATCAAGTATCACAAGCCCTGGAACTGGTGACGCATATAAGTTCATATCTTCAAGTACCTGAGACACAATATTCGAATTCGGCAATGACAAAATGACTACCTCAACTAATTGTGGTAACTGCTCAAGCTTTGTAACAGCAATCGCCCCATAAGGTATAAGCTCATCGATTTTATTGGTATCAAGATCGTAAACATGGACAACATAGCCATCTTCGAGAAGATGCTTGACCATCCACCCACCCATTAATCCTAAGCCAACAAAACCAATGGTGTTTTTCATTTACTTAAGCAGGCTTACGCTTCATTAAGAATGCTTGTATACCATCTTGAACGATTTCACCATGTTGATTAATCACCTGCAATTGGCGCTTCATCACGCCTCGGTCGGGCTTTGAGGTTTCAGTGACTTCAGTAACAGTCACCTTCGCATAAATCGTGTCACCAATTTTGACTGGCTTGGTAAATTTAAGACTCTCAAAACCTAAAAATGCGATCAAAGTATCATCATATAAATGCAATTGAAATAATAAACCTGCCGCAATGGCATAGACCAATGGCCCATGAGCAATGCGCGTGCCAAATTGCGTTGTCTTACAATATTCTTCATTAATATGTAGTGGGTTGTAGTCCCCTGAAATGCCTGCAAAATTCACAACATCTGTTTCCGTAACAGTGCGTGCCGCAGTCTCAAAACTCTTACCAACTTCCCACTCTTCCCAATATAATCCAACCATTTTTATCTCCTATTTACAAATCACAACACCGGATTGAACCAAATTTTTGATTCGATCTTCACTACATAACAAAATCTCTTTGAGTACCTCTTGAGTATGTTCCCCAAGATCAGGTGCGGGTGTCGAAATCAATTGAGCCCCATTTCCCATCTTGACTGGATAAGCTGGGAAACGAACACGCCCAACTTTTGGATGGTCATATTCAACGACGGCTTGATTCTTTATCACAGGTGGCTCTACGAATGCCGCATCAAAATGATTGACCGGACTTGCTGGGACATCCTCCCGTCTAAATATTTCCATCCAACGATGCGTTTCATCTTCTATCATTCTTTGTTCCAGTATCGGCACCAAAATTTGCCGATTTTCTACCCGTAAAAAATTATTCGCAAATCGTGGATCTGTTGCTAATTCATTTAAGCCTAAAGCACGGCAAAAACTTTGCCAATGAACTTCCTCTCTAGCGGCAACTACCACATAGGAATCTTTTGTTTGAAAAGCTTGCCAGGGCACCGTATACTCATGTGAAGATCCAGGGGGGCTGGGTAATTCCGCATTGTTTAACCACATCGTCCCAAGATAGGTCAAAAGGCTTAACATCGCATCAAACATCGCTAATTCAATATGCTGACCTCGTCCAGTTTTTTCGCGCTCATAAAGTGCAGCCAATATGCCTTGACTAGAAAATAAGCCTCCACTTAAGTCTGCTAAAGGGATTCCTAGACGCACAGGAGGACGCCCCTTTTCTCCTGTTATCGCCATGTGACCACTTATCGCCTGAATAATAATATCTAGTGCAGGATAGTCTTTATAATCGCCTTCCGAGCCAAATCCCGTGATTGAACAATGAATAATCCTAGGATTGACTTTTTGTAACTCAGGATAATCAATCCCTAAACGCTTCATCACCCCTGCCCGAAAATTATCAACCACCACATCCGACTCTTTGACTAAGTCTAAAAAGAGTTGTCTTCCTTCAGGTTTTTTAAGATCAATCACCATGCTTTTTTTATTGCGATTAAACGTCAGAAATAAACCACTTTCTCCTTTGTATGGCGCAACTGATGGATTTCGTCCTAAATCGCCCTTCGGAGACTCAACTTTTATTACCTGTGCCCCCATATCAGAGAGTATTTGACCACCATAGGTACCGGCAATGATTTGACCTAGTTCAATAATGCGAACGTCACTAAGTGCTTGTTCCACGTGAGCCTACAAACCTAAACTAGAAGCAATAATATTTTTCTGGATTTCTGAAGTACCGCCACCAATGGTTGCTAATCGAGAATCTCTAAAAAACCGTTGCAGTGGATATTCCATACAGTATCCATATCCTCCTAGAATTTGTAAACTCATATCCGCAATAGATTTATAAGACTCGCTAGTGTATAACTTCAAAACAGCGGCATCTTGACGCGTATCTTTACCATGCTCTACCAACCAAGCGTAACGATAGACCATCGTCTGGGCAATATCTAACATCACACGCATATCTGCTAATTTATGCGATACGGCCTGAAATTTCCCAATGGGCTTACCAAATTGGATACGTGTTTTTGCATGCTCGAGCGCAAATTCATATGCAGCACGAGCAGCACCTGTTCTTGCTGCAGAAAGACATAAGCGCTCATAACATAGATAATTATCAGCCCCCCTCCAACCTTGATCTAGTTCACCTAATATCGAACTCGCCGGAGTTCTTACCTCGTTATAAAAAACCTCTGTAGTGCCAATCGCTCGCTGTCCTAATGTGGCCAATTTTTTAACTTCAATACCAGGTAACTTAGTGTCAATAAAAAAATTGGTAATACCCTGCTGTTTCTTTTCTAAATTTTTGGTTCTTGTCACTAAAATACAGTAGTCACTGATATCCATCCCAGAGGTGTATACCTTACGACCATTGATAATATAATCGTCACCATCTTTAATCGCCTTCGTCGTTAATGCACTCGCATCAGATCCAGAGTCTGGCTCTGTCAATCCAAAACATACTGAAAGTTCACCTTTAATTACTTTGGGAACAATCAAATCTTTTTGTGCTTGTGTGCCATGCTTCATGATGGCGTGACAACCATAGGTAAGATTTCTAAATACCCATAAACCTAACTCTTCAAAATGATATCCAAGCACATCTAGCATCACAGCTAAGTCAAGCGGGCTTCCACCTGCTCCACCATATTCTTCGGGCCCTATAAGTCCAAGCCAGCCATTTTTAGCAAGCGCATCAAAAGCCTCTCTTGGAGGTCTTTGTTGTTCATCGCACTCTGCAGCATATTGAGGAGAACACACATCGCGTAATAATTCATTTAAATGATCACGGATATTAATCTGATCCTGGGAGAGTTCAAAATTCATGATTCTTATCTTTACTTTTTTTCATTGATTAAAATTCGCTTGGCTTGACGATACATTGCATAATCAACCAACTTACCATCTATTGTAAGAGCTGCAATCCCCTCTTTTTCTGCAAGCTCAAATTCTTGGACAACTTTCTCATAATATGCCAACAATGCTGGCGTAATTCCATAAGCTTTTTCTACAATATCAATTTGCTTGGGATGAATAATTGTCCGACCTACATAGCCTAACTTGGCAGAGAGTGTCGACTCAGCGAGTAGTCCAGCTTCGTTATTTAAATCAGCATATACCCCGTCAAGCGGTATGATATTTCCAGCAGCTCTCGAATCAAGGAGAACTTTCGATCTTGCATAAAGCATTTCGGGACCATCGACTGACCAACCGCAACCCAAACTATTTTGTAAATCACCATCTTGAGCTGTTCCCAAACTACTTAATTGAACCTTTGGAGAAGCTTTCATTAAGTCATAACAATGGTAAACCCCCAAAGCAGATTCTATTTGTAAACCAATGGCAATCGGATCAATATTATTCGCTTTTTCTATAGACTCAATCTGTGCGGCTGCTTGTTGGATATCTTTTACATATTCTGCTTTAGGAATAAAGACCATACCTAAACCATTTACGCAAATCTGTTCAATATCCTCTGCTAATAAGCCAGTATCAGCTGCATTCACTCGAACCATAATATAGGGTTGATCTTCATTTTTTGTTTGAAAAGCCTGCTCGATGGTTTCTCGGACCATCTTCCTTGCCTCACCCTTTGATGCAAGTGGTACAGAATCTTCTAGATCTAGAATCACTGCATCAACTTTTGATGCTAATGCTTTTGCCATTACTTTGGCATTAATACCTGGAGCAAATAATGCTGTTCGAATAAGTCGCATATTTATTTCTTTAATTGAGGGGCTGAACGAAATCCGTAGATTTGCTTCCACTTTTCAAGAGCAGATTGATCAGGTGATTGATACATTAGGCGACGACTTGAGTTAAGACCAACTGTTTTACTTAAATCAGCCATTGCCTCAGTCGTTTTTAATAAAACCGCATTGCAATCCATAATCAATGCACCGTCCACCTCAGTAATGTTTTCACGGCGAATAATGGCATTCACAGTAGCACACGCCGCCAAAATGACTTCCGCTCCCTCTGCAGCTAAGCGCCTTGATTCTTTCAAGAAATTCTCAGTCATTTGACCAGGGTTCGTAAATGCTTTTTGTACTTCTGTGAAGTCTATGCCTAAATCTCCAAATGGAATATGCCTTGAAGACAAACCATATTCGAATGCCTTACGATCATAATATTGAGATTGCTTTTTATGAAATGCAATTCCTGAAAATTTATATCCGTACATACAAGCCATTAACATGGTGCATTCACCTAAACCGAGTACAGGAATTTTGAGAATTTCACGGGCCTCTTGCATCGCCGGATCTAAAAAGCAACCAATTGCAATTGCATCGTAGCCTTGTTCATCGGCTTGCATCATTTTATTAAGAACACCACCAATCCCATAACTATTCATTGCCACAATCGAGTTATAGTGTAAATCCATCGAGCCATCATCAACGCCATTGATGTGGACTTCTACATCAGGGCGCTTTAACTCATTCAGATTCTTGGTTAAGGTATTTCTGTAGTCATCTAAGCGATGAATTGCCGTGCTACTTTGCCACCATATTTTCATATTGTCTCCAAAATTTTAGTAAGATTTATTATTCACCTTTGATGCCACCCTTTTCAATCACATCCCGCCAATATGGAACCTCACGAGCAACACGTGCCCGAAGACCGGCAGAGTCTAGGCCTGTTGTAGCTAGCCCAGCTTGCTTGAGTTTTTCCACCACATCAGGTTCTTTTAATGCGTTTACACATTGTTGAGATAAATAAGAAATAATCTCTGCTGGAGTTCCCGCAGGTGCAAAGAGCGCTTGAAAAGTATTGGACACGGCATCTTTCACTCCAAGATCTGCAAGGGTTGGTACCTGCATTAAGTCAGGCCATTTTTTCTCACCTGTTTGTGCAATAGCCCTGACCTGTCCTGCTTGAATTTGAGAAATCACTGAAGCTAGAGATCCAAATAATACTTGCGTTTGCCCACCCAATAAATCTGTCATTGCGGGTCCTGCACCTTTATATGGGATGTGCGTCATATTGATATTTTCACGAATCTTTAATACCTCTCCAGCAAGGTGAGGAGTTGTTCCTGTTCCAGGACTGCCATAGCTTACAAACTTAGGATCCTTTCTTGCCGAAGCGATTAGATCACCTAAGGTTTTAATGGGTGAATCATTTTTTACGACAATGACATTTGGTGCGTCACCGATTTCACAAACGGGTATGAAGTCTTTCAACGGATCATATGGAGCAGGTTTTTTCAGGCTTGGTGTCACAACATATACGCTAGAGGTAAGCATTAAGGTATAACCATTTGGTTTGGCTGATTTAACATAACCTGCAGCAACAGCACCCCCAGCGCCAGGCCGATTATCTACCAATAATTGTTGTCCAATACCTTTATTCATTGCCGCAGAAACAATCCGCGCAGTTATATCCGTTGCTCCTCCAGGGGCAAAAGAAACAATGATAGTAATGGGCGCCTCAGGATACGCGGCATGAGTTTGGCCCATTATTACGGAACTTAACGCTAATAAAATAACTTTCTTCAACATGAATTGTCTCCCCCTGTTGTTTGTCTAGCATCAATCTAATAATGGTTGATTGTTTTTTTATTTTAGTATAATGTTCATATATATGAACTTGTTTATATTCTAGCACTATAAAATTTTACGGTCAAATTTATTTTTATGTCAAACGCTTCCATTAAATCTGCAGATCGAGTTTTAGATGTCCTTGAATTGATGTGTAGAAGAGGCAATTCAGCGTCTCATTCTGAAATTGCGTACGCATTAGATATTCCTAAAAGTAGCTTGACTGGTCTTTTAAAAAATTTAGCACATCGACACTACCTCGAAAAGAATCCTATTGAAAATACCTATCACTTAGGCTCAGCTTTCTTTAGCTTGATCGAACAAGGAAAAAATGTTACTACTATTTTAGAAATAGCACAAATTCAATTAGCTATGCTGACTCAAAAAACAAAGGAGGCATCAGCTTTTTATTTGTTTAAGGGTGATCACATAGAACGCGTGTTAGGTCGAGAAGCGAACTATCCCCTAAGTTACCGGATGCCGCCTAATGTGAAATTCCCCCTGTATTCTGCAGCAGCAGGTAAAGCTATCCTTAATATCCTACCAAGCCCTGAAAAAGATCTCTATTTTAAAAAAACTCAATTACTAGCAATTACTGATAAGACAATAACTAGTGAAAAGATCCTCAGAAAAAATCTTATGATGGATACCGAAGACGATATAACCATATCCCATGGAGAAAATTCTGTAGGAGTTATTGCCTTAGCCATACCCATTTGCAAGAAGAATGGCTACCCCTTAGGAGCACTTAGTGTGGTGATTCCAGAAGTAAGATTTAATAAAATACTAGACGAACTATGCAGAACAATGTTAAAAATAGGTAGAACTAAAATAGAAAATGAATTAAATAACTAAAATTTCAAAGGAGACAAAAATGATTTTCACTACAAATAATTTTTTCAAAAAAATACTTTTTCTGCTTTTGCTACTGACCGGTTTTGTGAGTGCACAAGAAAAATATCCTATCAGACCAATCAATTTTATTATGGCCGTTGAAGCAGGCTCAGATGGCGATGTTCTGGCTCGCCCACTCATGGAGCGTGTTTCACGGATTATTGGCCAACCAATTACCATCGTCAATCGTCCTGGAGCAGGAAGTTCAATTGGTTACCGTGAGATTAATCAAGCTAAACCTGACGGATATACATTAGGGTGGGCATCTGCAACAATAATCACAAATAAACTTCAAGGTGTTTCTCCCCTTGATTACAATAACTTTACCCATCTTGGCGGTTATGCAACTTTTTTCCCTATTATCATTGGATCCACTAAAAGTGATATAAAGTTCAACACCATTCAAGATGCGATCGCATATGCTAAGGCCAACCCTGGAAAGCTTAATTTATCTACGGCAGGCGTAGGTCAAAGTTGGTGGGTTGCCGCACAAGCATTTTTAACTGGCACAAATCTGAATATGGCTAGCATTCCAGTAACTGGCGCCGGGGGAGCTGTAACTCTGATGGTGGGTGGCGGACATGCTGAGCTTGGAGTTGCAGGTCTTGCCTCTGCAAAAGCCTTACTAGACGGTGGTCAGGTTAAGTTTTTAGCTTCTCTCTCTGAAAAAAGAGCGCCTCCTCCTTACGATAAATTACCTACAGTAAAAGAACTTGGCTATCCTGTAAGTTGGGAGTCTACTAATATTGTGATTGGCCCTCAAGGCTTACCCAAAGAAGTTATTGAAAAAATAAGTAAAGCGATTGAACAAGCAGCAAAGGATCCTGAATTTATAAAGTTTGTTCAAGAACGTGATGCACTATGGGAGTATATTGCGCCCGAAAATGTTATCCCTAAATTAAATGCTCGACAAGTGACCGTTAAAGAAATCATGGCCAAAGCCGGTCTTTTAAAGGAAGCTAATTAATCTACCCTTGTATGGTGGCAGCTATTTTTTCTGCCACCATAATGGTTGGAATATTAGTATTACCTGCTATCAAGTTAGGCATAATCGAAGCATCAACAATACGTAAGTGCTCAACACCATAAACTAATCCAGATGGATCTACAACTGCAAGTGGATCGCTTGGAGAGCCCATCCTACAAGTGCCAACTGGATGGAATAAGCCTGCGATATTTTCACGAATATGATTTTCTAAGGCTCTCTGATTTTGAATCAGTTCAGCAAGGTTCGTTCTCTCTCCAGTTAAAGTTGCTAAAACATAATCACTGATCCAAGGTAATAGATTTAATATCTTTGCCAACATATTTGCATTGCGTTCATTTTTTAGCGTAAGCTCATTGAGAAGTCTTAGTCGATCAGAAAAGCGAACTGGGAATGGCGTTCCCATACAAGATTGCACCTCCGGCTCTAAAAGAATTTTTACCGCTTGTGTAAAAACTATTTTTAGTCGCTCAACATCATCCGGATGATCTAAAAAATTAAATTCAACACTTGGCAAGCCATCAATATCCTGCGGATTCAAATCAATTCTTCCTTTAGATTTCGGTCTCAGTATGCAAGGTGCTAAATTTCCAATTTGCGCACCCATCGCATTCCACGAAGTCTTACTTTGAATATTGATATATAAATCTGCTGGTGGACAATCTGGCATGTGTGAAGAAAATCGAAAACTAGCACTTGGATGAGTTCTTAGTTGAGGCGCTTGTCTAGATTTTTTATTCAAATGAAAGCCAATGAATAAAGTGGCATGATTTTGTAAGTTCTGCCCAACCCCAGGTCGATGTGTTACGACTGGTATACCCAACTCCGTGAGACGCTCCTGATTACCAATGCCTGAACGCATCAGTAATGCAGGACTAAAAATGCCCCCCGTACAAACAATCACTTCCGAAGCCATATAAGTTGCATTGGGATCTGAACGCAAAAGTTCAACGCCAATCGCTTTCTTATCTTTAAACAGAATTTTTTTGGCCGGTGACTCTGTAATAATAGTGAGGTTTGGTCTTGCTCTAACTTGAGCCGTTAAATAACATAACGCTGTTGATGCTCTTCGTGTTTCAGTGTTGCACATCGGAACAGCACCAAAACCATCCCGAAAATCGCCATTCATATCAGCAATAAATGGGAATTGATTTTTTTGCGCATATTTCTCAATAGCCTTTGTTAAGGGTGGCCACTTTGATTTTTCTAATCGACGAATGGGTATTGGCCCACCCTGTCCATGAAACTCACTATCAAAGTTCCAATCATTTTCTAATTTACGATAATACGGTAAGACTTCCTCCCAAGACCATCCTATTGCGCCCGCGCTCACCCATTCAGCATAGTCCTGCGGGGTTCCTCGCAAAGACACCATGCCCATTAAGGAACCACCACCTCCCATAATTTTGCCTTGCGGAAAATTCGTGTAACCATCTTTGGGCTTTCTCCACGAAGCTTTCAAACCACTCCACATATAAGATTTGTTGTAATAAGAAGTGGGATAGTTATCTAATATGTCGCTAGGCTCAGCACCAGTAGTAATATCCTTACCCGCTTCTATAAGAAGTACACGAACATTCTCCCGTTCTGTTAATCGAGATGCTAATACACAACCCGCTACACCTGCTCCAACAATGATGTAATCAAACATAATCTGTCTCTTTATAATTTATTAATAATAGATAGTAATGTATATTTTAAAAGGTTTAAAAACTCCTACATTTATTTCATATCACTTTGCTAAAGTAATTTACATAATCAACGAATGTATTACTTTAAATGATAAAAATTGTTTCATTTTTAAGTGCTCTAGTTTTAGCTTCATGTGCTAACACCCCCTCTCCTATCACTCATCAAATTTCTGATGTCAATTTATTACCATCATCCGCTTCAACTAGTTTAAATGAACAAAATACCATTCAAGTTTGGGCAACGGAAGGCTCCATACAGGAGGCAGATTCAGTTCGACTAGGAAATCGAGATTGGAAAAATAGTTTTGGGAAAAAAGATGGTGATGGAACATTCAGTGATCACTCTACTATGCAAAAAAATGGGGGTATCGTTTCGAATTGGAGTGTCTTGAATCTTGGATGCTAGAGCACTTAATGTAAACGCTCAGAAAACTCCTGTTTCATACCTCAATCAGATTGCGTGTTTACATAACCCTAATCTCACCAATAAGGGTTGGCAGTGATCTCAGAATAGGCTTAGAGCAATAAATTAAGAAGATTAAACTTTACTCAGTTTTATAGTTTCTGGGCCCATATCAAAGAAAGTGGCCTGCCAGAACCAATACATGATTTAACTCTTCGTGACCAACAACACAATCCGGTCATCAATCACGAAGCATTAATTGATTGCGGATGAATATACGCTCTGTGGTGGTTTTTCATATCCAGGAATCTGGGTAATATCAAAATCATCCATTTGCGCTGGATTCAAATACATAAACGCGTACTTTTCATAAACCTTGTCCCAAATAAATAGGTTAAACAAGTCCGGATCAATATGGTTATTGAGTTTCATTTTGCCAAGAATATACAAAGATTCAGAAAGTTTTTTTCCCTTTTTATAAGGTCTATCTTTTGCAGTTAAAGCCTCAAAAATATCAGCAATCATCATACATCTTGCTTGTATCGTCATTTCATTGCGCTTCGAAGGAATCGGATATCTAGTGCCATCTATTTCTTCATGGTGACCAACTGCATATACAGGAACGTTTTTAAGGTGACTTGGCCACTGTATAGTATTCAGCATATCAATGAATGCTTCACTATGGCGGTTAATCAATTGACTCTCTTCCTGATTAATTTTGCCGGAACGAACTCTAAGGTTGTAAATTTCATCCAATGTAAAGAAATGATCTTGTTCACCCATAGAATTACGCCAAGCATATAACTGATCAATTTTATGTAAGCGCAGTAAATCATCCTCACTCATCACTTCTTCACCACTGTTAATTTGCTGAATAAATTGATAATTTTGATCAATTTGTTTTAAGGCTAATTGATAATCATCTGCAGAAAGAAGTGACTTTAAAAATTGAATCTCTAAATCACGTTTTACCACTTCAAAACGGGTGTCAATGAGATCAATGCGGTCAAAAATCGTATGTAATTTAGTCACTTTATCTACTACCTGAACAGGTGTAGTAACTTTACCGAACACATGCAACAGTGCGGCAATCTTTAATTCATAACGATCTTTATCTGTCATTGAAAATGCTTTGAACTGCGCAGTATTAGAATTAGATACTGCATCAGCCAGCATCGTTGTGAGATCTGGTATGCGGTTATAGTGTGCGCCCGTATATGCAGATTTGTTATCAATCGCTTGATTGATCAAAGTCACAAATGATTCAAATAAATGATCAAGACGGTCAATTAATAAACGATTTGTGAGCGCAATTGCAGCTTGAGCAGCAAGTGATTCAACAATATACTGAACCTTTTCGGAAAACGGAATGATTTCTTGCAAATCAGGTGATCTTGCATTGATTAATTGTAAAACTCCAATAATTTCAGATTCATGGTTACGCATGGGAACTGTTAAAAAAGAAATCGACTTATATCCCAATTTTTTGTCTGTCTCCTTCATGCCACTCAAATCAAACAAAGTTTGGTCATACGCATTTTCAATGTTGTAGGTTTGATTGTTGTGGTAGCAAGCATTAACTACACGATTTAATATCGGTGTTCCATCTAAATTAAAAAGAGGAATATCAGCAATAGGAACATTTTTACCAGAAGTGCCACCCGCATGGACTTGTAAGGTGTTATTTTCCATAATCTCAAAATGCAAAAGCTTTTTGTCTTCTATTGTGTAGATTGAGCCACCATCTGCATAACTAATTTCAGAGGCAAACTTTAAAATAATTTCTAAAAGCCTTGCTGTATTTTTCTCGTTAGATAACAAGTTACCAACATGAAGCAACTTTTCAGTATCGATATCAAGGAATTGATTTTGTGACATGTAAATACTTTCATCTCTAAGTAAAATTTATAAATTAATTACCGCAAAATTGAACAAATGATTTTATTTTTATATTTGTTATGTTTCGGTAATTTTTGAAACATTTTTAGTGTTTCAATTCTAAAAGATTTATACATCTTTGTGGTTGAATTTGTATAAAGAAATTTCCGAATAGATATATTTTTTTTTAAATTTACTCAAATATACATTTTTTGTTTTTTGTAAGACTTATCTGCAAAGCCTTGTAAGGCTATATTACAAAATATGAGTTTTTATTTTAAAGTTGAGTTTAAATTTTAATTTTAAATTTTAGATTTATATTTTTTCTTAAAAGTATTTTCTTTTTTTATATTTGCCTCACAAATCGTCTCGGTGAATTAGCCAAACTGTTGTGATTTATTTATGAATCCATAATTGGTGTCTTATAAAAAAATTACCCAACAATATATTTTATCTGTCGGTTATTTTGTGAAAAGATTTCATGTGTTATGTTTCTTAGAATCAGCTTTACTGATTCGAATTCAACCGATCAAACCAATTCAGGACGTAATTTAGTTGACCAACATCATTTGTAAGCGGATGTTTTCGTGAAAACCAATAGTGTTATTGGCGGAAGCTGTGAGATTCGAACTCACGGAGGGCGTTAACCCTCGACAGTTTTCAAGACTGTTGCATTCAACCGCTCTGCCAAGCTTCCTTTTAGTGTCGGATTTCAATCATCTGAAATCAAACTAAGCCTTATATTATAACTTTGAATATCTAAGAATGACAAATTTCTGTTCACGTTTATTGATATTTTGACTTTTTTCTTTGCTTTTTATGACTCAATGCGGTTTTCACGTATTTTTAGCCAAACAGTGCTATGAATCCACTTTTTATTGCGAAATTCAATTATTAATTGATTTAATAGCTTTTATTTGATTTTTTTCGTTGACCAAAACTATCTGGGGTTGATGCGCAAGAATTTCCTTCTCATCAATCAAGCCATATGTGCATATAATGAGTGGATCACCAACGTGAGCTTTTCTTGCAGCTGCGCCGTTCAAAGCAATCGCTCCTGAACCTCTTTGGGCTTTAATAATGTAGGTCGAAAAACGTTCACCATTATTAATGTTGTATAACTCAATTTGCTCAAATTCACGCATCTTGGCAGCGTCTAATAAATCCTCATCAATGCCGCAAGAACCCTCGTAATTCAAATCAGCCTCAGTCACCGTTACTCGGTGCAATTTAGCTAGTAGCATCATTCTTTGCATATATATTCCTCCGCACGTTATTTTAGCAGTGTGGTGAATTCAAAATGTCATATTTTTTTATGGACATGGTAAATTCTTTGATAATGTAATCATCCTTATAGCTAGATCGGTTAAATATGAATACCCCACGCACAAGTTACGAATTCTCACTTCCTGTTGTTGATGGGCCCACTTGTATTGCCAGTGCCTGGGCAAAAACACCTGTTCTTCTGAGCACTGTAGAAAAAGAGTCCACCAAAAGTAAAATTCGCGCGCTCTTAAAAGAGCGTCAAGCAGTGATTGTTGCCCACTATTACGTTGATGGCGACATCCAAGATCTTGCCTGGGAAACCGGTGGCTTCGTCGCAGATTCCCTAGAAATGGCTAGATTTGGTCGTGAACACCCAGCGCAAGAACTCATCGTCGCTGGGGTGCGTTTTATGGGCGAAACTTCCAAAATACTCTCCCCGAGTAAAAGAGTCTTTATGCCCGATTTAGATGCTACCTGCTCTTTGGATTTGGGTTGCCCAAGTGATGTATTTAACCAATTCTGTAACAATCATCCTGATCGGACAGTGGTAGTGTATGCCAATACCAGCGCTGCGGTTAAAGCCCGCGCTGATTGGATGGTAACGAGTTCTTGTGCGCTAGCGATTGTGCATCAGTTAAAAGAAGAAGGGAAAAAGATTTTATGGGCGCCAGATCGTCATTTGGGTCGCTATATTCAAGAACAAACTGGTGCAGATATGATTTTATGGGACGGTGCTTGCATTGTTCATGATGAATTTAAAGCCGTTGAACTCGATGCCCTTCGCCAGTTACATCCGAATGCACAAATATTAGTTCATCCAGAGTCTCCGGCTGCGGTAGTGGCTATGGCAGACATTGTCGGATCTACGTCTGCGATGATTAAAGCTGTTGTTGAGGGTAGTGCCCAAGAATATATTGTTGCTACCGATCAAGGTATTTTGCACCGGATGCGACAACTCGCCCCGAACAAAATCCTTATCGAAGCACCTACGGCAGGTCAAAGTGCAACATGTAAGAGTTGCGCTAATTGCCCTTGGATGGCAATGAATGGATTGTCCAATATTTTGCAATGTTTAGAGCAGCAAACCGGAGAAATTCAGGTTGAAGAGTCGATTCGTGCTCGCGCACAAAGTTGTATCGAACGGATGTTGGACTTTACAAAAAATAATCCCGAGCTTTTGGCAAAAGCACAGCATGGGTTTGTAAAAAATATTGGTCCAGCCTAATCGCATAAAAAGGAAAAGTATGTTTGAATTCAATGAGTCCTTAAAACAAGCGCTCGCCAGAAATGTTCAAGATGCGCTGAGGGAAGACATTGGTATTGCCGATTGGACGGCCCAGTTGGTTCCGCCTGACGAACGTGTCCGAGCTCATGTAGTCATTAAACAAGCAGGCGCTATTTTATGTGGCCAAGCTTGGTTTGAACTGTGTATCAAATCCCTAGATCAAAACGCACAGGTGCAATGGCTTTATGAGGAAGGTCAGCTCATGCAGACTATGACGCCTGTTTGTGAAATCATTTGTAATGCACGTGCCCTTTTATCTGCTGAACGTTCCGCCTTAAATTTTTTACAAACTCTCTCTTGGACTGCTTCTTCTACTAAGGTCTATGTCGATGCGATTGCCGATATTCAAGTCAATCAAAAGACTTGCAAGATTTTAGAGACACGTAAAACAATTCCTGGATTACGCCAAGCGCAAAAATATGCAGTCCGTGTTGGTGGTGGTAAAAATCACAGGCTTGCTTTATGGGACGGGATTTTAATCAAAGAAAATCATATTATTGCTGCTGGCAGTATTCAAGCAGCCCTGACTAACGCAAAAGCACTTAACTCAGGAGTCATGATTCAAATCGAGGTTGAATCGATTGCGGAACTTGAAGAAGCATTAGCTAGTGGTGCTGAACATATTTTAATCGATGATTTTTCGATTGAAGATATGCGCCGCGCCGTTGAAATTACGCAAAATCGTGCTGAATTAGAGGTTTCTGGTGGTGTCGACATGTCTAAGTTACGTGAGATTGCCCTAACCGGAGTAGACCGCATATCCATTGGTGGTATTACAAAGAACGTTATAGCTGTTGATTATTCTATGCGAGTATTAGAACGCATCTAATCATTAACGTTTTGGCGTAATGATGGTCGGATAGGACATGGCAAACGTTTGCGGATAATCTCGACTATAGTGCAGGCCCCTGCTTTCTTTTCGCTCTAATGCTGAACGCACAATTAATTCTGCACAAACAATTAAATTGCGCAACTCAATTAAGTCACGATTCACGTGAAAGTTTGCGTAATAGTCCTGTACCTCTTGCTGCAGAAGCTCTATCCGGTGTAAGGCTCTTTCTAATCTTTTGGTGGTGCGCACAATACCTACATAATTCCACATCAGTGATCTAAGTTCATCCCAGTTATGAGAAATAACGACTTGTTCATCTGCATCCTCCACTTGACTGTCATCCCAAGGAAGTACTTCAGGTATTGGCATCACAGGCTGCTCTAAGATTTTTTCTGCGGTAGCTTTACCAATTACCACGCATTCCAGTAGCGAATTACTCGCTAAACGATTGGCCCCATGTAAGCCGGTATAAGTGGCTTCGCCAGCAGAATATAAATGGGGTAAATCCGTTTGCCCATGCAGATCAGTAACAACCCCACCACAGGTGTAGTGCGCAGCTGGTACAACGGGAATTGCCTCTTTAGTAATATCAATCCCCACGGCTAAACAACGGGCATAAATCGTTGGAAAATGCTCTTTTAAAAAGTCAGCACCCAAATGCGTACCATCTAAAAGAACATAATCGATGCCATGCTTTTTGATCTCAAAATCAATCGCCCGAGCAACGATATCTCGCGGCGCTAACTCTAAACGTTCATCATGATCTGCCATAAACCGATGACCATTGGGAAGTTTTAAATAAGCTCCTTCCCCACGTAAAGCCTCTGTAATCAGAAAACTTCTCTCTAGGGGATGATACAAACAGGTGGGATGAAACTGGATAAACTCCATATTTCCCACCCGGCAACCCGCACGATACGCCATTGCAATACCGTCACCTGTGGATGTGTCAGGATTAGATGTGTACTTATACACTTTACCGACACCTCCCGTTGCTACAACCACATCATTACCAGTCACTGCGACAACTTCATTGCGCACAATATCCAGTGCATAAACACCAAAACACTGGTCTTTCATGACACTTTTTTTATAATCTTTATTGGGCTTTTGTTTTAAATTTTTGCTCGTAATTAAGTCAATAGCTACCCAGTTCTCCAATAAGGTGATATTGGGGTCTGCCTTTGCTTTTTCAAGCAAGGCAATATGAATTGCTTTACCAGTGGCGTCAGCTGCATGCGCAATCCGTCGATGCGTGTGTCCACCTTCTCTCGTTAAGTGTAATCCGAGAGGTCCCTCAGGATCTTGCGTAAAAGCTACTTCTTGATCAACCAACCACTGAATCGCTTGATGCGAATTCTCGGTAATATATCTTGCAGTAGCCTCAGAGACAATTCCAGCGCCAGCCTCTAATGTGTCTCCTACGTGTGACTCAAAACTATCTTTATCATCTAGAACACCGACAATACCCCCTTGGGCCCATGCGGTTGCTGCCTCGGTCAATTCTCTTTTCGCGAGCACAATCACCCGACGTTTTTGGGCCACTTGTAATGCTACTGTCAAACCCGCTAAACCTGCCCCGATCACTAAAAGATCACCATGTAAAGGCTGCGGATATGCGGGCTTAATCAAAGTCGATGTAGAACTTAAGGGAACTGTAGGTGTGCTTGAAGGCATGCGCTTAACTTATAAAATTTATAAAGGTCTCATCACATTATAGGATTGATTAGAACAATTGATATCCATTTGAAAAATATGACATTACTGTCATTTAAAAGTTTTAATATAATTTTTCGAATAAAAATTTATTCCATCCAATTTAAGGGAACTTTATGGATTTTGTAATTGTGCTTGCCGCTCTCATCTTCTTGATGTTTATCGCTTACAAAGGCTACAGTGTGATTTTATTTGCCCCTGTAGCAGCGCTAGGTGCAGTTTTATTGACTGATCCTCATTTGGTAGCGCCAATGTTCTCTGGGCTTTTTATGGAAAAAATGGTGGGCTTTATCAAAAGCTATTTTCCTGTTTTCTTGCTAGGTGCCGTTTTTGGAAAAGTGATTGAACTATCTGGATTTTCAAAATCGATTGTTTCTTCAGTGATCAGACTACTAGGCAGTCAAAGGGCAATGCTCGCTATCGTTTTGGTGTGCGCAATCCTGACCTATGGTGGTGTTTCACTCTTTGTTGTCGTCTTTGCTGTCTATCCATTCGCGGCTGAAATGTTCCGCCAAAGTAATATTCCAAAACGACTGATACCTGGAACAATTGCTCTGGGAGCCTTTT
The DNA here is from genome assembly GCA_040403635.1 of Polynucleobacter sp. Lineage (GTDB taxonomy): Bacteria > Pseudomonadota > Gammaproteobacteria > Burkholderiales > Burkholderiaceae > Polynucleobacter. The sequence continues at coordinate 25,486 of JBBAKF010000026.1, forward strand.
CATTTACGATGGACTCACTGCCAGGTACACCGCAGATTCAAAACGTGATTCCAACGTCATTTTTTAATACGAATATATATGCCGCACCTATTCTTGGTATTCTTGGAGCAATTTTTATTATGACTCTGGGCATGATGTACCTTGAATCGAATCGTCGCAAAGCAGCCGCTAATGGGGAAGGCTACGGTGTAGGGCATATTAACGAACCTACTCCTTTTGACCCAAGTGAAAAACTTGTTAATCCTTGGATTGCGATATTACCTCTCGTGCTGGTTGGCGTAATGAATAAAGTCCTTACAGATTTGATTCCAGCTTTTTATGGAGACTCCACCGAGTTTTCTCCAGCGGTTATTGGCAATGTCAAACCTGTTGTCATTGACGTTCACAAAGCTGCCGCCATCTGGGCAGTTGAAGGCGCCCTCTTGATTGGCGTCATAACAGTGGTTATTTTTGGCTGGAAACAAGTGTCTAGTAAGTTTGCAGAAGGCTCAAAAACGGCTGTGAATGGTGCGCTTTTAGCTGCGATGAATACTGCTTCTGAATATGGTTTTGGTGGTGTGATTGCAGCACTTCCTGGTTTTTTAATTGTTGCTGATGGGCTTCGCTCAATTCCGAATCCATTAATTAATGAAGCGATTACCGTCTCAACTTTGGCAGGTATTACTGGCTCAGCCTCTGGTGGAATGGGGATTGCCTTAGCAGCGATGTCAGATTTTTTTATTGAATCAGCCAAAGCCAATAACATCCCGCTAGAAGTATTTCACCGAGTCGCTGCGATGGCAAGTGGCGGTATGGATACCTTGCCACATAATGGTGCTGTCATTACCCTTTTAGCAGTCACGGGTCTGACCCATAAAATTGCTTACAAGGATATTTTCGCAATCACTCTGATTAAAACCATGGCGGTTTTCTTTATCATTGCGGTCTATTACATGACAGGTCTAGTCTAGTTTTTTGCCTACAAAACCGATCAAGGCGGACATGCCCACATGTCCGTCACCTTCTTCGATGTATTTATCATAAGTGCATGAATCAAGAATTTGATATTCTGCAAAAGATTTCTTAAGCAACTCTTCCGTATAAAGGTTTTCTAAAACTCCAGGGCCTCCAGTATTAAATTCAAGTTGTTTTTGACCATAGCCTTGAATGATCAATAAACCACCTGGCTTCAGACTCAGGTTCATGCGGTGAAAAATTTCTGTACGACTTTGTGGGTCTGCAAACTGAAAGAAAATGCCAACGACATAGTCATAGGTTTTTTCATCCCAAGCGAAGTTTTGCCAATCACTGCACATATAGTTCACCGACACGGTATTTTCATTGGCTAATTGTTGTGCTTTATCAATGGCGATTTGAGAAAAATCAAAGGCATCTACTTGCAGTTCATGTTGTGCCAACCAAACGCTATTACGCCCCTCCCCGTCAGCTATAGCAAGTGCTTTACCAGGATGCAGTCTATCTTTTTGCGCGCATAAATAATGATTCACTTGCTTACCAAACACATAATTCTCTGTTGAGAAACGCTTATTCCATTTCTCTTGCGCGTTTGTAAATTGGGCCATCTTAATGTTCCTCGATGTTAACTTTCGATAGGTATTTATAAGATCCGTAGCGCACCCCATGTTGCTATCCCAATCACAAATAGTGCCGCGAGATGCAAGACGCAGAATAAAAAATGGCCAATAGGCGAATATTGTTAAATCTTTTTTTCTTCTAATGCGATTGGTTTATTGAGGTCTTTTTATACTTTTCCGGTTTTTCATCATGCATCAAAGCTTTATAAGCCGGTCATACTAAACTGAATCTTTTCTAAATCGCTGAGTAGTGATACTTTTTGCTCGGGTTGTAATCCAATGAATGGTGGCAAGACAGATTCCCAAGTGCTCTCTTTAGAAAAATGGGCTACTGCAGTTTTCATGGCTGGAATCATGGGGTATTTTGCAAATGCGGAACGCACGATATCTAGTTGTACTTGTCGCTCATCGGCATCCGCATCTTGCCAATGTGCCGCTAAATCAGAAATAGCTTTCGGGTTAACATTTGCCGTCGCAGAAATACAGCCCATTCCACCAGCGCGTAATGTTCTCATCAAAAAGGTTTCACTACCTGCGTATACCTGAAATCCTCCACCTGCCAAGGATTGAATCACTGACTCGGTATAGGCCCAATCTCCGGAGCTATCTTTTATGCCGACCACTGTATTTGGAAAGTCTTTCACTAAACGCTCCAAAAGTGAGAGGCTGAGAGTAATCTTAGTGACCGGCGGAATGTTGTAGACATATATTTTTAACTGACTACTAGCCACTTTTTCGATGACCTTGGCATAGAAGCGATAAATACCCTCATCACTGACGTCTTTGTAATAAAAAGGGCAGAGCATTAAAACGCCAGCGCAACCAGCATGAACAGCCACTTTGGTCATGGCTACTGTTTCATCGATAGAACAAGCGCCCGTTCCAGGCATCAAATGTTTTGGGTTTAATCCACCCACAATCAGTTCTTCTAAAGTACGGATTTTTTGCCCAGCTGAGAACGAATTAGCCTCAGAGTTGGTTCCAAAGATTGCTTGACCTACACCATTTTTATCAAGCCACTGACACTGTTTGAGTAACCTTGCGACGTCTGGCTCAAAATTTGCTTTGATCGGAGTAAGTACCGGTGAAAAAACTGCGGGAAGTTGATATTTTGTATAGTTCATATGTTTTTAGTAAAAAATGCATTGATGAACTTTAGGATATCAGATTCAGGATTGCTTCTGTAAAAAAGAGTAAGATTCTCACTGAAGGAGAAGTGGCAGAGTGGCCGAATGTACCTGACTCGAAATCAGGCGTACCGCAAGGTACCGTGGGTTCGAATCCCACCTTCTCCGCCAAGTTATTTTGTCTTGCCAGGGTTTTTTACATGAGGTATTAACATCAATCAATGGGCCAACGATGGTCAAGAAGCGATTTTCTATAAACTACTCCTTAGGCAAAAATTCGAACTTTCTGTGGCACTATGAACAAGGCCTCTCCGACCACATAGCGATTTTCTCGCTGTAGAGTTGCTGGTATTTGAACTTCGATTATCTTATCTTCAGCCGTGCCCTGCCCCTTAGGAATTAAAAACTCCAACCTGGTAATAGGGCCTATATTAATAATGCGACTCAACTTTACCTCTACTCCACGAGTGTTGTAGACACTCCGCTGAATATCACAATCATGTGGGCGAACATACACAACAGCATCCGTGTTAAGTGCTGCGGAATATTCGGGGGCGGCAATAGTCATGATCTGACCATTTAAATTGATCTGCATCTCACCAGCGTTTAGACGTCCATGAAATGTATTAACGTCTCCCAAAAATTCATAAACAAACGGACTGGCCGGCTCTTCCCACACTTCGTTCGGTTCACCAACTTGCTCAATGTTACCCTTGTTCATCACCACCACGCGATCCGCTACTTCAAGGGCCTCCTCTTGATCGTGGGTCACGAAAATAGTAGCAATATGTAACTCATCATGCAATCGCCTAAGCCAGCGACGTAATTCCTTCCTTACTTTTGCATCTAAGGCCCCAAAGGGCTCATCGAGTAACAGTACTTTTGGATCCACTGCTAAAGCTCTAGCTAAGGCTACGCGCTGCCTTTGCCCCCCAGACAATTGCGCGGGAAATCGATTGGCGAGCGTATTTAGTTGCACTAAATCCAGAAGATCATGTACTTTTCTTTGGATTTGAGTTTCAGTGAGCCGCTCATTTTTGGGCTTAACTCGCAGACCAAATGCAATGTTTTCAAAAACAGTCATATGGCGAAACAGAGCGTAGTGCTGGAAGACAAAGCCAACATGGCGTTCGCGGACATGCACATGTGTAGTGTCCTGCCCGCCGAATAAAATAGCCCCCGAATCTGGGTTTTCAAGACCCGCAATGATACGTAAAAGCGTAGTTTTACCGCATCCTGAGGGCCCAAGTAATGCGACGAGCTCACCATCGCCTATCTCTAAATTGATGTTGCTCAGCGCTTGGAAGTCACCAAACTGTTTATTAATATCCCGAATCGCAATGCTAGTCATTGAGTACGTACTCTTCTTGTAAGTGGTTATTCAGGGGCTAAGACAACAGAGGATGCAATTTCGCGTGAGTGTCGCCACTCCACGATTGATTTGATTACCAATGTAACTAAAGCCAAGAGTGCTAAAAGGGATGCCACAGCAAAAGCAGCAACGGATTGATATTCGTTATATAAAATTTCAACGTGCAGTGGCATGGTTGTTGTTTGGCCGCGAATGTGGCCAGACACTACCGAAACTGCTCCAAATTCGCCCATTGCTCGGGCATTACAGAGAATGACGCCATAAATTAATCCCCATTTGATATTAGGTAATGTGACATACCAAAAGGTCTGCCAGCCCGTAGCGCCCAAAACAATACCCGCCTGCTCTTCGTCGCTACCCTGTGCCTGCATTAACGGAATAAGTTCACGTGCAATAAAAGGGAAGGTTACAAAAATAGTTGCCAAAACAATGCCTGGAATAGCAAATATGATTTTGATGTCATTTGCCTGAAGCCACGGCCCAAACCACCCATGGGCACCAAATACCAATACGATAACCAAACCAGCTACTACAGGTGACACTGAGAACGGCAAATCAATCAAGGTTGTTAAGAATGCTTTTCCAGTAAATTCATATTTAGCAATTGCCCATGCCGCAGCTACACCAAATACCAGATTTAAAG
>JBBAKF010000027.1:0-30048 GCA_040403635.1 Polynucleobacter sp.
GTCATATCCATCCTCTTGGCAAAGCGAGGGATCCCCAAAGTTGTTGCTACCGATCTTGATCCGCGCGCACTTGCATGTGCCCAAGAAAACGTCCAGAGTTTAGGGCTTCAGGATCAGATTGAATTGAGTCTTACCGACTTATTTCCACAGGGACATGCAGATCTTGTGGTGTGTAATCCACCGTGGCTTCCAGCGCAACCGAGTTCTCTGATTGAACATGCCATCTATGATCCAGACTCCCGCTTTTTAAAAGCATTTCTGCATCAATTGCCGGGACATCTTAACCAAGATGGACAGGCTTGGTTAATCCTATCTGATTTAGCAGAGCATTTAGGTCTGCGACAACATCAAGATCTCTTGGACTGGATATCCCAGTCTGGTTTGGTAATTTTAAATCAATTGAGTACCACCGCAAAGCATCCCAAAGTACAAGATAAAAGTGACCCTCTTTACTTTGCGCGTTCGAGAGAAGTCACTTCCTTATGGGTGTTGGGTATTCAATAAAAGCAATCTTAGTCAAGTTTGATATTGGCCGATTTGATGGCCTTGGTCCAAGAAACAATTTCTTGATTGAGTAGCTTGGTCATCTCAGCAGGAGGTAAAAAACGTAGTTCGATACCTGCTGCACTTGCTCGTTGCTTAGACTCTGGAAGATCAAGACTTGCCTTGACTTGACTACTTAATTTGTCAATGATGGGCGTTGGTGTTCCAGCAGCCACATAAAGGGCGACCCAAGACTCTAACTGAAATTCAGGCAAGCCTGCTTCAGCCACTGTAGGAACATTTGGCATCATGGGGTGTCTAACTTTACCTGTCACCGCTAACGCTTTGAGTTTACCGGCTTGCACATGCCCCATGACTGAGGGTGGCGTAGTAATAAATAATTGTACTTGCCCTGCTAAAACATCTTGAATTGCAGCACCAGAACCTTTGTAGGGAATATGTACGATATCTAAAGCAGTTTGTTGCTTAAAAATCTCAGTACCAATATGAGCTACAGAACCATTGCCTTGCGAAGCATAATTAAGCTTACCTGGATTTGCTTTTACATAAGCGATAAATTCTTTGAGATTATTGACCGGAATTGAGGGGTGAATCGCAATGACATTAGTAGCAATAGTAACTAAACCAATCGGCGTTAAATCTTTAACAGTCCAGGGGAGCTTATCTTGCAAAACAGGGTTAGCAATATGATAGCCAGAATAAGAGACCAAGATGGAGTAACCGTCTTTAGGACCTTTTGCAACTTGTTGGTAAGCCACGTTACCACTACCACCGGGTTTATTATCAACAATGATTGTTTGCTGTAAAAGTTGCCCTAAAGGGTCGCTTACGATTCTAGCTGAAGTGTCAACAAGGCCACCGGGTGGGTTGGGAACAATCATGGAAATCGGGCGCTCAGGATAATTTTGTGCTTGTGACATGAAAGAACATGCTAAAAGAAAACTAGTAATCAATAATGATTTAATTGGACGTTTAATAATCATGATGTACCCCATAAGGACTTATAAATTGAAAGTACAATATTATGGCATATTTGACTAAATTGATGAAATTGGCAAAGGGGTTTCTGTGAGTTGTTTAAATGGCATCAAGGTTTTAGAGATGGGGCAACTGATTGCAGGGCCATTTGCTGCTAAAACTTTGTCAGACTTTGGGGCGGAGGTCATCAAGGTAGAGACGCCTATAACAGGTGATGCTTTGCGTAAATGGCGCCTTCTTAAAGACGGGACTTCGGTTTGGTGGCAAGTACAGTCGCGTAATAAAAAATCCATTTCGTTAGATTTAAAGACACCACAGGCTCAAGAGATTATCCGCACCTTGATTTTAGAATGTGATGTTCTCATTGAAAATTTTCGCCCAGGTACGCTAGAGGAGTGGGGCTTAGATCCAAAGGATTTATTAACCATCAATCCGCGTTTAATTATTTTAAGAGTTAGTGGCTATGGCCAGACAGGACCTTATCGTGATCGTCCGGGTTTTGGGGTAGTTGCAGAAGCTATGGGTGGTCTTCGGCATTTAACGGCAGAGCCTGGCAGAGTTCCAGTACGTGTTGGCGTTAGTATTGGTGATACTTTAGCTGCGTTGCATGGTGTTATTGGGATCTTAATGGCCTTACATGAACGCCACCAAAGTGGTCTTGGACAGGTGATTGATATTGCTTTGTACGAAGCTGTATTTAATTGTATGGAGAGTTTATTGCCTGAGTACAGCGCTTTTGGGGAAGTGCGTCAAGCTGCTGGGAGTGCATTGCCTGGTATTGCTCCATCAAACGCATATGTATGTAAAGATGGCGCTTATGTATTAATTGCTGGCAATGGGGATAGTATTTTTAAGAGATTAATGACTGCCATAGGGCATACGGCTATGGCGAATAACCCCGAATTTGCAGACAACACAGGGCGCGTAAAACATATCGTGCACATTGATGCAACCATTGGTGCTTGGGCTTTAATGCATAACGTTGATGAGGTTCTGAAGGTGTTAGAGCAAGCAAAAGTTCCCGCAGGAAAAATATACACAGCGGCAGATATTGCTCAAGATCCGCATTTTCGTGCACGAGACATGATCCTTTCGCAAATCGATACGCATGGCGATGAGTTACTTGTTCCAGGAATCGTACCCAAGTTATCGAGAACTCCAGGAGGGTTAAAACGTGTTGCTCCAGAAATTGGTCAAGATAATGAGGAAGTTTTACGAAGTATTGGGTTGACTCAAGAACAAATTAACTCCCTTTATGAACTTGGTATTGTGTGGTCAAAAAAGTAAATTCAGAAAATATCGTTAAACTAAACGACAGAGTTTAAATTCCGCATATAAAAAATAATTTAGAGACATCAAATGAATAAAAAGACATTAGGCAGTTGGGTGGTAAGTGCAAATCTTGAGGATAGTGATTTTCCTATCGAAAATTTGCCTTATGGTTGTTTCAACCTCAAAGCTCAGGCTTCTTCAGCATTAAGTATTGGCGTTGCAATTGGTACGCAGATTTTGCCTTTGACGCATCTTCGTAAAAAAATAGTGATACCCGCCGAACTTCATCTTGCGTTTGATGCGTTTGATCAGGTGAATCTTAATACTATGATGGCTTTGCCAGAAACAACACAACAGGCATGCCGACATTTTTTGGTTGATTTATTAAAAATCAATAGCCCCTATGAAAAAGTACTTAGGGATGATTTGATTGATCAAGATGCTGTAGAAATGCGTATGCCTTGTATAGTCCCAGACTTCACAGACTTTTATTCTGGCATTTATCATGCAAGTAATGTGGGATTAATGTTGCGACCAGACCAGCCGTTAGCCCCTAATTATCATTGGCTACCAGTAGCATACCATGGTCGTTCATCATCTATTGTGCCCTCTGGCGTAGGCGTGGTTAGGCCTCAAGGACAAACGCGTGCAAGTGGCGGCAAGCCCCCATATTTTCAAGCATCAAGAAAATTGGATTATGAACTTGAGTTAGGTGTTTTTATAGGAATGCCTAATGCACAATCTTGCCCAATTAAAATCACGGATGCTGAACAACATTTTTTCGGGATGTGTCTACTAAATGACTGGTCCGCGCGTGATATTCAGGCATGGGAAGCGGCACCACTGGGCCCTTTTTTAGCGAAAAATTTTGCGACTAGCATATCTCCTTGGATTGTTACAAGACAGGCTCTTGTGCCATTTAGAGCTGTATGGGATAGAAATCAAAATGAGCCTCAACCCTTACCTTATTTGGAGTCAGAGCAGAATCGCCGGCATGGTGCAATCAAGATTTTTCTTGAAGCATTCTTACTTACTGCGAAAATGAAAGAGCAGAATCAAGCGCCACAAAAAATTTCATCTTCCGAGTTCTCACAAGCCGCACATTGGACCGTATCTCAGCTCATCACCCATCATGCAAGCAATGGTTGTAATTTAAATGCTGGGGATTTATTAGGAACTGGCACATTGTCTGGCAAGACTCCAGAGCAAGCGGGATCGCTTTTGGAGTTATCTCAGGGTGGTAAGACGCCTCTAGAATTGGCAAATGGTGAAATTCGTAGTTTCTTGGAAGATGGCGATACAGTCATTTTTAAAGCCTATTGCGAATCAGAAGGTGCTGTAAGGATTGGTTTTGGCGAATGTCGTTCCGAAATCTTAGCCGCTAATATTGCTTAAATATTCTTCAATTTGTATTTTTGAATTTACCCAAATCGACTCAAATTCAAGGATCATTTTTGAATAGTCTGGTGATGGCGCGTTTTTAAGCTCATCTTCTATATACATACAATATTCATAGATTCCTTTCATACCAATAAATGATGAGGAGCCTTTGATGAAGTGAGCTTGTTTTAATATCAATGGGACATCACTATTTTCAAAACCTTGGATTAAAGAGTCTTTGCCTGAGGTATATGGATCAAAAAAACCTTGCATGAGACTCTGCAGTTTTTCAAAAGCCATAAAGCTTTGTAGTTGCTTAACTTGATTTAGATTAAGTAAGTTCATGTAGGTGTAATAATTTAATTGTGTAAGAATATTCTGTCATAATTTTAAGTTACGATAATAAACTTATTTGAACCCTGCTTGAAAGCCATTTTTTTGTTTAAAGAAAATAAACGCACTTTTACTCCAATTTTTATTGCAGTTTTTGTGGGTATCCTCTTAACTTCAACTTTAGCTTATGTTGTATTTCAAGGGATTATTTATAGGACGACTCAAACTTTAAATAATACGGCCACTTTAAAATCAATCATCATACAAGAAAGGCTTCAGAACCTTGAGCATGATTTAGAAGTAAAAGCAAAAATGATTGGGTCTTTTCCATCATTCGATATCAAAATATTACGCGATTTTCATTCTACGAAAGCCCAAAATAATCCAGCGCTCATAGGTGCGTTTTTACTTCGAAGTTCGGCGATTGTGAAAGATCCATCTAAAGTCCTGATACAGAAATTTTATCATGAAGAAAATCTAGCGGATAAAAGCTTACTGAGTATTGCTGGTTTTTTACAAAACAAATCATTAGAAATGTTGGCCAAAAAATCCGAGAACGATGATTCGATTTATGAATATCAAGAGCTTCTCAGGGAGGATGGCAGCAGACAACCGATACTTGCAGGGTTTAAAAAAATTCAATATCAAGACAAGTTACAACAAACGACATTAGTTCATATATTTGATTTGGGCTCATTGACGAATACTTTGCCAAAGAACACTGTTGGAGAACTTAAAGTTGGTGGACATTTTTATGATAAAAGAATCAATGCAAAATCTTTTGATGAGGATATCAGTTATAACAATATTCAAATTTCAACAAATAAAATTGACTTTTTTAATGTTCTAAAAGAAGCTGTGCCCAGAACTCAAATAGAAAATGATCTTTATAAAACCTTTCTATCATCTCGATCTGTAAGTATTGAATTTAAAAATCTTATAGTTAAGCTTCAAATCGATATCGTAACCTTAGTCAATCCTATCAAAATCACCTTCCTTCTTTTTTTAGGAGGTACCTTAGTTAGTTGTTTATTTGGTTTTTTAACTTATAGGGGCATTACTCTTCAACGTCAAAAAGAGCAAGAAAAACGCTTAGTTCAAAAAACGAAAGAGCGCAGTCAATTTTTTGATATCTTGGCACATGAACTTAGAACACCTTTGAGTGGCATTTTAGGAATGGCAGAACTTCTTTTAAAAACCAAGTTAGATGAAAAACAAAAACACTATATAAATACTGTCAAAAAATCTGGTCATGTGATGAATCTAATCGTAGATCAAACTTTGACCTCATCGAGAATGGAAAGTTTAAATCTAAAATTTATTGAAACTCCATTTAGTTTGAGTAATCTCATGGAGTATCTATTAGATGCTTTAGGACCCTTAGCGGATATTAAAAAGATTCAACTTGAATACAATCTACCTAAAGAATTGAATGGTGTTACTTATTTGGGGGATGAACTCAGAATCAGACAAATATTGATTAACCTCATTGGTAACGCAATAAAGTTTACAAATGAAGGTTCAGTAAGGATTGTTCTTTCCAAAAAGGATAAGCCCAATGACAAATCGCTGAGCATGATTCGTTTCGATGTCATTGATACTGGTATTGGTATCGATGAACGAGAAAAAAGTAAGTTATTTCAAAAATTTGGTCGACTGAATAAAGAATATCAAGATATGTCTGATGGTGGCTTAGGTTTATTTATCTCCCAAAAATTAATTCGACTGCTGGGAGGCTCTTTAAATTTAAATACTCAGGCTCAACAAGGGAGCAATTTTTATTTTGAAATCCCTATCAAATCTCAAGAAGCCATTCAAGAGAAAGCATGTTTTGAGCAGTTGAATGGCAAAGAAATTGTTATCATCGCACCAATCAACAATACAGGTATCATAGAATTTAAAAGTCATTTAGAAAAAAATGGCGCTCATGTAAATCTGATGGCCCAATATTTACATATTAGAGAATTCTTTAAGCGATGTGGTAGCAAGGGCCTACTTCCAGATCTTATTTATATTCATGAGGAATATGGCGATGATTTTGGATTAGATTTATTCCAAAACATACAAGTTTGGATGAGGCAAGAATTACATTCAAAAGTAGTTTATTTGACGGGGTCATCTAACTATGTGCAACGTCTTAAAATTTTGTCTACAGGTATCACCCAAACTCATTTAATACCTGCCGAACCAAAGATCCTTATTAAGCATTGCGCCGATATTCTCGAACTTAATAAATCATTGACAGTATCTCCAAAAACTAATTTATCGATTTCTCAATTGGAGAAATTTAGAAATGGATTGCACATATTGATAGCGGATGATAATTTAGTTAATGCAGAAATCTTGTCGATCATGCTAAATAGTCTTGGTCACCAAGTTAAGATTGCAGCAAATGGACTTGAGGTCATGAAGCAATTAGAAATTTATGTCTTTGATATGATTTTGATGGATATAAATATGCCATTTATGGATGGTATCGAGACCACACAAAAAATACGACAAAGTAATAGCGCTGCACAACACATTCCAATCGTTGCCATAACAGCGAACATTGGCGACAAATATTCGGAATCATATTTGAGTAACGGTATGAACGATTCTTTGATAAAGCCATTTGGCATCGAGTCGATTGAAAAAAAGATTGCAGATGTTTTTTTTCAAACTGCAGATCACTATCGTTGGAATAGTAGTTCATAGTATCCAATTTTGCTATGAGTTAACTTGATGATGATTCATAGCCTAATGAAACGTGTCAATAATTTATAAAACGAACCAGTAAGATGTTTATCCTGTATTTCGACCGTATAGATTTAACCCAAGACTTAATCTAGGATATTGTTTTTTATAGCAAAACTGATCAGTTCAGAATTATTTTTAAGTTTCAGTTTTTGCAGAACTCGAGTGCGGTACATGCTGATTGTTTTCACAGACAGCATAAGATTTTCTGCAATATTGGAAACGGTCAACCCGGAAGCAAGCATTTTTAGGGTTTGAAACTCTCTAAATGACAGCTTTTCTTGTGGGTTTTCATCATCTCCAGCATAAAGACGATCGGCCATCAATTGCACGATGGCTGCACTAAGATATTTTTTTCCATCAAGAACCGTATTAATTGCCTCAATATATTTTTCAAAAGGTTGATTTTTATGAAGGTAGCCAACCACGCCTGCTTTGATAGCATGCATAGCGTACATATACTCATCATGCATAGAAAAAATTAAAATAGGAAGTTTGGGTAATTCCTTTTTAATTTTCTTAATGAGCTCTATCCCATTGATACTATGAAGAGTAATATCCAACATGAGCAGGTCTGGCTGATTAACAAGGCATAAATTAATGATATCGTCTGAGCCATCACTTTCGGCGACTAATTCAAGATTCTCTTGTGAGTTTAAAAGCATTTTTAAGCCTTCACGCACAATCGCATGGTCGTCTACTATGATGATTTTTTTTGAATTTATAGTCATTAAAAACAGTTTCCCTTAAATGTTAATTTATCTAAACGCTTTAATTAACTGTTGAATTATAGAGGAAAAAAAAATTTAGAAAAATTCTCTAAAAAGACCTTGAATGTCAAATTAAAGTACCGTGTCATTGTGGTTAATTGTATGCAAAGGCACAATCAATAGCAAATTCACTGCTTCAATTTGGTGCATAATAAATAGTGAAATAAGTGGTCCCTCCTGTTGATGGTTTAACAAAAAAAGTACAAAGCTTTGATTACCTTATTGAGTTTATTTCGACACCTTATTTGATGAATATTAACCCTCTGCACCGCATGTAAAGGGGCACATGTCTCTGTGGCACAATATAGCTTTAATGGTTAGGAGCGAGCATGAATTCATTACCAAAAATCACATCGATTGGCTTTGTTGGGGTAGGTATTATGGGCCAAAGTATGGCGGGACATCTACTTGCGGCTGGTTACAAAGTAAATGTTTTTAATCGAACTCAAGCGAAAACAGATGCTCTTGTTGCTAAGGGGGCTGTATGGAAAGACTCCCCAGGCGAAGTGGCGGCTCACTCAGACATGGTCATCACCATGGTAGGATTTCCACGAGATGTAGAAGAAGTCTATTTCGGTGCCAATGGAATCATCGCTCATGCAAAAAATACTATTTTGGTCGATATGACCACTTCAAGCCCTTCACTCGCAAGAAAGATTGCTATTGAAGCTGCTAAAAAAGGATTAGTTACTCTTGACGCACCGGTATCTGGTGGAGACATTGGGGCTCGAGATGCAAAGTTAACGATTATGGTAGGTGGTGATCAAGCAGTTTTTGACTACGTATTGCCAATACTCCAAAAATTAGGAACCAGTATTGTTTTACAAGGAACAGCGGGTATGGGACAACATACCAAGATGTGTAATCAGATTGTTATTGCATCAACGATTATGGGCGTAGCTGAAGGTTTAATTTATGCCAAAAAAGTCGGCCTAGACCCAGCGCAAGTTTTACAGTCGATTGGGGGTGGTGCAGCATCGGGATTTCAGTTAAACGTACTTGGTGCGAAGATGATTGTTGGTGACTATGCACCCGGTTTTTATGTTGAGCATTTCATTAAAGATCTGACGATTGCTTTGACTGAAGCCCAGCAGATGAAACTCGCATTGCCAGGGCTTGAACTTGCGAAATCTTTATTTGAAAAAATGGCAAATCAAGGCTTACAACGCGATGGTACCCAAGGAATCTTCCAGATTTACTTGGATTGAGTGAAGTCCCTTGCAATTTTAAAGGCTAGTTTTTGAATACCTTGATCAGATAAATCTGTAGTTGATAAAGTTGGTGCATGAGCATAGGCCTCAAAATTACGGCCTTGTGAACGATCGTATAGTCGATCGTAATGGAGTTCTAATAGCGATCGAATTAAATCTGGCCAAGCTTGGTGCTCAATGCTCTGTTGCCATAAAGCTAATTGTTCTTGGCCAACAAGTGATTTAAGGTGCTGAAGTTTTTCTGTCAATAGTTGGGGGTTTTCAATCATGTAATGGTAGTCACTTTGTAAAAAGGTGACACGGGCATCCAGGCTAGCATCAATGCGAATACAAGGGCTACTCCGAATACATGTGATTAATTCTTCTGGAACCTGTAGAGCCCCCACTTTTTTACTCTCAGCTTCAATGAAAATGACCTGCTCAACATCAAAAGCCTTTAGTTGCGCAACAATCTGAGATTCAAAGTATTTTTGACTGGGCTGCATATCATGTGGGTAAGCGCCAAGGACAGATCCTTTGTGATTCGCAAGAGCCTCAAGATGAATCACTTGACACCCCAAAGTCGCTAGTTCCTCGAGGACTCTACTTTTTGCACTGCCGGTTCGCCCTGAAATCACCTGAAATTTGAATTGCAATGGTAAGGACTTGAGGTCCTCTAAGACTTGAGCTCGGTAAGTTTTATATCCTCCCTCTAAAACTTGTGCATCCCAACCAATTTGTCGCAAAATGTGGCCCATGGCACTGCTGCGCTTGCCACCACGCCAACAATAGACAAGAGGGCGCCAGTTTTTAGCGCGTTTTGAAAAATCAGATTCAATATGTTGTGCGATATTTCTAGCAATAAGAGTGGCGCCTAATTTTTTGGCTTCAAATGACGATTCTTGTTTATATTTGGTGCCAACAATGACACGCTCCTCATTCGAAAGTACCGGAAAGTTAACCGCACCTGGAATATGATCGAGCAAAAACTCTGCGGGAGTTCTGACATCGATAATTTCATCAAAAGATGTACCCGCATGTTGCGTGGAGATTACAAGCGAATTTTTCAAGCAAGAGACCTTGTCATAAAATACATTTTCGCATGAATTGCAGATTAATCCCTATAGAGGCGCTATTGCTAATGGTATCCTTGCAATATTCTTCTGGAGAAACGGTGTATGACATATAACGGTAGGTTAACTTCTTTATCACATAGTGGCGGGTGTGGCTGTAAAATCGCGCCAGCAGTTTTATCTAAAATCTTACAATTTTCACCCTTTGTGACCTTTGCACCGCAGCTTTTGGCCGGCAATCAAAACAATGAGGATGCTGCGGTTTATCAAATTAATGCTGATCAAGCGATTGTTGCGACGACTGATTTTTTTATGCCAATAGTTGATGATCCATTTGATTTTGGTCGGATTGCGGCAAGTAATGCTATTTCCGATATTTATGCAATGGGAGCAAAACCACTTTTTGCCTTAGTTATTCTAGGAATGCCAATTAACGTTTTACCCATTGAAACGATACAGCGCATATCTGCTGGAGGCCAAGGGGTTTGTGCCGCTGCAGGTATTCCGATTGCAGGTGGACATTCCATCGACTCCGTTGAACCAATCTATGGCTTGATCGTTATTGGTCTTGTGGATCCGAAAAAATTTAAGCGTAATAAAACATCCAAGCTTGGCGATAGCATTATTTTGAGTAAGCCAATTGGCGTCGGCATTCTTAGTGCAGCATTTAAACAAGATAAAATCTCTGAAAAAGCATATGCCAAGTTAATTGACTACACTACCCAGCTCAATACTCCAGGAATGCATTTTGTAAATATGGAGGAAGTCCATGCGATGACTGACGTGACAGGTTTTGGTTTGGCGGGACATCTTTTAGAAATGGCACAAGGCGCAAACTTACAAGCCCAGATTAATTTTAGTCAAATCCCAGTGATTGAAGAAGCTCTTGAGTATGTTCAAAATAATATTGTCACGGGCGCATCAGGACGAAATTGGCAGGGCTATGAAAATCAAGTCATAGCAGAGGAAGAACTTGCACAGTGGCAAAAAAATCTATTAAGTGATCCACAAACCAGTGGCGGATTATTGATTTCATGTGCGCCAGAAGCTGAGCGCGAAGTGCTTGAATTTTTACAGCAGAGTGGTTTTATCAGTGCTCAAAAAATCGGTCAATTTGCACAGGGCCAAGGGATTAAGATTGACGTAGCTTAACTTGTTGTCGATGGAAAAATAACCAGCCAATAGCGCAACTGATAATTACTGTTGGCGCAAGGGAGCCGATGTTCAAGAATTGCCAGCCTTGAGTGGTTACAAGGGCTCCTGAGCTAAATGAACTGACTGCCATTGTGCCAAAGACGCAAAAATTAATCGTTGCTTCGGCCTTATTTTTTTCTTCTGGTCGAAAGGAGGAGATCGCTAAGATAGTAGAGGCGTTAAACAGAAAATTCCAGGCTACCCCTAAGAGGAATAAAGCAACGAGAAAGTGAAAGAGTTCGCTCCCTGAGAGCATAATAAAAATACTAATGAAGTTCAGGGCAACACCAATTACCATGATTGGTAAAGGACCATAACGTTTGACAAGATGACCGGTAAAAAATCCCGGGGCGAACATGCCGATCACATGGTATTGTAAAACCTGCGCGGTGTTGGCAAAATCAAAGCCGCACACCTGCATCGCAAGAGGGGTGCCCGCCATCATGAGATTCATGACACCATAGCCCAGAGCTGAGCCAATTAAAGCGACTAAAAACGGGGGTTGCAAGATAATTTCTTTGAGGGGGCGGCCAGTATGTGTGGCTTGATTTGTGCGATAGTCATCCGGAAAATCTATGAATTGCATCACAACAATACCTAACAAACCAGCAATCGCCAAGATCAAGTAAGCGCCCATAAATTGGGCATCAAAAATATTTTTGGACCAAGATGATAAATTCGGTCCGAGAATTCCCCCGATCAAACCACCAGCCAAAACGATTGAGACAGCTTTTTCCTTAAGACTAGAATGCGTTAATTCTGGAGCCACAAAACGATACAGTAAGCCATTAGCACTATAGTATCCTGCGACAGGCGTTCCGACCATTAACAAGATGAAACTTTTGCTAAAAGTAGCATAAGCACAGATTAGAGCAGCAATAAATGCGATGAATAATGCAAACTGGAAGGATCGTTTACGGCCATAGATAGCTTGCACTTTGGCAACGATAATCGTAGAAATTGCAGCACCAAAGACATAAGCCATGAGTGGTAAAGTTGCCATCCAAGGAATAGGTGTGAGCGCAAACCCAACTAAACCATTAACTGCTAAAAACGTCACATTGTTGGTGAGGTAAAAACCTTGGCAAACAGCCAAGAGAAGAATGTTTTTATTGAGTAATCGCGGCTTAGAAGTCATACATACCTATCTTTGATAGGTATGACTTTAGCACAATGCAAGCGTCAGCTTTTATTTAAGAAGTCCAGCAGTACGCAGCGTCTCTTTTGCTTTTTCGCTAAAGTCGACTTCTGGGGCATTACCACCAATGACAAACATCAGCCAATGTGATTGCTCGGGCTCATCAAAAGTCACGTTTTCAAAGCGACGTTGCACACCAGCAGGAAAGGAACACATATCCCATTGGCCCACATCAAAAAACTCAACCTTGCCATCGACTTCCCAAGAGCAGCGCCATTTTCCAGTCATTGGAATAAAGGTTTCATTCGTGTCGTGATTGTGCATCATAGGGCCGAAGCCTGGTTTACAT
Organism: Polynucleobacter sp.; assembly: GCA_040403635.1. GTDB lineage: Bacteria > Pseudomonadota > Gammaproteobacteria > Burkholderiales > Burkholderiaceae > Polynucleobacter. Next base: position 12,918 of record JBBAKF010000027.1, read on the forward strand.
TCACAAAATCCGATATTAAAACCTTCACTAATTTTAATGGCTGAGTTTTCAGAAGCATTAGTCCCTACAGGAGACTCTACTTCAGGCCCACCTTTACCCTTAGGAGGTTGAAATCCAAGAGCGTTATACAGCATCCGATATGCAGAGGGAAACTCACTATCAATTAGGCCGGTATCAAAGCCTTTTAAATCTTTAAAGAATGCCACTCGTGCACGCATTTCTTCTTTGGTGACGCGAATTTCTGGTAAGCCCATGATGATCTCCTTCGAATTTTTTTATAATGGATCTAGTTTATAACGCTTTTACAAAGAGTTCAAACAGCAAATTTGAAAAGTGGTATTTTGATAACCTGTGGTAGATTGATTAGAATTTAATTTTTAAGAGACAAAATTCATGGCTATACCTTTCCCATTTACTGCAATTGTTGGTCAAGAAGAAATGAAGTTGGCCATGATTTTGTCCACGGTAGACCCAAGTATTGGTGGGGTTTTGATTTTTGGCGATCGCGGCACTGGTAAATCTACCATGGTACGCTCATTAGCGGCCATGTTACCTATGATGAAAGCGGTTGATGGCTGTAGGTATCAATGTGATCCTCAATCTGTGCAGTTATGTACGGAGTGCCTAGCGCGTCAAAACGAAGGCCAAAAACTAGGATCAAAAACGATTCAATCACCTGTCGTGGATTTACCTTTGGGCGCTACCGAAGATCGGATTGTAGGGTCACTAGATATTGAAAAAGCTCTGACACAAGGTGTTAAGAGTTTTGAAGCTGGACTTTTAGCCAAAGCGAACCGTGGCTATTTATATATCGATGAGGTAAATCTACTTGAAGATCATTTAGTCGATTTATTAATCGATGTCAGTGCATCTGGCGAGAATTTAGTTGAGCGCGACGGTTTAAGTGTCCGTCATCCTGCTAAATTTGTGTTGGTGGGGAGTGGTAATCCCGAGGAGGGGGAACTTCGACCACAATTATTAGATCGCTTTGGTTTATCGGTAGAGGTTAGGACGCCAAAGGAAGTCTCCTCCAGAATAGAGATTATTAAACGTCGAGAACAGTTTGAGCGTGATCCACACCAATTTACCCAAGAGTGGGCAACGCAACAAGAAGCCTTGCAAGAAAAAATCATTGCTGCCAGAAAACGTTTATTGAAGACAGCGGTTAGCGATGACATCTTAATTGATGCTTCTACTTTGTGTGCACACTTAGGTACAGATGGACTTCGAGGAGAGTTGACGATCATGCGAGCAGTGCGTGCATTTGCGGCTTTTGAAAATAAAAAAGTAGTGACACGCGCACAACTGAAAGCGATTGCTCCCTATGCATTGCGTCATCGTTTGCGCCGAGACCCTTTAGACGACACAGGTTCAACTGTGCGTATCGAACGTGCATTGCAAGAAGTTTTCCCCTAATTTAGGAGTAATCATTGTCTGCATCTGAGTCCCAACAACGCAGGTGGCAAGATGCGTTGTTGATTGCCAAAATCTTGACGATTGATCCGGGAGGACTTGGTGGTGTTTGGCTAAAGTCGAGTGCAGGACCTGTGCGTGATTATTGGCTTGATTACTTTAAGCGGGCAGTAGATGCGCAAATCCCAGTCATAAAAATCCCACACCATACTGACGAAACCGCTTTACTAGGGGGTTTAGATTTGCTCCAAACGCTACAACTCCAACGCAAGGTTTATACCCAAGGATTACTGAGTCAAGCTACCGGTGGCATGGTTATTTTATCGATGGCGGAACGATTACAAGTCCATACGGCAGCATGCATTACACAAGCTTTTGATACAGCAAATCAATTTGGCATGATTGCCTTAGATGAAAGTATGGGGAGTGAAGAAGAGCAATTGCTCCCTCGCTTACAAGAGCATTTGGCATTTAAGATTGAGTTCGATGATTTATCTTATCGAGATTGTCAGGCAGAGTATCAACCTCATACCATTGAAAACTCTCGGGAAAGTTTTGCGCAGATTGAAGTTCCTGACGTTGCAATAGAAGCAATTACTACTGCGGCACAGGGATTAGGTATTGACTCTTTAAGAGCGATATATTTTGCGATTCGGGCAAGTAAAGCTATTGCTGCACTGCGTGGCGGAGATCAATTGATTCAAGAAGATATTCAAACAGCGACACGACTTGTATTTGGACATCGAATTACAGCTCTACCGCAGCAGACGCCCGCAAATGATCAATCTTCTGACCAAGAAAATACACCACCGGAAGAATCGCTACCATCAGAAAAAAATATTGATTCAAAAGAGGATGATCCGCATCAGGATGAGTCCAATGAGGACACATCTCAAAATATGCCATTATCCAAAGATGAACTTGAAGAGATGATCATCGAGGCAAGCAAAGCCTATCTGCCCAAAGGGATTTTGGATTCGCTGATGGAGCAACAAAAAGTAGTACAAACTCAAGAAAACTCTCAAGGTAAAGTGGGGCAGCTTAAAAAAGGTTTGCAAAGGGGTCAAAGCTTACCCTCTCGCCAAGGAAAACTGGACCGCAGTAAAAAGCTCGATTTACTTAAAACGATTCAAGCGGCAAGTCCTTGGCAAACTATACGTCGACAAGAACGGGGAATTGCTCGAGATTATCCAAAAATCATGATTCGCGCTGAGGATATTTATTTAAAACGCTATGTCATGCGCAGTACTTCAGTCACACTTTTTGTTGTCGATGCTTCGGGATCATCAGCTTTAGAGCGATTAGGTGAGGCTAAAGGGGCGGTTGAACTTTTATTAGCACAGTGTCACATACGTCGAGATCAAGTCGCCATGATGACCTTTAGGGGGAATCAGGTAGATTTGATATTGACACCAACACGCTCGCTAGTCAGGGCAAAAAGGCTACTTGCTGCAATGCCTGGGGGTGGTGGAACACCTTTAGCCAGTGCAATACAAACTTCGACGCAATATGCGACACAATTAAAAAGAAAAGGACAGACACCAGTTCTTGTGATGATGACGGATGGTCGAGCCAATGTGACTGCTGCTGGGGTTGGTGGGCGTGAACAAGCTTATGCAGACGCTTTGATTGCTGCACAGAGAGCGAAAAATGAAAATCTCAATATCTTATTTGTAGATACTTCTTTTAAAACGCAAGAAGCAAATCAGATCATTGCGCAACAGATGGGTGCGAAATATATTTTGCTCCCACAAGGAAAGTCATCCGCGGTGGTAGAGGCTGCTAAGCAATTAGTTGTCTAAAGAATCACGGTGTCTGTCGGACAGATTTTTTTCAATTTTGTTCATCGATTGATTACCCCGATGATAGGCTCTTGCAAAAAGAATCAGGCCGAATAGGGCAATAATCCCGCAGAGAATATAAAGACTCGATTCATCCATGAAACTTGTCTCCTTTTAGGACTGGATTTTGTCAATCACTAATGTGATGTTTTTTGTTCCTAATGGAACGTTCTCGATTTCACCAATGAGATCACCAGTTTGAGGTGTAGCGTTACCGCTTTTAGAAATACGAGCAATGATTGTCAATGTATTAAATTTTGACAGTGACAATTGTGGGGACATCGCTTGGCTATCGTTGAGCTCAAAAGATCGAGGTAATTCATTGGCAGTAAACCGGATGATTGCTAGAGGCATACGGGGGCCATTGGCGGCGCGGGCATAAATAAACACAGTATCCGTGGGAGATACTTGGGTGAGTAATTTTCCAGCGACTGAGACTTTGCCGGCAAGAATGTCTGAACTTATTTTTGGTATTGCTGAGGAATTATTTTTCTTCAGAAGGTCTTGCGCCTCTTGGATACTATTTTTTAGACCAGAAATAAACTCTTGATCTTTGGGATCTAAGACAGCGACAGCTAAAGTCCAATCTTTAATAGAAGCGGCATAATTTTTTTGATCAAAAGCTGCCGATCCTCTGAGAGCAAGTGCTTTCGGATTTTTAGGATTGATGGTGAGAGCCTGATTCAGATACTCGAGTGCCTCAGCATTAATACTCTTACTCTGAAAAGCGGTTAAATCAGCAAGATCTGCCAGTAAATTATCATTTTTTGGATCGAGTGCGATGGCTTTTTGATAGGCTATTTTCGCTTCAGTTAAACGATTCATAGCGGCGTAGGATCGCCCAAGAAACATCCAGCCATCGACATTGCTTGGTTCAGCCTGTAATTTCTTTTCTAATTGGCTGACCATTTCTTGGATTTGTTGAACTTGCGGATCTTTAGCTATAAAAAGGGCTGCAGGATTACCAAGAAGGAGATATATTCCAACCACAGCAAGAGGTACACAGGTAATTAATCCATGAGCAAGCCAACGCCCCTGATGTTGTTTAGGCGCACTTTTTTCTTTGACACGAACAACATCATCAATGGTTCTTTGTTCAATTTCTTCTTTCTGAAACGCATATTGCTCTTGAGTAATTAAGCCCTCCTGAAACTCTTTTTCAAGAGAATTAAGGCTCTCTTGTAGGATGAGTAAATTACTCTGAGATTGATTCGCAGAACTCGCAGTCGGTGAGCGCAAAATAGATAGCGTCAGGATCAAAACGGCTAGACCAATAACTAGAACAGCTAGGGCAATAAACAAAGTCATTACGAATCTTTCTTTACAGAGGATAATAAAGCCCTTGCTTGCGATAACTCATCAACGCTATCTTGCACGGTTTTCTCTTGACGATTTTCACGTCGGATATGACGCAGCAAAGTCCAAAGACCTGCCAAAAGAAGTAAAAAAGGCCCAAACCATAAAATGAATGTGGATATCTTAACGGGAGGCTTATAAAGAACAAAGTCACCATAGCGATCGACCATATAGGCCATGATATCTTCTTTCGATTTGCCGTTTTGTAACTGATCACGAATTTGCTGACGAAGATCCACGGCGAGTTCGGCATTCGAGCCTGCGATGGTTTCATTTTGACAAACGAGGCAGCGTAGCTCAACAGCGATTTTTGCAACCTGAGATTCTAATTCAGGATTTGCTGCTAGCGGTAAAGCCTCATTAGCGATAGCACAGTGTATGAAGAGGCCGAACGATAAAAAAAAGACACGTAACCAAACTAAGAAGAGTGAAATGATTGACTTAAATTTGGGCATGGAAAAATTATTGGTTAAGTTTAGCCAATAATGGCAGTAGTTCTTTTTGAACAGCCGTAGTGGTCAGAGGCCCTGTGAACTTATATTGGATAATGCCATTTTTATCAATCACAAAAGTTTCAGGTACGCCATACACACCATAATTAATACCCACATTACCTAATTTATCGACAATCGAAAGCTGATAAGGATCACCCATTTTAGAGAGCCATTCGATAGCCAAAGGATCTTTATCTTTATAGTTGAGACCAATGATGGGTACCAATTTTTGTTTGGCCATTTCTACAAGAAGAGGGTGCTCGTCTCGACAAGAAACACACCAAGATGCCCAGACATTGAGGAGCCACACTTGACCGCGCATTTGTTCTGGTGAGAACTGCTTACCTGTTTGATCAAGAACGGGTAATTCAAAAACGGGGGTCGGTTTTCCAATCAGAGGAGACGGAACTTCTTTAGGGTTCAGTTGCAAACCAATGACAAGAAAAACACACAGGCTAGCAAAAATAATCAGTGGCAAAAAACGTTTCACGTTGCAGCCTGTACGAGAGCGATTTTCTTAAAACGGTATTTCTTATCCATCATGGCTAAAAATCCGCCCAGAGCGATCAAAAAGGCACCAGCCCAAATCCACGATATAAAGGGTTTAAATTGCACCTTAATGCCCCATTCGGTAGGGCTCACTGGTTCGGCCATAGAAATGTAAAGATCGCCACCAAACCTAGGAAGAATCGCGGCTTCAGTCATTAGCATTTCGCTTGAAAAATATTTTCTTTTTTCAGGCTTCATCATGGTCACGAATTTATCATTTTTACTAATAGTTAATTGTCCTTGTGCCGCAGCATAATTTTCACCTCGGACATCTTTTACGCCATCGAAGCGAACTTGATAGCCAGCTATTTCAGTTGTACTACCTGCTTGCATACGGAGATCTTTCTCTTCAACAAAGCCTGTGACCATCGTCACCCCAAACACAAAAACAGCGACACCGATGTGGGCAACGACCATCCCGTAATAACTCATCGTTTGGACTTGTAGACCTTTTAATATACCTTGTGGATGCAGTCGCACTCTAGCTATTAAGTGATTGAACGTGGCAACACCGATCCAAATCGCTAGGAGTAAACCAAAGCCAATTAATGGGGTCCAGTCACGCAGGATGAAGGGGCTGATTGCAGTTGCTACGAAAGCAATCCCTAAAGCCCAACGTAATTGAAGAGCAAGCTCAATAGGCTTTGCACTGCGCCATTTAGTAATTGGTCCGACTCCCATCAAAAATAATGCTGGAGCCATTAAAGGTACAAAAACAGCATTAAAGTAAGGCTCACCCACAGAAATCTTTCCCATGCCCAAAGCATCCAAAATCAGAGGGTATAAAGTGCCTAAAAGAATCGTAAAGGCCGCAACGAGTAAAAGAATGTTATTCGCCAGTAGCATGGAGTCTTTAGATACGGTGTCGAATGACTCACCAGTAGAAGCACGCGGTGCGCGAAGCGCAAAAAGTGTCAGGGAGCCACCGATTAAAAGGGCTAAAAAGATCAGGATAAAAATGCCGCGTGTCGGATCGGTTGCAAAGGCATGAACGGAAGTAATCACTCCTGAGCGCACTAAGAAAGTACCTAGTAAAGACATTGAAAATGTCAAAATAGCGAGTAGTGCCGTCCACATCTTAAAACCACCCCGTTTTTCAGTAACCGCTAACGAGTGAATCAGTGCAGTACCTAAAAGCCATGGCATAAAAGAGGCATTTTCTACAGGATCCCAAAACCACCATCCGCCCCATCCTAATTCGTAGTATGCCCAAGCACTACCTAACGTAATCCCAATCGTTAAAAAACACCAAGCAGCAGTGATCCAAGGACGCGACCAGCGTGCCCAAGAGGTGTCTAGTTTTCCAGAGAGTAGCGCAGCAATTGCCAAAGAAAAGACGACTGAAGTTCCTACGTAACCCATATACAACATCGGTGGATGAATGATCATGCCAGGGTCTTGTAAGAGCGGATTTAAATCACGTCCATTCAACGCAGCGGGCAATAGGCGTAAAAAGGGGTTTGAAGTTGCTATCGTAAAAAGGAGTGTGCCAGAGCATATGAGGCCCATAATTCCTAGCGTGCGAGCCAAGATGTGTCTTGGAAGATGTTGCGAAAAGCAAGCAACGGCTAAACCCCAGGCGCTGAGCATGAGCGACCACATGAGAATAGAGCCCTCATGACTTCCCCATGACGCGCAAATACGGTAAATCATTGGTAATGAAGCATTCGAGTTTTCAGCGACATTCAGTACGGAAAAGTCGTTAGCGATAAAAGACGTTATCAAACAAACAAAGGCAATCAGAATCATTAAAAACTGCGTCACTGCCGCTGGCTTGGCAATCGCCATTAAACGCACTTGCTGGGTATGTGCGCCCCAAAGGGGTAAAACACACTGGAGCATAGCTACGACAAAAGCAGTAATGAGGGCAATATGCCCAATTTCAGGAATCATTATTTACCATCCTTAGGTGTTGATTTTGAGATGGTTTCTTGTTTTGCTTTGGCAGCATCCAGAGCACTCTGAGCTTCAGGGGGCATATAGTTTTCATCGTGTTTAGCGAGCACTTGTGAAGCCATAAAAATACCTTGATCATTCAATTTTCCTTGAGCAACCACCCCTTTACCTTCCTTGAATAAGTCTGGCAAAATGCCGTTGTATTCAACCGGTACTGAGTGCGTCATATCGGTGACCACAAACGAGACCCTGAGGCCGCCAGGTTCACGCCGCACGCTACTATCTGCGACCATCCCACCAACACGAAAGTTTTTATTGATAGGTGCTTCTTTAGAAGCGATTTGACTTGGGGTAAAAAAGAAGACGAGATTATCGTTGAAGGCGCGCAGCACAAAAAAAGTCGCTACTCCAACTACGATCAGACCACCAAGAATAAAATACGTTCTGCGCTTGCGTGGAGTGATCATAAATAGTTTGCGTAGATTTTCTGACGCATGCGTTTTAATGAAACTTGCTCAAAGAAGAAAAGTAAAAAAGTAACGCCAAAAGAGCCCCAAACATAGGTGCCGTAGCCATTCATCGAAATAAATTCAGAAAAAGACGACCAAATCATTTTGCAACTCCTAATTCACGCAACTCTTTTTGTACCCAATCAGTATGTGATTCCTCATCTAGAGTTTTATAGTTTACGCGGGTAAGAATCGTTGCAAACGTATAAGACCAAAATGCAAAAGTCATAATCAACATCGCCAATAACATCGAACTATCCATACTTGTTTTAGTCAAAGTAATTGATGCACCTTGATGCAGAGTATTCCACCATTTTACAGAAAAATAGATAATCGGTACGTTGACTACACCGATGATGGCGAGCAAAGAGGCGGCTTTGACAGCTTTACGCGTATCATCGATTGCATGGTAAAGACTGAGATAGCCAATATACAAAAAAAGTAGAATCAGTTCTGAAGTGAGTCTAGCATCCCAAACCCACCAAGTACCCCAAGTGGGCTTACCCCAAAGGGCACCAGTCCATAGAGCAATAAAGGTCATAATTGCACCGGTCACAGCAACACTATTGGAGACGCGATAGGCTAAGCGGGCATTAAAAATCATGCCTATTGCCGCCCAAAATGCCATGGCAACATAAAGTACCATAGACATCCAGGCTGCGGGCACATGAATAAAAATAATTCGGTATGAGTCACCTTGAACAGCATCAGTTGGCGCAAATAATAAGCCTAAGACTAATCCCGTGATTCCTAATAGAAAAGCACCAGCCCAAAAAAAAGGAATAATTTTTTTGACTAAAAAGTAAAACTTGCTGGGAGCGGCAAAGGCAAACCAGTTGATCTGCTTAGATGATTTGCTAGTTGTTGTAGTTGGTTTTATAGGCATCATTGATCACTTCAGTCAAGCACGATTCGTAAAGCAGCTGCACTGGCTAATGGCGCAAAAAAACTTGCCAAAAGACTCATTGCGATTAATAAATACAAGTATAACCAATACGGTAAATCATTGGCGGCTGCATCGACGGCTAGTGTACCTAGAATGAGGACGGGAATTAATAGGGGGAGGATTAATAATGAAATCAGAGCACCGGAACTTTTGATTCCCACTGTTAAAGCTGCACCGATTGAGCCGATAGAACTCAGACAAGGGGTACCAATCAATAAAGCTAAAAAAAGAACCTCAATCGATTGACTAGGTAGATTAAATTGCAAAGCAAGAATGGGCGACAGTAACAGCAAAACACATCCTGTATAGCACCAATGGGCAATAGTTTTTGCAAAGACAATTAGTTCAAGGGGGCACTTACTCAAGGCTAATTGTTCTAAGACACCATCTTGAAAATCATCATTAAAGAGTCTGCTCAGTGACAGCATGACTGCAAGCAGTGCAGCAACCCAAATCACACCGGGTGCAATTTGTTGGAGGAGTTTGGTTTCAGAGCCGAGCGCTAAAGGGAAAAGACTGACTACTAGAACAAAGAAAAAAATTGCCCCACAGGTATCTGAGCCACGTCGCAGAGCAAGAGTGAGATCGCGACGAATGATGGCAAGAAGGATTGCGGAAGAAGAAATCGTATGCATTGTCAAAATTGGATTAATTGTTCAATCTGCGACAGTGAAGCAGCAATTTGAGCGGCGTTTTCATGGATATGACTTGTGATGACGGCCATTTTTTTGCGTGTCAGAAGATGCTCTTCTAAGTGTTGGCTTAAGATTCTCGAGCCAGCGGCGTCTAAGCTATTAAAAGGCTCATCCAAGATCCACACCGATTTATTTAGGAGCGAAAGTTGTGCCAAAGACACACGCTGCTTTTGACCTTGGGAAAGTTGTTTTGTGGCTAGTCCAATCGTTTTACCTTGTAACTCCCAGATTGATAGAGCTTTTGTAATTTCCTCAAGACTGGCTTGCAGGCCATGTAATTGCGTTAAAGATAACAGGTTCTCAATGGCGCTGAGCTCTGGTTTAAGAGGTGTTTGGTGCCCGATGTAGAGAAGTTCAGCTCGATAGGTGTCGGAACACTTGCGAATATTGTGCCCATGCCAACAAATCTCACCATCATATGGGGATGATAAGCCCGCTAAGATGCGTAGTAATGAAGATTTACCGCTGCCATTCGCGCCCTTAATAAATGCAATTTCACCAGGGGCAATACTCAGATTGAGATGACTCCAAAGTTGTTGACGGCCACGTTGACAGGAAAGCTCGTGGGTACTAAGCATAGGCTGAAGTATGATTTGCGCTTAAGGTTGTGTGAATGATTTCGAGGGTGCGTAACAGATTCTCCTCATGAAACAAATGGCCACCTTCCTCAATATAAATGGTTGCATTTGGAAAATACTCATGAATCACAGGAAGCAATGCGTTTTCAGGAACCCAGGGATCTTGTGCGGCAACCAAAAAAGTATATTGTGTTTTTAGTTGGGTACTTTTTTTGAGAAGTTCTGGAATATTGGAAGCAGCCATAAAATTCATGGAACCATAAATATGGCTTTGCTCCTTGAATAGTAAATGATAGGGTTCGCGTTGCTTTTCAGAAAGATACGAATTCGTGGAGTCTAATAATTTATCGATCATGCCAGTCATTGGAATCATATTGGCTAAAAAACTTGCCAAAAAACCTGAAGTCACGACCGGATTAATCAGTGGTCCAATAAAGAAATTGTACATATTCGGAGGTGCAACAAAAGACGGGTTGAGTCCAAGTACTACTTTAGGGGGTTCTTGATAAAGTAGGCTAAGAGCAAGTGCGCAGTTCGCTCCGGCGGAATGTCCGATCATGGTATCCAAGTAATTTATATCTATGGAGCCTAAGAGTGTGTGAAGACTTTTTGCAATTTCATTCACATGGAGTCCTGCTTTTTTTGCACCTAAGGTAAACCCATGGCCAGGAAGATCTGGGGCGATCACGGTATATTGCTTAGCTAATTCGGGAAAAATATTCGCCCAAGAGTGTGCCGAGGCGCCAGTGCCATGGATTAAAAGGATTGTTTTGGCTAGGGGGTCTTTATGGCGACTTATTTGATAATGCCAATTGAGATCGCCAAGAATTTTAGTTTCGCTAAATTTGCGATTGGGCCACGCTGGTGGAATCCTAGTTAGATCATTGATTGGCATATATATTTATTAATTTGAAAAATTTTTACTGGTTAACTTCAGTATATCCCCTCTGTCGAGACTGAATTTGTTCGTAGCGCATAAAAGTTGACTTATTGGCGTTTTGTGTCTATATTTATTTACACATAAGTGTATTTATTATTTTACATTAGACTTAAAGGAGGCAACATGTCAAGTAAGTTGCGTATTGAAAATGCTTTGGATGATGTATTAAAGTCCTACGAAAATCAAGAGGGGCCTCCTTTATTGGCGTCAGCAATTCGGCATGCGGTCATGTCTGGTGGCGCGCGGATACGTCCGCAGCTTTGTTTAGCTGTTGCAGGCGCTTGCGACAATGATGATCCCCAATTAGCGATGGGGGCTGCTGTAGCTCTTGAGTTATTGCATTGCGGATCTTTAGTGCATGATGATTTGCCCTGTTTTGATAATGCGCTATTGCGTCGTGGCGTGCCTTCGGTCCATGCAAAATATGGGCAGCGTTTAGCTGTCTTGGCTGGTGATGCATTAATTGTGATGGCATTTGAATCCTTAGTGCATGCGGCGGAACAGTCCCTTAATCGCTTAGCTCCTGTTATGCATATCGTCATGCAAGGTGTGGGTGCGCCACACGGCATTATTGCTGGACAAGCTTGGGAGTGTGAACCTAGAGTGTCTCTACGGACCTATCAACAAGCAAAAACAGGAGCCTTATTTTCAGCGGCAACGGCTGTTGGCGCGGTAGCTGCCGGAAAAGATCCCAAAGCTTGGCTTGCTTTAGGACAGTGTCTTGGTGAGGCATATCAAGTTGCAGATGATATCCGTGATGTGATTGGTAGCACGCAAGAGCTGGGTAAGCCTATTGGCAAAGATATTGAGCTAGATCGTCCAAGTGCAACGCGCCAATTAGGTCTTGACGGTGCGGTGGAGTATTTCGATGAACTTGTCTTGAGAGCGACGCGGTCGATTCCGTCATGTACAGGCAGATCATTCCTTGAAAAACTTGTTCAGCAAGAGTCAGAGCGTTTAGTTCCGAACGCTTTATACGATCGTCATCAGGCTTTATTGCAAAAAACAATTAATACGCGTGCTGCGGTTTAATCGTGACCGATACATCCATTAAAGGTCTTCCCAATATGTCTGAGCAATATTCTCTGTGGGATCGGTGTTTAATTTGGAAAGATCATTTAATTGCTAAGCGAGAATTTCAGCGCATAGCAAGTCGTCTACCGCTGGTAAATCGGATATCAAAAAGAAGAGCTAATCAGGTATTTGATTTAATGGCTGGCTTTGTGTATTCACAAATCTTGCTGGCATGTGTGCGCGTGCGCCTGTTTGAGCATCTCAAGGATGGGCCATTATCTTTACATGAGCTCGCCCAAAAAATTGACTTGCCTTACAAGGGCCTTGAGCGACTCATTTTGGCCGCACAATCAATCAATTTGCTAGACAAGCGCTCTAACGATCGATTTGGTCTGGGGACTTTAGGTGCGCCTTTAGTGGGTAATCAAGCATTACTTGCCATGATTGAACATCACAGCGCCTTATATCAGGACTTACGTGACCCACTGACATTGTTAAGAGGGGACCTTAAAGAAAAGGCTTTGGAAAGTTATTGGCCTTACATCACAGAGCAAAGTGAAGATCTTAAAAGTTTAAATTCTGCGGAAAAAGTAGCGCAATACTCAGAGTTGATGTCGGCATCATTGCCGCTTGTGGCAGATGAAATTATCGCCACATATTCCTTTAAGGGGCATCAATGTTTATTAGATGTTGGCGGTGGTCAGGGTACCTTTATTACGCTCTTAAATCAAGCCATAAATCATCTGCAATTGCAGTTATTTGATTTACCTGGTGTTGCGCAGTTAGCGCAAGAGAAATTTAATCTGACACCGCATTTAACTGGGGTGAAGTGCTTCGGAGGAGATTTTTTTAATGACGAATTACCCCGTGGCGCAGACATTATTACCTTGATTCGAATTCTTTTTGATCATGATGACGCACGTGTTAAGAAATTGTTACATGCAATCTATCAAGCCTTGCCGAAGGGTGGGAAGTTATTAATTGCCGAGCCGATGGCTGAAACTCCCGAAATTCCAGCGATGGGACAGGCCTATTTTGGTTTTTATTTACTGGCGATGGGTCGTGGTAGACCGCGTAGCGCAAAAGAAATTGTAGGTTTTTTACATGAGGTGGGATTTGATCGTTGCGATTTATTAAAAAATAGTATGACAATCAATGCGCAAATTTTACTTGCTGAAAAGTAAGGGTTTATACCTAAGTGTTTTAACTAATAATCATTAAAGGTAAAAGTGTATAAATTAGTTTACATAGTATGTGTATAGTTTAATTAACAGGAACTGAGACGTGAAAACAGAAGCAGTAGTTATTCAAGAACCACAAAAAATCCACTTAAGAGAGTTAAGTTTGGATGCTATGGGTGCGGATGACGTGACTGTTGAAATGGAATATAGCGGAATCAGTACTGGCACTGAGAAGTTAATTTGGAGTGGCAAGATGCCGCACTTTCCCGGAATGGGTTATCCCTTAGTCCCTGGATATGAGTCTGTTGGACGTGTCACTCATCGGGGAGAAAACACTACCCTGGCAATTGGTCAGCAGGTCTTTGTACCGGGAGCCAATTGCTATGGAGAAGTGAAGGGATTATTTGGTGGCGCTTCTTCACATGTTGTAGTTCCTCAAGTTCGTCTTACTCCTATTGCCGAAGAATTAGGAATGCAAGGCACTTTACTTGCCTTGGCAGCCACTGCCTACCACGTGACGCAAGGACGCGAAGAGCAGCAACCCGATTTAATTATCGGCCATGGTGTTGTGGGGCGCTTACTCGCGCGTATCGCAGTTGCCAAAGGAAAGATACCGATTGTTTGGGAGACCAATCCCATCAGAATGTCTGGAGCTCAGGGATATCAGGTAGTGAATCCTCAAGATGATGATCGTCATGACTATGGCGTGATTTGTGATGCAAGTGGTGACGTGGGCTTAATCAATACACTCGTTACAAGAATACGTAAGCAAGGTGAAATCGTACTGGCAGGTTTTTATGATCAGCCGATTTCGTTTATGTTTGCACCCGCTTTTATGCGGGAAATGAAAATGCGCATAGCGGCGCAGTGGCTACCAACAGATTTACAAGAAGTGCATGCGCTGATCCAAAGTAAGCAATTATCTTTGGATGGATTAATAACGCATACAAGCTTTGCAAAAGATGCAGACAAAGCATACACAACAGCATTTACAGAAATGCAGTGTTTAAAAATGATTTTAAATTGGAGACATCAAGCATGAATAGTCCCGTACCAGCGCAAGCAACAGTGCAATTTATGAACCTCAAAAAAGAGGCCGCAATAGAACCAGATGCTGTGTCAACAAAACCTGTCACAAAAGAAACACAGATCATCGCTATTTATGGCAAAGGTGGAATCGGTAAAAGTTTTACTCTAGCTAACCTGTCTTACATGATGGCGCAACAAGGTAAAAAAGTTTTATTGATTGGTTGTGATCCAAAAAGTGATACGACTTCATTATTGTTTGGTGGTAAGGCATGCCCGACCATCATTGAAACTTCTTCAAAGAAAAAATTAGCAGGCGAGGCTGTAGCAATTGGCGATGTTTGCTTTAAACGCGATGGCGTATATGCAATGGAGTTAGGTGGACCAGAGGTTGGTCGTGGCTGCGGAGGACGCGGCATTATTCACGGTTTTGAGACCTTAGAAAAACTCGGTTTTCATGATTGGGGTTTTGATTATGTCTTGCTCGATTTTTTAGGCGATGTGGTTTGTGGTGGGTTTGGTTTACCGATTGCACGCGACATGTGCCAAAAAGTGATTGTTGTGGCCAGTAATGATTTGCAATCTTTATACGTTGCCAATAATGTTTGCTCAGCAGTAGAGTACTTCCGTAAATTAGGTGGGAACGTTGGTGTAGCTGGCATGGTCATTAACAAAGATGACGGCACAGGTGAAGCAGCAGCGTTTGCGGAGCGGGCTGGTATACCAATTCTATCGGCAATCCCAGCCAATGAAGATATCCGCCGTAAAAGTGCTAATTATGAAATTATTGGTAAACCTGGATCAGAGTGGGCAAGTTTATTTTCTGAATTAGGGGATAACGTTGCAAAAGCCCCACCAGTGCGTCCAAAACCATTAACGCAGGATGAATTACTCGGCTTATTCTCAGGCGATCAGGTAGGCCGTAGTGTCGTACTTGAGCCAGCAACCATATTTGATATGGTTGGCAAACATGAAGTCCATAAAGAATCTTTAGAAGTTGTCTACGACAAAGTATAAAAATGACAACGCAAAAGATCATTCCTATATTAAATAATCCCAAAGCTACTGAGCATGACGGACTCGGTTGTCATTCCGGTGCGCAGCAAATGATTGATGCTGCAAAGAATGCCAATAAGTCTGAAGTACTCGAGCGTTATGCCAAGGATTATCCAAAAGGACCACATGATCAACCGCAAAGTATGTGTCCTGCATTTGGATCATTACGCGTTGGGCTAAGAATGCGTCGTACTTCGACGATTCTTTCTGGTTCTGCATGTTGCGTCTATGGTCTTACCTTTACATCGCATTTTTATGGGGCAAGAAGAAGTGTTGGCTACGTGCCATTTAATTCAGAAACCTTAGTCACAGGAAAACTCTTTGAAGATATTCGTGAAGCAGTCTTTAAAGAAGCCGATCCTGAAAAATTTGATGTGATAGTCATCATCAATTTATGTGTACCCACAGCAAGCGGTGTGCCATTACAGTTGTTACCGAAAGAGATTAACGGTGTGCGCATCATCGGCATTGATGTTCCTGGATTTGGGGTGCCAACGCATGCTGAAGCAAAAGATGTTTTAGCCGGTGCCATGCTGAAATATGCACGCAGCGAAGCACAGGCCGGTCCTGTGACTGCACCTCGGCAAGGTAAGTCAGACAAACCTACGATCACGCTCCTTGGCGAAATGTTCCCGGTAGATCCTGTAGGGATTGGCATGATGCTTGAACCCATGGGCTTAGCAGCTGGACCTGTTGTACCAACACGTGAATGGCGTGAACTTTACCAAGCCTTAGATTGTGCTGCCGTTGCAGCAATTCATCCGTTTTATACAGCAAGTATTCGAGAGTTTGAAGCCGCGGGAAGAAGTGTTGTTGGCTCAGCACCTATTGGGTACGAAGGAACAGCAGCCTGGTTAGAAGCTATTGGTAAAACTTGTAATATCTCAGCTGATTTGATAGCAGCAGCACAAAATAAATTCTTGCCAATGATTCAAGGAGCATTAGCGGCTAAACCGATCAAAGGTCGAATCACTTTGAGTGGTTATGAGGGCTCTGAATTATTGGTTGGTCGCTTATTAGTTGAAAGTGGTGCTGATTTGCGCTATGTAGGAACAGCCTGTCCCAAAACGATTTGGAGTGAGGTAGATCGTCAGTGGTTAGAGTCTAAGGGCGTTCGTGTCCAATATCGTGCTTCACTAGAAGACGATCTTGCGGCAATCGATGAATACCGTCCAGATTTAGCTGTCGGGACAACACCTGTTGTGCAAAAGGCAAAACAACTAGCCATACCCGCTTTGTATTTTACAAATTTGATTTCTGCAAGACCATTAATGGGCGTTGCAGGAGCTGGGTCACTAGCGCAAGTGATTAATGCTGCGATAGCTAATAAAGATCGATTCCAAGTGATGGAAGAGTTTTTTACAGATGTTGGTACGGGTCATGCTAGTGGCGTTTGGGACGAAATCCCACAAGATCGTCCAGACTTTAAAGCGGATGTACGTAGACGGCTTGAAAAAGCGGCCAAAAAACGTAAAGCAGAGGCGATGGGAAGCTAATGTTGATATTAGATCACGATCGCGCTGGAGGCTATTGGGGAGCTGTTTATGTCTTTACAGCGATCAAAGGATTACAGGTTGTCATTGACGGCCCAGTCGGTTGTGAAAACTTGCCCGTGACATCGGTATTACATTACACAG
>JBBAKF010000028.1:0-29417 GCA_040403635.1 Polynucleobacter sp.
TTGCGGCATC
Source organism: Polynucleobacter sp. (assembly GCA_040403635.1). Lineage (GTDB taxonomy): Bacteria > Pseudomonadota > Gammaproteobacteria > Burkholderiales > Burkholderiaceae > Polynucleobacter. Next base: position 11 of record JBBAKF010000028.1, read on the forward strand.
TTCTGCTTGGGAAAGAACTGCTGAGTGATCTCCTGATACCTGCCACGCAGCTTCTACTTCAGCCTGGGCATCATCTAGGACAACAAGGTTTGGACGGCGCCCTTCCATGCGGAAGTAGTCAATACAGAGGTTTTCGATGGTGCGGTGTAGATATGACAGAGCGTGCTCTGAAGATTCAAGCTCAGGGGCAGCAAGCATGAACTTAATCAGTGAGTCTTGGGTGATTTCTTCAGCTTTGGCAGAGTCTTTTAATACTCGATTGGCATGCGAGAGAAGCTCTGAACGGTGCTCAGTGTAAAAAGCCCCCAGTTCAGCAACTGTCCATACGCTAAGTGCCACTTTAGTGATCCTTCTTTAACCGGTTTTGTCCTGCAGAGCCCAGCCGTCGCTGCCTCTATCTCCTTCTACGAATCCCATCCTAGATTGTCGTGGGGATAGGACAAAACGGACATTTAGGTTATAAGTTTAAACTACGGCTCGAGTGAAGCGGCAACAACTTATGCTTTTGAGTCACCGCTGTAGAGGGCCAACTTCATTTTGCTGAACCAAATTCTGGCGATTCTCTTTAACTTGACACCGTACGTCCAGAGGATTCCAAGCGAGTAGTCCACTGAAAGCCTTCCAAATACTTTTCTTCGCGCAAATTGTTTTTCAGCCCATACTTTTTCAATGTTAGTGCTAGAAACACCACCTGGCTCCACTTCGACAAGTACCTCAGAGATTCGCAGCGCTTGTTTGTGAGTCAATATTTCTAGCACTAGTAGAAAGTCAGATGCTAGCTCAAGATCAACATTAAATTTCAACCCTTTGTTGCCAGAAAAATCGAACAGCATCGCTTGATGGCTTCCACTCCTTATATTCACAGAAAATCTACGCGCATTTATCTTCGACTTGTGGTGTGAGTAGATTCTCCTTGTTCCGTTTTCCACAATTGCGTATCCTCCAATAAGCACGCTTGGTTTGAATTGCACCATGTACTTGTGTGCAATTGACAGCACAGATTTGTTCTCAAATACATCTCCCCCATTAAGAAACCAAGTTAGATTTGGCATGAGTTTATCAAGTGCAAAATTCATGCCTTGATAAATGCCTAACGAATCTGGGATAAAGAACTGGATTTTCTCATTTGCTTCACTAAGTTGCTTTACATAATCTAATGAAATATCAGAAGCGCTTGAGATTACAATTGCAAGATTCCATGCAGAAAAATCTTGTTCCTTAACGCTTTCCACAGTTCGACGAATACCTTCAAGATCATTCTTGGTGACCGAAATGATGGTAACTTCACTTGTGGGCGTTAACATGATATCTATTTCGACTTTCCCCCCGATAAGAGCAATTCCAGCCTACACTTAAGGTATGGGCAAAACTATAATAGTTACCAATTCCCCGGGTGGCGGTGGTGCTGAACGTACTATGAATAGCCTGGCCAATCTGCTCCACCACAATCTTGTAAATGTATCTTTATTCCCAATCAACATAGGGGAGATAGACGCGGTTGTGCCTGTGTGTGAGGTTATTTCACCTATCCGGCATTGGAAAGATGGATTAATACCCACAATTAATTCTTTTTTTGTTTTTAGGACAAAGATCGTAAAAGCTAGCCCCCAATTGGTGATAGCAAATTGTGAGCTGCCGGAGCTGTATTCAGTTTTCTTACCATTACGTATTAAGTTGGTGTTTGTTGAGCACACGTCTAGCCCATGGAGGAACCGCCTGCTTATTGGTTTTCTTGTTCGGTCGCTAGCAAGACTTAGGAACGCAGATTGGGTTTTGGTTTCAGATCACTTAGAAAGTAAAAGAGTTTTTAGAAAACCGATTTCCGTTATCCCTAATCTAATTTCTTTTAACGAACACAGATTGGCGGAAGGAAATTCACCATCGTCGAGGCTAGTTTTCATTGGAAGGCTTTCTTACGAGAAGGACCCGCACTTGTTTTTGGAAATCGCAAGGCTGAGTGGTTATTCTGCAATCATTATTGGAAGTGGAGTTCTCATCGATGAACTTGCAGCGCAATCAGAAAAGGATAATCTGTCGCTCAGATTCACTGGTCATTTGAAAAACCCCTGGGCTGAAATTCATCGTAATGACATTATTGTTATAACTTCTCGGTTTGAGGGGGACGGATTAGTTTTGTTGGAAGCCATTTCGAGAAATCTTCCGATCCTGGTTAGAGATATCCCCGATCTTCGAAGATTTGGTCTACCTGAATCGAACTATTTTCAAACATCAGATGAAGCTACAAAAAAGCTATTCGAGTTAACTGAGGCTTCCGACTCGCTGAAGGTCCCTCCCAGTACTATTGCGCGAATTTTGTCTACCCGAAATGAGCAGACTATTCTTGGACTATGGGTGGAGCTAATTAAGCGATTTACAACCCCATGAGCTTGGCTTGTTTATCAAAATTTGGCACAGCATTTCTCACTTGTTCGAAAGTACCTGCAAATTGAACTTCTCCTCGTTCCATGTAAATGACCATATTGGCATTTCGTACAGTAGATAATCTGTGTGCGACAATGACCAAACTTGCTTGGCCTTTCAGTTTCAAGAGAGCTTGAGATATAAAGTCCTCGGTTTCAGCATCAAGTGCACTTGTTGCCTCATCTAGCACCAATAACTTTGGGTTTGTAAAGAGTGCCCTCGCGATTCCAAGTCGCTGTCGCTGCCCGCCACTTAGAATCAAACCAGAGTCACCGATTAGAGTGTCAAGTCCTTGGGGCATTCCTTCTACATATTTTTGTAGATTTGCTGTTTTAAGACATTCCCAAACATGATTATCGTACTTCGTGGAATCTTCAAAACCCAGAATAATATTTTCTCGAACACTCCCATTGATTACAGCAACTTCCTGTGGCACATAAGAGACAGAACCAGGCCATTTTGAAACGACTTGGCTCATGGATTCACCAGATATAAGGATCTCTCCAGAATCTGGGTGCAACACTCCTAGCAAAAGATCAGTAAGAGTGGTTTTCCCGGCGCCTGAAGGACCGACCACGGCCAATGTTTCTCCCACATTTAGATTGAAGGACAAATTTTGAATTGTGGGTTTATTACTGTTCATATAAGCGAAGTTAACATTCTTTACTTGAATTTTTGGGTTAAATCCTACGTGCTCGAAACACGGTTCGCGGGTATAAGCGGTGGATACAACTTGATTCTCTAATTCCTTAATCAATTCAAACGTGGGGGTTGCTGTTGATATTGAAACCTTAATGGTCAAAAATCCCTGCTGAATTCTAAGCAATGCTGGTGCAATTCTGCTTCCCGCAGCCAAGAAAACAGCCAGGGTGGCTACTGCAGTCGCAGCATCCTGCATAAGAAATTGAGCCGCGCTGATAACCAATGCTCCTATGACGACCGTTGACTCTAGTGTGTATTTACTAATGTTCGGCATAAAGGATATTTCTGCAATTGTCTCAGCTAGTTGAAAACGAATTTGGGCAATCTGTTCAACATAAAAAGTTCGCCTATCTCGTACTACTGCCTCTCTATATGTTCTCAAAACTTCTGTAAACTTTTGATTACTATCTATCGAAAGTTGAGAATCTAGAATTCCTAGCTTACCCGCGCGAACGTGCATCAGCTGATAAAGAATTATCCCAATTCCACCAAAAATTACAAAAGAAATGAGTGCCACAAGTGGGTCGACAAGGAACAAGCCAAAAGACATCATTATCAACAGAATTGCATCGGACACAATCATGACGGCAGTTCCAATAATGCCGACTGCAATTACTGAAACCCCAGACGTAACACTATAGAGATTTTGGTGCACGCTTCGTTGTTGGATTAAGTCTAGGTCTCGTGACAACAATTTTGCAACTAGGTCAGCTGATAAACTTGCGCCTCGGCGGCTTAAGAAAAATAGAATCTTTCTCGTGAAAAGAACAGATAAGACTGTTCTAATTATTAGCAGGGCAGCAGCCGTTAAACCGAGAATCGTGACTTGATTTTGGAAACCCATTGAGTCGAGATGTAGGACGCTAAGAATTTGCCCGACTTTTCCTTCAGCAGGGGTTGACTGGATTCCTCGAATAGCTAGAGAACCTAACACGCCGACGGTCGCAACTCCAATTAGATCTAATCCACCCAGGAAAACTTGCAGGAGGACAACAATTAGAACCTTGCGCTGATCATTCTTTCCAAGAGTGTTAACTGCCGTTCTAAAGGCATCAAGATCTATATTTATCTCTCGTTTCACATGCTTACTGTACTAAATCATCGTCGAATCATCAGGTCTTGGGCTCGAGAAAAGCCTAAACTAGCATTATTCATTAACGTAATTATAGTTTCGATTCAAATACACTTCAGCTATGTTTAGAACAGTCAAACGTGACATAGAAAGTGCCTCGCGTAGTGAGGGGAAATTATGGCTCTTAAAGGCTCTGTTCTTGTCTCCTGGTTTGAGCGCAGTACTTCTTTTTCGACTACAAAATTCTTTTTATAGGTTAAGGCTCTTGCCGCTTTCCTACTTAGTTTACCGAGCTAACCTTAATTTGCACGGAATAGATATTCTCCCTGGTGCAAGTATTGGCGATGGCTTGAGAATAGATCATCCCGTTGGAATTGTGATTGGGGCAGGATCTCGAATAGGCAAAAATTGTATCCTTCTACAAAACGTAACAATCGGAACACGTTATGTAGATTCAGAAAAATACAACAATGAATTCCCTGACATTGGCGACTCGGTAACAATTGGTGCAGGAGCGGTTATTCTGGGTGGCATCAAACTCGGGCAGGGCAGCACGATAGGTGCTAATTCCGTAATTCTGGCAGACGTTGAAGAAGGCGCGACGGTTACTGGAATCCACAGTAAATGACAAAAATCTTTTCACGAGAATTTCTTAGGGTAATTGCCAGTCCACATTATTATCATGGTAGATCAACATTCAAATTAGCATTCCACAACTTTCTCCAATTGATCGCATACTTCAAGACACCCAAGCCAGGGAAAACTACTTTAGAGAACACTTCGACATTAAGAGACACTAAGGTGGGAAAAGTTGCACTTGTTCTAGGAAGCGGTCCTTCACTAAACGCGCTAAATGTAGAAGTTCTAGATAATCACATTGATGATGTGTTTGTCATCAATGCATTCAATCAATTGAAAGTTGCCGACCGAGTGAATCCTACATTTTACGGACTTAGTGACCCGGCGCATTTTGTGGCTCAGGCCGGTGCACAGGCTTTAGAGTTAACTGAAACTTTAAGTTATATAAAAAGTGTTGGTGCTACCTTGATTCTTCCTCACACGGCTTACTCCAGTCATGCTTTTACAGATTTCAGTAAGATTTATTTCGACGATCGTGAGCGAATGTTTCTCAATAACAACTTAAGTCCCTTAAAACCCCGATCCTACGGCTCAACAACAATTTATAAAATGTTAGCAATGGCTATGTTTATGGGATACGAAAAGATTTATCTCCTGGGATTCGATAATTCTAATTTTTTAAACTACCGAGGAAGACCTGATAATTTGATGCAGGATCTCGGAGGGGCTATAGCCGACAGAAAATTCGAAAAGAAGTCCTCATTTATTGGAGAGCACGAAAAGGAATTTACTTCTGGGATGGCCGGAAGAATGCAAAGTTATGCGCACTTATTTGGAGATTTACATAAGTTTAATTCTGGAAAGATTTTCAATTTAGATCCGTATTCATTGACTGATGCGTTCCCAAAAGTTCTAATTCATCCACTAGTTATTAGTTAGATTGTCCGATAATCCACTCTGCTAAGTCAAAATCAAATTTATCGTCTATATCTACAGAGGTTCTTGAATCCATGACATACGGCTGAGGGCTTGATTTGGTGAAAATATAGCCGTTTTCACTTAATGAGTTTATGTCGGCTATATAGATGGCCCCATTTGGGATATATTTTAGTTTGGTATCCTGTCTTCTCAATTCTTCTGAAAGAATATATGGAATCATTTGGCCGTCCGCGTCTAATGTGTACATCCACTCGGGCGGCTGAGTCACTTTGGTCACGGAAATCACTGGCACTTTCGAGCCCAAATTGAATTTATGTAATGCTTCTTCAATGTGAATACTTGTCCTTAAGGGGCTTGTCGGCTGAAGGTAAACTAGTGTTTGAAAACCTGGGAAGTGCGCCAAAGCATCTGCGATTACAGCTGACGCTTGAGCTCTATCTCCACTTAGCGCCGCTGCCCTTCGGTGTGCTGAGACCCCTAGAGAATCCGAAAGATTTATCACCACTTCGTCGTCACTCGACACAATTACTTGATCGATACCCGACGATTGAAGAGCGGCTTCAATCGTCCACTGAATTAATGGCTTACCAGTAAGGGTCAGGTGATTTTTCCCGGGAAGGCCTTTAGAGCCCGCTCTCGCAGGAATTACGGCCAACACTCTGCCTTTTTCTGACATGGCACTCTCCGTAGGATTGAAGACTCGATTGAGTTTGATTCTATATGCTTAAGGTAGCAATTTCAGTTTGCTCTCTCTAGGAGTTTTTATGAGTAATTACCTTGTCACGGGCGCAGATGGCTTCATCGGCTCGCACCTTGTTGAGCAGTTATTGGACCAAGGGCACAAAGTTCGCGCATTAGCCTTCTACAACTCTTTTGGGGACATTGGCTGGCTGCGTGATCTTGGCGCTAGAGATAATTTGCAGGTAACTCTAGGTGATATTCGTGACTATCAAATTTGTGAAGATTTAGTCCAAGGGGTTGATGGGGTTTTTCACCTCGCCGCACTTATTGGAATCCCCTACTCCTATTCAGCAGTTGACAGTTATATTCAAACCAATGTGACAGGAACGAGTAACATCTGCCGCGCGCTTGTAAAGACGAACAAAACTCCAATTATTGTAATGTCAACTTCCGAAGTGTACGGAACAGCTAGACAAGTTCCGATTAATGAGAGCCACCCTTTGCAAGCGCAATCTCCATATAGTGCATCAAAAATAGCAGCTGATGCCATGGCAACTAGCTACCACAACGCTTTTGAACTACCACTCACGATCGCACGACCTTTTAATACTTACGGACCACGTCAATCTCGACGAGCTTTTATTCCGAGTGTTATATCTCAAATCTTTAATCGAGCATCGAAAATTAAGGTGGGAGATACATCTACTACGCGTGATTTATCTTTTGTGGAAGATACAGCTAGAAGTTTAGTCAAGTTAATGGGAGCCTCAAAACACAGTGGAGAGGTTTTCAATATTGGCACAAATAACGAGTATTCGATTGCCAAAGTTATCGAGATTATTCAGGAACTCTGTGGGACGAGTCTCCCTCTATCAACAGATCTATCTCGCATCAGACCAGAAAAATCTGAAGTCCAGCGGCTAGTTTGCGACAATTCAAAGCTTCTTGCATTGACTGGTCAAGCGCCAGATACGGATATTAAAAAAGGCTTATTGAGAACGATTGATTGGATGAAAGCTAACGCTTCCAATAAGAGTTACTCGGATTCCAATTATGCTATTTAAGAAATTTGCAAGTTCTTCAGTAGATTCACTTATTCCATTAGCTGTACCTAATCTAAATGGAAACGAAGAGAAATATCTTCGTCAGTGCATTGCAACAAACTTTGTCTCGTCTGTTGGGCCATTCGTAGGAGAATTCGAGAAGCAATTATCGAACCGAGTGAAAAGCCAATATGTCGTAGCAACAAATTGTGGCACCAGCGCACTACACATCATGCTAATTTCTCTAGGAGTACAGCCTGGAGATTTAGTCATCATTCCCTCCTATTCATTTATCGCAACTGCAAACGCGGTCAGCATGACAGGCGCTAAGCCATGGTTTATGGATATTGAACTAAAAAGCTGGGGTTTAGATCCAAATATTTTGCGCGAAGAACTAATCAATGGTTGCACGCGTTCAGATAAAGGTTTGATTCATAAAGTGACTGGCGCTCGGATTGCTGCAGTGATGCCAGTTTATGCCGCGGGTCATCCACCAAGAGTCTCAGATCTTTGTGCGGTAGCCAAAGAATTCCAAATACCAATAGTTTTTGACTCTGCTGCAGCAATTGGAAGTAAATCTGATGGTCATGAGATCGGTGAGCTTGAAGCACTACATGCTCTTTCATTTAATGGAAACAAGACAATTACGTGTGGTGGTGGTGGGGCCGTTATTCTAAATGATACAGCAATAGCAAAATTCGTTAGACATATTTCAACTACTGCAAGAACTGAAGATGGATATGAACACGACGAGGTTGGGTATAACTATCGCCTTACAAATGTGCAGGCTGCAATTGGGGTTGCCCAATTAGAAAATCTGGATCAATTCCTTGCAAATAAGCTAAGAATTGCTGCGACTTACAGGGAAGAGTTATCGGATATGTCAGGTGCTAGTTTTCCAAATGTTTCAACTGATACCCCTTCACATTGGCTCTCAGGGATACTTCTAAAGGATTCTCATCGAGAATTTATGGCAAAGATTATTCGGTCGCTTGCTGATTGTGGAATTCAGGCAAGAGAATTTTGGCGTCCACTACATGAAATGACACCTTACCGAAATTGCCTTTCATCAACAATGAATTCAATGGATTTCTTGAAAAATCGGGTATTAACCCTTCCAAATTCGACTAGTTTATCCAAAGACGACCAAGAAAAGGTCGTTCGAAGCCTGCGAAGGATTCTGGCACATCTATAAAAAGTCGTTATTCTTGGGATTATGAAGGTTCTTGTTGCCACGTCATCTCGCGCCGACTTCGGGTTACTCCTACCAGTAATTCGTGAACTAAACGAGGATGCCTTCTTCCAGGTTGAAGTTTGTGAAATTGGTTCACATGTTTCAGGCCACCCAGAAAATTTCCAAGCCTTAAAAAGTGCTGGTTTTACCAAATTAAGCCTTTCTGTGGAGCCGCTCAAAAATGATTCTGTAAAATTAAAAACTGTTTTCGCTTGTTCAGTAATTTCTGCTTTAACATCGTATTTTTCACTTACACACACTGACGCAGTCTTACTTTTAGGTGACAGGTACGAAACACTCGCCATCGCATACGCTGCAACATTATCCGGTATCCCCGTGATTCATCTCGCTGGTGGTGATTTAACTCTTGGCTCAATTGATGATAACTACAGACATGCAATCACAAAATTAGCGCGAATTCACTTTGTAACCAACACTGATTCGTATAACCGAATTCTCCAATTAGGTGAAGACCCCGATTTCGTATGTGTGACAGGTTCGCCAGCGCTTGACAATCTTGACGATTACGAATTCAGCACACAATTCGAGCTTGAGACTTTGCTCGACCTTCAATTCAAGTCACGGCTAATTCTTGTTACATTTCATCCTGATACACTTTATCCTGGCCAGATTATGGAGCAGGTTTCTTCTGTCATTGATGCACTTGAAAACTTTGCGCAAAACTCAACAATCATATTGACAGCCGCGAATTATGACTCGGGCCATGAAACGATCAACAAGATGTTCCAGGAATTTGCGTCAAAACATCCAACCTCTGTAAAGTTCCTTGAAAGTCTCGGTACTAGGAATTACCTAAGTATGATGAAAATTTCGACAATGATGGTAGGAAATTCATCAAGTGGTTATTACGAAGCGCCCTCATTTGGGCTTCCTGTAGTTGATCTGGGCAATCGCCAAAAGGGAAGAATCCCCCATGATTTGTTGATAAATTCTCCTATTGAATCAACGGCAATTATCTCAAGTATGACGCGTATAATGAATCAAAAACGAACGAAAGTGAAAAATCCATATTGGGACGGTAACAGTTCCGTTAAGATTAGAGAGTTCTTAAAGAATGTCACAGTAGAAAAAATCCGTTCTCCAAAAAAGTTTTTCGATTTTTTTACAAAGGAAGCCAAGTGAAAACTTTTATCATTGCGGAAATTGGAGTTAATCATGACGGTAGTTTGGAAAAAGCTAAGCGATTAATTACTGCAGCGAAGTTGTCTGGCGCTGATGCGGTTAAATTTCAAACATTTAAGGTAGAGCAACTCGTCACTTTAAGCTCGCCAAAGGCAAAATACCAGGAGCTTTCCACTGGAGTGGGGACTCAATTCGAGATGCTGAAAGCGTTAGAACTCAGTAATAATCAGTTCGTTGAACTTAAATCATTCTCTGATGACTCAGGCGTAGAGTTTATGAGCACTCCCTTTGATGTGGATTCTCTCCACTTTCTTCTCTCGATAGTTAAGGTGGGAAGGGTCAAATTATCTTCTGGTGATCTGACAAACTTGCCACTTATTTATGAAGTAGGTAGATCTAGAATTCCAACCATAATTTCGACTGGCGGAGGAACTCTAGAAGAGATTGACAACGCGATAATTGCATGGAGCCTTGGCAGAATTGATGAACTTCCCACCGATGGAGTATTTAAATTGTCTGAAGTGGAACGCTTGGGCGCTCTCTCAAAATACGATTTGCGGGACTTGTCCATCCTTCAATGTACGACGCAGTATCCAGCTAGAGTAGAGAATTTGAATCTCCGAGTCATCGAGAACTATCTGGGACGTTACGATTGCAGAATTGGCTTCTCAGACCATTCAACCAGCTACGAAGCCGCTCTTGGCGCGATAGCGCTTGGAGCAACAATCGTTGAAAAGCACATCACCGAGAGCAAAGATGACTCAGGGCCAGACCATTCTGCCTCGATGGAAATTAACGATTTTAGAGTCCTCGTCCAAAGTATTCGAACTTTGGAAACCGCGCTTGGAACTAATGAAAAGTATCCATCTACTGATGAACTAGAGACTATAAAGGTGGCAAGAAAGAGTCTTGTCGCAGCACGAGACATACCGGCCGGGCATGTGATTGCTCCCGCTGATTTAATTGCACTTCGGCCCTTGGGGGGACTAGCCCCAAGTAATTTTTGGTCAATTTTGGGGACGACATCTTCGAAAGCGATTCTAAAGGGGGAATTTTTAGATGCATCAAGCACCACAAGAATTCTCTAGCTTTATGATTTTCGGTGGTGGCCAGCACGCCTATCTAGTAAACGCTCTTGCAAATAAACAAGGTCTGAAGATACTTGGGTGGATTGATAAGTCAGATGTCAGCAAGTTTAATGATTCAAAAGATTTCTTGCATTTTACGGACGACTCAGACTATTTAGATCTCCGTGCAACAGGAGTTGGGATGCTGCCTGGAATTGCTTCTCATAAACTTTGGGCCAAGCGCCAGAATCTAATTAAGGAATTTTCCAGTAACTCTTACACTACACCAAATATTATCAATGAAAATGCGCTGATTTCGGATAATGTACACCTTGGCCAAGGGCTTCAAATTTTGGGTAATTGTTTTATTCAAAGCTTTGTTAAAATTGGAAATTGGTCAGTTATTAATTCGGGATCTGTAGTCGAGCATGATGCAGTAATCGGAGATTCTGTTCATATTGCCCCTGGCGTTACAATTTGTGGCGGAGTATCCATCGGAGCCGGCAGTTACGTTGGTGCAGGTTCAACAGTGATAGAAGGTATCACAATTGGTGAAAATGCATTGATTGGAGCAGGAAGCTTGGTGTTGAAAGATGTGCCAGGAAAGGAAATACATTTTGGAACCCCAAGCACCTACAAAGGAAATAACCATGAATAATTGGGGTGACTTGATTGTTCATACTTCATCAACGCTTAGGTCTGCGATGGAAGTTATCGATAAGAATGGACTTCAAACAGCCCTAGTGAATTCAGCAGACGGAACATTTATCGGCACTTTGACCGATGGCGATATTCGTAGAGCACTCCTCGCTGGAGCGACACTCGCAGATGTCATTGACCCTTTTGTAAACCGTAAGCCCATCACAATACTAAGTATGGATGATCATCAAATTGCATTAGATGCGATGGAGAGACTTGCTTTGCGTTGCGTGCCAATCGTAAGAGATGCCAGAGTAGTTGGCTTACTTAGCCAAAATACGACGACACCTGTTCACTCATTTGATAATCCTGTTTTAATCATGGCTGGTGGACGTGGAGAGAGACTCAAACCTTTGACGAATAGCACCCCTAAGCCTTTAATCAAAGTCGGAGGAAAGACTCTTTTAGAAATTCTTCTTGAAAGATTGGCAAGTTGTGGTTTTTCAAACGTCTGGATTTCTGTGCATTATCTCTCTGAACAAATCGAAGCACTCGTTGGATCTGGTGAGCAATTCGGTCTAAAAGTAAATTACATCAAGGAGAAATCACCTCTAGGCACCGCTGGCGCTTATTTAGACCTTCCAAAAGAATATCGAAAACTTGATACTCTAATTGTTAATGCCGATTTGGTAACTAATGTTGACTTTTCCGACTTGCTCCGGTCTCACACTAAATCTAAATCTCTCGTCACGATTGGTGTGATTGAACACCTCATCGAGGTGCCTTTTGGGGTTGTACAAACATCAGATGGAAAAGTCACTTCAATTACTGAAAAACCTACAATATCTAATTTAGTTTATGCTGGAGTTGGCGTTTATTGTGAATCCGCATTTTTCGGATTTGAATCCGGTAAACCTATCAACGCCACCGATGTTTATGAGAAACTGATTAGTGAGAAAAGAGAAATTGGAGTTTTCGAAATTTCTGGGTATTGGCGTGATATCGGGACGGGCGAAAGCTTAATGGGTGCGCACCAGGACCTAGGTATCGGTGCTCAGTGACCTTTAGGGTAATCTCACGACTAGACATCAAACCACCAAACCTAGTAAAGGGTATCCATTTGGAAGGGTTGCGAAAAGTTGGAAATCCTTCTGATTTTGCTACCAAATACTATTCTCAAGGTGTTGATGAGATTTCCTACCAAGATATAGTTGCAAGCTTATACAATAGGAATTCAATCAAGGATTTGGTTTCCGCGACAGCGGAAAGTGTATTTGTTCCCATATCTGTTGGGGGTGGGATAAGAACAGTTGCGGATGCTACAGAACTCATACGATCCGGTGCCGATAAAGTGTCTATAAATACTGCAGCCATTAAGCGACCGGGGTTTCTTCGAGAGCTAGCTGAAGTTCTTGGAAGCCAGGCAATAATTCTTGGCGTTGAGGCTAAGAAAACTTCTGGTGGTGATTACTTGGTAATGACTGATTGCGGCCGGGAACATACCGGCAAATCAGTGAATGATTGGATTCAAGAAGCATGCGACTACGGCGTCGGAGAGATTTTGCTTACTTCGATTGATGCAGAGGGGACACAAAAAGGGTTTGATTTAGATTTACTCGCATTAGTTCGGACATTGACAGATGTTCCAATAATTGCCCATGGCGGGTGTGGGAAGCCGTCAGATGCATCAGATGTGGCTACTGCAGGTGGGGATGGCTACGCAATCGCGACTATATTTCATTATGAGAAATTCACAATCATGGATGTTAAGGAACATCTTTCAATTGTGGGGATTGAGGTCCGCTCATGAAGATTTCAATAGTTGATTATGGAGTGGGGAACATTTTTAGCGTTGGCCAGGCACTCAAGTCTCTAGGTTTAGAATTTACTCTGGATGTTGATGGGACTTCTATCTCGAAGTCTGATGTAGTAATTGTGCCTGGGGTCGCCGCCTTTGGGATTGGTATTAAAAATCTTGAAGAGCGGGGTCAGGCTGAGGAATTGCACAACTTTTACCAAACCGGCAAGTCCTTAATCGGATTGTGTCTTGGAGCGCAAATGTTTCTGAATTCAAGCTCGGAATCTCCGACGACTCAAGGTTTCGGGTTTGTTGAGGGCACGGTGGCCACACTGAACGAAAAAATGTGCCGTGTACCCCAACAAGGTTGGAGCAAGTTGAAGGCACCCGGCAGTGCAACTTTTTCAGAATTCAATCAAGAGTATTTCTACTTTTCGCATAGCTACAAAATGATGTTGGCCAGTGCGAATACAACGGTTTATAGTTCACAACACGATCGAGAGCTTACGACCGCTTTCTTTATAGATAAAAATGTGCTTGGCGTTCAATTTCACCCTGAAAGAAGTGGCCCCAAAGGACTCAAATTTCTAGAGAAATCCGTCTTGAGCGCTAATATTTGGGCATGAACTCACCTCTTAATAATGAAAAAACCTATTTTGGTCTTCCTGAGGAGGTGGTGTTCTGCAAGAAATGTGTGATTTCAAATCAAAGACCGAATAGTGCAGTTGAATATCAACATAATAAGGATTCATTAAAGACGACTATTGCCTTCGGCGAGGATGGCATCTGTGATGCTTGTAGATTCACAGAAAAGAAAAAAAATGACATTAACTGGCAGGAACGAGAAGAACAATTATTTGATCTTGCAAAAAAACACGCTGGCTCATCATCTAAATACAACTGTCTTGTCCCGGGTTCTGGGGGTAAAGATAGTTTTTATCAGGCACATGTATTGAAAAACAAATATGGATTCAGGCCTCTCACTGTCACTTGGGCACCACATGAATATACAAGTTGGGGATGGCAGAACTTCCAATCATGGATTCATGCTGGTTTTGATAACATACTTACAACTCCTAATGGTCAAATTCATAGACTTCTGACTCGGTTAGCCGTAGACAACCTATTCCATCCCTTTCAGCCATTTATGCTTGGTCAAAAAGGAATGGCTCCGCGCCTCGCGGCAACACTAGGTATTCCGCTCGTCTTTTACGGTGAGAATGAAGCAGAGTATGGAAACCCCATAGCAGATACTCAATCTGCAACACGTGACTTCCAATATTATAGTGCTAGTTCAGACAACGAGATATTTCTGAGTGGAGTTTCTGTCAGTGACCTGCAACAAAAGTACGGCGTTGAAAAATACGAGTTGCAACAGTACCTTCCTGCCGATCCAAGTTTGCTAATTAAAAACAACATTGAAGTGCATTACTTGGGCTACTACCTTCAGTGGCATCCTCAGGCTGCCTACTACTATGCGGTCGAGCACGGTGGTTTCATTCCTTCTCCTGAGCGAACACCTGGAACGTATAGTAAATACAACTCCATTGACGATAAAATAGATGACTTGCATTACTGGACTACACATGTGAAATTTGGAATTGGTCGCGCTACTTATGACGCATCACAAGAAATTCGTAACGACGAGATATCGCGAGAAGAGGGCGTCGCTCTAGTTCATCGCTTTGATGGAGAGTGGCCTGCCAGATTTGAGGAAGATTTGATGCGTTATCTCTCGGTAGATCCTCGTTTAGGTGAAAGGTGTTTATCTAACTTTAAGAACCCGATGATGACAAAGGAAATTTTCCAAGAGCAAGCTAACGAGTTTAGAAGCCCCCATCTTTGGAAAAAAACCAGCAGTGGGTGGACTCTTAAGCACATTGTCGAGTAAATGATGACTCGGATTGGGTTAGTCGGTTCTGGATATATGGCTTCTGAGTATCTTAAGGCTTCCGAGGCAGTTGAAGGAATTGACTTCGTTTCAATCTTCAGTAGGAATAAAGTAACAGCCTCAGCGCTAGCGAAGCAGTTTGGCGTTTCAAAAATTGCTAATTCTGTTGAAGATTTTCTCGGATTAAATCTTGACTTCATTGTAGTTTGTGTACCTGAGCTAGCAACTTTCGAGATCATTACAACTTTTTCAAAAGTGGGAGTGCCCCTTTTGGTGGAGAAACCAGTTGGTCTTACACTTGCACTAGCGTTAGAGATTGAAAACAATGCGAAAGTGAGTTCGACACAGATTTTTGCAGCGCTGAATAGACGATTTTACGGGTCAACCCAGAATGTCTTTAAGGAACTTGCCGCATCCTCCGAGAAACGCTTCATCCAAGTAAACGATCAAGAGAACACTCTTGCTGCGATTGCTGCCGGTCAACCACAACAAGTTGTCGATAATTGGATGTTTGCGAACTCAATCCACATTATTGATTACATCGCCGTAGTGTGCCGAGGAGAACCAACGGTTCAGTACAAAAAGATAACGCCTTTAAATGAAAATGCGTTCGTACTTCACGCGAACATCGCTTTCTCGTCAGGGGATGAAGCTTTGTATATTTGCTATTGGAATGTGCCGGGGGGGTGGAGTGTAAACATCAGCACAGCATCCAAGAATTGGCAGCTCTCTCCTCTTGAAGTTGCCAGATCAAGGAACCTCGGAGATCGGCAATACACACAATTTGAATCTGACCCTATCGATTCCAGCTACAAGCCAGGGCTGGTTCGCATTCTTTTTGAACTAGAAAAATGTAGCAAAAGTCAGAAGCATTCTTTAACCTCTATTGCTGAAGTCAATCGCACAATGAAGCTAATTGATTTGATCTACTCAAATGACTAAGAAGACTTTTTCACTTATTGGTGCTGGACGTATGGGGAAAAACCACCTTCAAGCGGCATTAAATCTCGGAATGGAAATATTCGCAGTTTATGATCTAAGTAAAAGTAGCTTAGAAAAGGCTTCTTCACTCATAACCACATCCACTTTGCTAACAAATGACTTTGATGAATTTGTGAATTTTCCTAGTTCCGATATAACAGCAATTGCCACAACCGCACCCAGCCATTCGCAGTTAATTGAAGCGTTGGCTAGTGCGGGGCGAAAAGTCATGATTTGCGAGAAACCGCTAGCTACATCGGTTTCCGAACTAACTCGCATCTCCGAATTGGTTAAAATGCATGACTTAAAGATCGCAGTTAATCATCAAATGAGGTTTATGGATCAATATCGCTTGGTGAAAGATCTCCAGGCGAAGCATAAGCTCGGGGAACTGTGTACCATGTCTGTAAACGGAGCGAATTTTGGCTTAGGAATGAACGCGACACATTACGTCGAAGCCTTTTATTGGTTAACCGGCCACGAAATAGCTAATGTTTCTGGAAATGTGAGGAAGCAGGGGAGGCCAAATGTGCGTGGGAACGAATTCTATGACTACGCCGGGCACATGCTGCTTCAAGGGCTATCTGGTTCAATTCTCTTCTTAGACTTTCAAGAGAAGTTATCTCACCACGTACTGGTTGTCTATAACTTCGAATTCGGAAAAATCATAGTAAACGAATTGCTAGGAACTCTAATAATAAATGCTAGGTCAAAACATGAATTGACAGAGCCTTCATTTAGGTATGGATTACCAAATAATTATTTTCAAGTCCAAATTGAACCGGCAGAATTGATCAAATCCACAACCGAACTGTACGCCAAAGTCCTCGAGGGTTCTGATTACCCAACGCACTTAGATGGAGAGAGAACCGTACGTAGCGCTCTGGCTGCGATTCTTTCCACTAAATTGGGTGGAATTCCAGTGTCATTAGATGACGTTCGATTTAATCGAATGGAGAAACTTAGTTGGCCATAAGGAAGCGACTCCTACTTCTATCCTTTGATCCATCTCACTCAAGACACAACGACAGGCTTAATAGGCTACTTGAAAGCTCTTTTACTGTGGAGAATCAATCTTTTGTTAGTCAAAAAAGTAACGTGCAGGCTCTTAGAAAGAACAGAGGTTTCTTAAGCTTATTTGCGAATTTCGTTTCGCTCCCACTTATTGCTTTTTTGATCCTCTCCACTCAGCTCACTACCGTAAAGTTTGGACGAGTCCACTCAACTCGACTCTTGCTGAAAATGATTGATGATTTCTTTTTGGATAGAGATAAACTTCCTTCAAGAGTTTTAAAATTAAACAGAACGTTGCGGCAGCAAAAAAGACAAGTTGAGAGGGCCATTAGTGTCCTACATTTGGCTGAGAAATTCGCAGTTGATTGCGTGTTATTGCCGGAGGATAACAATTACTACGCATCTGGAATGATAATTGAAGGGCTTCATTCCATGGGGAAGAGAGTTGGAGTTATCGATTTCACATCAGGCAAGGAATCAGAGTTTTTACAATCTCGAGATTCCATCACTCCTGACATGAATTTATCCTCATACGAAAAGTTTGCTAAGTTATTCCTTGTTCCGCCAGTAGCAATTCGTTGGGCTGCGACAAGAAGATTCATAAATTCTTTCCCTGGCTCTCTCGAGACACAATCGCATCGGATTCTTAGTCCTAGCTTCGAATCCGGTCTAGCGGATTTTTATCTAACTCATACCCAAAACGAGTTTGAATATCTGAAGAAAAAACTTTCTCCCAATTCAAATGTAACTCTTGTAGAGCCAATTGAGGTAACACTAGCAAGAAGATTACACCCGGAAAAGCAAAGGAATATCTTTGGTGTATTTCTTCCACCTAATCAATTATCTGATCCGAAGGTCTTGGCAAGAATATCTATAGCAAATCTCGGCACTTACTCAGAGATTATTCAAATGATTCTTGAGCAAGCTCGTGAAGTGTGCCCGGTAGATTACGAATTAGTTCTGTTCCCGCATCCCCGAATGTATTTTTCAGAGTCAGAATTGCTAGAGAAATTATCTAGAGGTAATTTTCATATGGAAGACGATTTTTCAACATGGTTGGGGCAGATTCGGATCGCGCTAATTTTTTCAAGTGCAGTCTACGCCCCACTTCTTGCCACAGGTGTTCGTGTTTTCAACCTGGATTTATTTGGATATGACTACGTAAACGTATTCCCAGAGGACCACGATGACTTTACTCAAATTTCAAGAATAGATGAAATTCGTGAGTTTTCGGATAATCCCCTACCGCAGCAACCAGATCCCAACTCGGTTCAAATAACAGTTAGCGAATTCTTAGAATCACATCTGTCAGTCTAAGTATTACCCTGCTAGAGAAAAGTAGGGTTCTAACTACGAGGAGTTTGAGAGCAAAGCGAACAATCATTGATTTCCAAGCCTTGTTGTTGTCTCTTGCAAAATTTAGAGCCCGCTTAAATCGATTGAAGCTTCCTCCTTTTTGTTCTTGATAGGCGGCATAGGCGGCAGAGCGAACTTCAGGCAGATGTGGATCGCAGTACTTTAGGAATCCAGATAGTTGTGTGTTGCTTACCCGATCTGTCTCCTTTTTTGATTCCACTAGTTTTACTGAAATGTTTTCAACATTCATCTCCATACCTCTAGTTTTGCGCCGCATAACTTGATGAAAGTGAAAAGTTTCAAAACTATTTCCTGTAGCGAATCCACTTCGCCTGACAAACTCCTCTAGCACGAAGTCTTCTTGACGATAGACATAATCGTCTGCAATAAAGCTCCCTAGGCCATTAAATATAGAAGTCTGGCCCAGCTGAGCACCCGCCAGTGGCCTTTTGCCAGAATAGTCAACACTGTAATCCAGCATTGTTACCACTTGCATTGGGGAACCGACCCAGGGGAAGGTTTGACTCTTCGATTCCATCGCCATGAACCAACCCTTCGGTAAGTAAACATCGCTCTGTAAATATGCAAACTTGGTGGTCGTAACACGAGAAATGAGATCAGCAATTGAAGCTCCTAAAGTAGAAATTTCTGTGTGATCAATAATCTGGACTCTCGGAAATTTCTCCACAATAGAGATTGTGTCATCAATGCATCCTGCATCGCCAATAATGAGACGGTTGATTGGAATCTCACGATAGAATGATATGAGATTTTCTCGCCATAAATCGTTACTGTGGAGGACTGGGATGATGACATCAATTTTCTTGTCATTTGCTAGCTCTTGTGCACAGTCAATGAATTCATACTCATGAAATAGATTCCTGATTAACTGTGTGCTTTCTGGCTCAAGGTTCAATTGGCGTCCTTTCTCTTGAAACCCAAAAATTTCATAATCCTAATATAGAGTATTGAGTGTGAGAGGTGACCAACGACAGCAAGTAGTCTTTATTCCTATATATAATGGTACGTACTTTAGTGGATTGTTTAAATTGGCGTCCGAAATGAATGGAAATTCAAATTTCAAGTTTATCTTTTTTTTTGGACGTAGCTACGCTGGCCGAGATATTCACCTTTCGCTGGTCAAAGGTAAGTTTGAATCTTTTATTTCTACATCGAATGACAGAAGTCATCGTAGACAATCAAGAGTTCTCTCTTTTGCTTCGAGAAACCGACTGTTAGACGAATTCTTTACTTTCTTTGAACTAACTTTTCAATGTTTTCATTTGAGTCGAGAGCTTGATAGTTGTTGGAAAAATGAGAAGATTTCTTTTTGTATTTTTCCTGCGGATAACCGATATTTTTATCCGTTCATTTCAAGTTTTGCTCGGTCCCATAAAACTAAGGTGTTTGTTTTTCCACAATGGTTTGCGGGTCCTAAAGAGATTGAACAGTCCTTAGGCCATTCACCAACGTATAAGCCTGGGAAAGTGCAAAGACTCGTAATCAAGCTGCTGGACCCTAAGTATTTAAGAAATGTAACAATTGGGGAATCGACTTTTCAGATGATTCCGGTTAGATTTTCAGAAATCTTAATGAGTTGGCTTACTCGTTCTATTCCTCCCGAACCGTGGATTCTTCATTCGGGGTTTTCTGATCAAATTTTCGTTGAAACATCTGGAGCGTATTCATTCGCCCAAAGCTTAGGCTTCGGTGGGCAACAAATCTCTCTCACCGGTTCTGTGTATTTAGATGAGATTGAGGCTGCCAAGTCATTAGAACCTAAAGGTATTAGGCTCTTGGTTGCGGTAGCACCGGATATGTTTTCGAGTCGTAAGCACGCAAATTTACAGTTTGAATCCTATGAAGAGTATTTAGGCTTCTTGTGTTCAGAGTTAATTGAATGTGGTTACCAAGACGCCGTACTTTCAATGCACCCCTCGGATAGCGGTCAGTATCATCAGTTGATCGAGGGTTTTGGATTAAGTATCAGTAGGATCCCTTTGCATTTGCTGCTGATGGAAACGCATATTTTTCTAGCAACGATCTCAGCAACTATTCATTGGGCAGAGCACCTAAGTATCACAACAGTGAATTTTGATTTCTATAGATATAATTATCCAGATTACTTGAGTTATAATCATGTTTTACATGTACAGAATAAGGAAGAGTTGAAATCAACTCTAATTCAGGCGAAAGAGTTAAGTGATTTCACAAAGAGCCAAGAGATTTCTGGCTATAATACGATTGCAACGATAGAGCCCACTAGCTTGGAAAAAATCCTTTTTAAGATTGCCGCGATTGTTGAGGGAGATGAAAAATATGCCAAAGACCATTTCAGTTATTAATACGAGAATCTCTGAAATACGACCAGAACATGATCTGCCATTGACTCGAGTGGGTCGAGATAATGACGGAGGATATGTAATTCCCAGTATGATCCTAGGAAATACTAGTTTTCTCTTCTCTGGCGGATACGGAAACGATTTTTCATTTGAAAAAGATTTTCTAGTCAAGTCAAATGCTTCGGGCGCTTTTCTCTATGATTTTTCGATCACTCTTCCAAAGTTGCTGGCCAACTTCATAGGTGCGTCTAAGGCAGTTTTATTGAGAAGAGATCATTATGCGATGTCTTACCACTTAATGAATATATACACCTATCTCCGACTAATGCTGACTCCGCGCATCTCTTTGATTCATTCAAAACTCTCAAATAGCGGTTCTACCGAAGGAGGAAAAGTTTCAGATTTGAGGTCTGCATTGGATTTGATTTCAACTGATGGAAAAATTCGTTTTTTCTGTAAGCTGGATATTGAGGGTTATGAATATGAGTTAATTGATGAACTTGTCGAACTGGAAGGTCGAATCAACGGTCTCGTAATCGAATTCCATGATACTTTTTCTAGGCGTGCTACATTTAAAACAAGTTTGAATTTATTGAAAGTGAATTACGCAGTTTTGCATACACATGTCAATAACTATGGCGGCGTAGCGCCTGATGGTGAACCGGTCGTCTTTGAGGTGACTTTCTTAAACCGAAGGCTAATTCCTGACTTACCTTCAGCGGTTCCCCCAAAGGAGAGTTTGGTTACTCACGATCAACCTAATGACCCTAAATCAGCAGAAATTAAGCTTATCTTTAGTTAACTGCGTCAGCCAACCACCTCTATTCGTGGTAACGGGAATAGTAGTTTTGCTTGCTTGCTTAAGAGATCTTCGCAGTTCTTTACAATTCCCTCTCGAAAATGCCATGGAAGAACAAGTGCGATCGTCCGATCGGTGGCAAGTTCAATAATTTCATTCTCAGATATAATTGGAATTCCTGATCCCGGGCACTGTTTACCAAATTTTCTTGGGTTTATGTCGCCTATGCTTCGTATTTCGTCACTGGTTAGGCCAAGCCATTGGAGTAATACGTTACCTTTTGTAGAGGCACCCAATCCAACAATCGTGTACCCCCCAGACTTGTATTCTGAAAGTAGAGTCCTCAAGTCTTGCCTGTGCCGTTCTGCTTTAGCAGAAAAATTATGAATTGCTTCTCCGCTTACAAACCCGCTGTTCTCTTCGAATCGTAATAAGTGGCTTACAAAAGGGTTTGATTCCACATTTTTATTTGACTTGATCGCTGTAACGGCGATACTGCCTCCATTTACTGAATTGAGAGAAACATCATGTATTTGAAAGCCTGATCGAGTCAAAATTTGATTAATGTCTGTGAGTCTCAAATAAGTTAAGTGTTCATGACAAATGGTGTCATAGCTCAAAGTATCCACCATTAATGGCAAGTAACTTTGCTCAAAGTGCCAAATGCCTTCATCTAAAAGAATCGAATTTACATCTTTAGCAAATTTAACGGGATCATTTATGTCATACAAAACAGATAGGCTCGTTACCAGGTTCGCTTTCAAATCTGTGGACTCAAAGTAAGTTTTACTTGTAAAAAAATCTTTTATTTTTAAGGTTGATGATGGATAGTAATCGCTGAAATTCTCCATCAAAGGATCAATGCCTACATAAGAACCAATTGCAGAATACCCTTGAAGAAGAAAGCCATCGTTAGCAGCGATATCGACCACAACAGGTGTATCAATATCCTTCAGAAATCGCTTTTCTAGCATTCGTGCTTTCCGAGTCAAATGATCCCGCATTGATCCGTTTAAGTGAGATTCATATCCGTAAGTGGTTCCGTATAGTGCGTCTAACTCATAGTTGTGCAACAGTTGCACTAATCCGCAATCGAGACATCTGCCGAGCTCCATCGGAGCTAAATCCACCTCAGTGCCAGAATTAAGAAAAACCCCGGTAAGTGCCAGGTCCCCAAAATCCATGACAGACTCAAGTTGGGCCGAACCACAAATTCTGCAGTTCACTAACTTAGAATAAATAGCCGTTTCCATAGCATGAGTCTACATTGAAGACTAATGCGGAGGATTCTCCTATGCTTGTTACTGTGATCGCTCTGGTAATTGGTAGTGCCGGCCAAGATGGACGAATTCTAGTCTCAGAATTATCACAAATTGGCTATAAAGTTATAGCTGTTTCTCGTAGCACTATTCACTTTGAATCGGTACCAGAGGCTTTTTGTGATTTAAGTCAAGAAACTCTCGCGCATCAATTCTTATCCAAATACGAACCTGATTTAATTTTTCATGCCGGTGCTGTTCACGGCTCCTCTGAAACTCAGGATTCAATTATCGCCACGAATAAAGCGGACATGTATTCCTGTCACGTAGAAATTACCCAAAATATACTTTCTTGGCTTGCCTCGAATCCCAATACTAGATTCCACTTAGCTTTATCGTCACAAATGTATCAGGCTTCATCCTTTGCCACCCCAGTAACCGAGATAACGCCAACTAATCCCCAGAACTTTTACGGCCAAACAAAATCTGAAGCTTGGGACCTCTTACGAGAATACAGAAATCATAATAACTTGAAGGTCAGTGCCAGTATCTTGTTTAACCATGCTTCCAAATACAGTAGAGAAGATTTTGTTTTTGCTGAGCTTGCAAACCAGTTTGTTGAAGTGCTCAATGGGGAAGAATCTTCTATCTCGCTGCGAAACCCATTCGCAATGATTGATGTGTCGTCAGCAGTTGAAGTCTGTAACGCAATGATACTCAATGTGACTCGCTTTCCAAATGAAGATTTCGTTCTCGCCTCAGGAAGAATCGTTAGGTTGAGTGAAATGATTACGAGTGTGGCTTCACATTTGGGCGTATCAGACCGAATCTCAAACTTGGATTACTTTCTGCATCCCAAAGCTTCTGATTCGCCCCCAATTGTTCTCGCCGATCCAAGCAAGGCAAAAAAGTTACTTGGCTGGCAAGCCGAACTCACGCCAGAAAGAATTCTTTTAGAGATCATTTCCCACAAGTTGAGGGAGAACTGAAATTAGGACAAGTTTGATTTTCCGTTTCGAGCGCTATCTTGAACTGATTAGACGCTACTCGCTTGCTCTGACTCTCGCACTATGGCTGGTTGCAGTTTTTTCTAGGCTTATGTTTAACGGGCCAATCCTCGGATTTGACTACACAATCTACCAACCAGACGGTGCTAATTACACCTTTCGAACACTTTCATTCTTATATGAAAATCCGTTAAAAGCCGCGAACGAAGTCTCCGAATGGTACGCACTGAATGGATTTAAACATAACATAATTGACCCGCTCACATTGCTACCTGAAAATAGTCCTGTGTGGCATTTAAGCGCACCTCGAATTGTCTACCCAGCCTTATCACTGCCATTTGTTGCCATCCTTGGAATACCCGGAATGTTAGTTATTCCAATATTGGCACTATTGGGAACTTTCTTAATTGTTCATCAGATTTCAAAAACACTTATGCGCCCTGAGTTAGGTCTGCTGTTTAGTATTGGTATCGCAACCTCATCAAGTATCTCTCGATGGTTTGTTGCTAACCTAACTGATGGCTTGTTGGCGTTTCTAGTTGGACTGCTTATCACTATTGAAATAAAAGTTAAGAAATTATGGCTTTGGATCGTAATGGTGTCTATTATTGTTTTACTTGCCTCTGCAACAAGATTTAGTGTTCCAATATTTCTTTCGTTGGGCTTAGGTTATCTTTTAATCAAGGAAGTCCCTAAAGCAATTACACTTCTAATCTCTGGTTTTCTTGGTGGAATACCTTTACTTTTTTTCAATTCATCATCAGCAATTCTGCCGGGTTCCGAAAGTGACTCATTACTCAGAAAAGTTCTAGATTCACCTTTACAGTCGATTAAGGTTCTGGTGGTAGAGGGCGGTCAACTTGTAGTGCTGGATCGAATATTCTTTTTTTTAGTCTTATTTTCTCTGTTTTGTGCGTTTCAATTGCGGAATAAAGTTGGAATTCTCACAATAGCCGTGTGCATTGGAGTTCTTGCCATTGGGTTCATTAATGGAACCTTGGGTGTCAACTTTAGATATCAGTTACCACTTATCCCATTTATGGCGTGGAGTTTCATTGACTATTTGAAGTCAATTTCTACGTCTGCTACTCGGTGATATCTGGATATCGTAAGAAAAAAATCCAAGTAGAAACTGAAGCCCTGAAAGGACTGATAGCGCAATCAGAATCAAGGTTCCCGTTGGAGTGGCAGAATTGTTAATTTGAGAATTCATGTAGTTAAAAAGCCCAAAACCTATTCCAAAAGTAAGTAGAAGGATTCCAAGAAGAAATTCAATTGACGCTAAAGTAAATTCTCGCAAAAAGTAGGAGTAAGCTATACGTTTCCAAAAATTTCTGTTGTGTTTGTACAGAAATTCAAAAAGTGCTCTCGTTAAACTCAAATTACTGATCTCAGTACCATAAATAGCAGATAGCGGAATATCTACAACGCTTGCGCGTATTAGATTCAATCTAAAGAGCATGTCAGATTCGAAGAAGTAGCGATTGTCTACTTTGTATAAAGGAACGTGTTGTAGAGTTTTTGAGCTGATTGCTGTAAATCCATTGTTTGGGTCGAACATCATCCAATAGCCCGTGGATAGCTTAGAGATGAATGAAAGCACTAGGTTTCCGAGGATTCGAATTTTTGGCATTTGTAGTATTGCTTCTACATCGTAGAAGCGATTTCCTTTTGAGTAATTTGAAGAATCGTTCAAAATAGGATCTACCAGTTTCGGGATGTCTTCCGGGTTCATCTGGCCATCACCATCAAGCTTGACAATAATGTCTGACCCGAGAGCTAGCGCTTTGGTATACCCGGACTTTACCGAGCCACCAACGCCCATATTTTGATCATGAAAAATAACCGATACCCGGTGATCTTGTAGTGCGAGCTCTTCTGCAATTTTCCCAGACCCTTCAGGACAAAAATCGTCAACGACAATTATGTTCTGAACCTCAGATCCGATCCGTGGAATTAAGTCTCTAAGGTGCTTTGAGACTTTATAGGCGGGTATGACTACCGAAATCACCTTGAGTTCAGCTCCATTAGCAATCATCCTAGTATTCTACTATTACAGATTAACTAACCTCAAGGGACGGTATGTCAAATCGCCTAATTATACTGGCTCATCCCGACGACGAGATGCTTTGTTTGCCTTTTCTCTTAGACGAAGCGACAGAGTTAAATCAAACTGATTATTTCCTTTACCTTACTTTTAATTCGCTATCAGAGAGTCGAAGTAGAGAATGTTTATATGCTATCAGAATTCTGAACCAAGAGATTCGTGAATCTAGATTAGTTGAGTTTAAAAGTGTCCTAAGGGATGGGCATGGCTGGGAAGATTTCAATGTAAGTGATATCGATGAATTATTTCGATTGCTTCAATTCTTAGATATTGATTCAATTTTAACTTTTGCATACGAAGGTGGTCACCAAGACCATGACTTGGCGCATGTTGTTTCTAAAGTATTGCAGAGCGCCTGCCAGCACGAGATTATTGAATTCTCCGGCTACAGAAAGCACGAGAGATTTCCTTTATTTGTTGCGTGCATTCCCTCCTTCAAGCAGTCGAAGGTTTGTTTCCCACGGTGGAAGGCCTTGAAATTATTCCTTAAGCTCGCCGCGGCGCATAAGTCGCAGCTGCGAGTTTGGTGCCTACTTTCCCTTCCCATAATGCTAAATTTGCTTTTTGGTTCAGCTTACACAACTCGATCCGCATTCTCTGCTTCAAGTCCCACCGGGGGTCTTTTTTTGTATGAGCTACGAGGGAAGGCACAAAGAGAATTAGTTGAAAATGCCATGCATCAGATAATAAAACACTGCACGGAGGACCAATAAGTGATTCATGAATATCGCAATTTAACTATCCGCCCGGTAAATCCTGGCTCGCTTCCGATGTATCTCGAGCTCTTTAAGGCCTCATTCCCAAACTACAAAACCTCTCTCGAATATTTGGATTGGTTGTACTTTCAAAACCCAAATGGTAGCGCTGTTGGTTACGATGCCTACGACGGAGAGGCGCTGATTGCCCATTACGTATGTGTACCAATTTGGATCGACGTTTATATGAAACCCTCGCTTCTTGCACTGAATACTGCGACTCATCCAAAGTATCAAGGACGCGGGCTATTAAAGATTCTAGCCAATAACACTTATGAAGAATGCGAAGATGACTTCGCGTGTGTCGTTGGAGTTGCTAACGCACAGGCTATCAAGCCCCTGACTAAACACTTAGGTTTTGAACATATCGGCGATTTAGACCTTAGGTTTGGGTTTCTTGATTTGAGTAGGCAAGGGCGGAGGATTTACACAGAACAAGAAACTCTCTGGAGAGCTAGGTGTCCCGGTAAATCTCTAGGGACGAAGTTTTATGTGAGCGGATTTGTACGGTTTACCCGAAGGCTCCTTGGAATTCTTCCAATTACCGCAATCTGCCCAGTGCGTGAACAAGATCCCGGCAACTCAAATTTCAATAGAATTTTGAAAAAATTTGGGTTCACTTTAGATTGGCGCAGAAACCAAAAGCCTAGATTTTTTCTCCCTAGAAGACTAAAACCTTCACCTTTATCATTCGTTTTTCGCCCCCTTAGCGAATCAGACTCCTTAAGATTGGAAGCATGGACATTCCCAGATTTCGACGCTCTTTGAAAACCATCGCTCCCAGGGACAAGAGTTACTTGGGTTTCTTAGTTGTAACGGTGAGTGCACTCCTGGCTGTTGTTTCCCGCGTGGTGGACAGAGATGAGGGTGGACGATGGGTGTTTTGGTCGAAGGCGTACCTTCCAGATGGGTATAACTACATCTATGAATCCATAAACATCAATTCTTGGGGAAACCGTGAAATCTTTCTCAGAAAACTTGAGGAGATGTTTCCCGGTAATTCACCCCTGATGCTTAGCCAATCAATTGCAGTAACTAACACTTTGGATGCTCGTCCGGTCTATCCATTCATTACGAGTTTCTTCTTTGATGTAAATTTTGCAGTAGCCCCCCTTGTTGCACCAATTATTTCATGGTTTTTACTTAATATTCTCATTTACCTCCATATTCGCAAGTTTCATGGGAGCTTCTACGCACTTTTTGTTGTGGTCATTTTTTCTAGTTCATTTTATATGCGATTTAATTTCATTGGGACAACGACCGATGCTCTTAGTGCGCTATTTACTTACCTTGTTTTTCATTATCTAATGCACCCAAATTTGAGCTTGGCTCGAAATTTACTTCTAAATCTATTCTTACTCCTTGCAATCCTAACAAGGCCCCTTGATCCAATCTTCTTGATGTTATTCCTTGGAATAGCCCTACTCAATATTAGAAATCCGAAGTCCATTAGTAAATTGCTTTTCCCAATTATCCTGCTTGTCTCCCATCTAATCTACATCCAAGTTAGGTACCAACAGCTTGAAATTGGGAGCCTTAATACAGGCGGTGATAGAGAAGCTGGGTTTCTACAATATTTAGTTGAGGCGGCCCTAAAGGTACCCAAATTGATTGTTGTAGAATTTGGTTTTATCGCCGTGAATGACTCTTTATTCTTTATCTTGATTCTATGGACTTTATTCCTGTTGTGGTTTAGGCGGGAAAAAATCTTAGTTATTCAATTTTCACTCGTTTTTTTTTCCTCTTTCTTCTTAGCCGCCTTGAACGGTCCCATCGGAAATGGATTTAGGTATCAATTACCTATAGTGATGTTCAGTCTTGTCGTATTACGAATTTGTGTTTCTCCGAAACTGATCTGGGAAAGGTTCTCAAATCGCCCTGCTTAGCCGATGAATGTGTGGCTCAAAATTCACAGCAGGGTATCAATCCAGTACAACTGAACCGTTGGGAGTACTCAAGTGAACGGCAACAATCCCGGACTGCTCGTCATTTAATGATGGGTCAACCCACTCAATAGTGACATCACCAAGGGAGGCCAGGATGTCTTCCTTAAACCAAGAGTTGGCTAGTTGCTCAGTATCTGCAATAACAATCTTTTCAATCTCAGCCAACGGCGTTCCATCTTGTGATGGGTGATCTGCAGAGAGCCACTGAATGAAGAATGGGAATTCTCGTGTGTCTGCAATCTCCTTAACACCGATTTGCTTCCACTTAAGATCTGTTCCGTTTGGTCGTGTGCGGTGACCTTCTGTTGCCTCACGCCCAAACTTTGTTTCGATATGTGTGATGTCTTTTGTACTAAAGACCCAGGTAAACCAACCGCCACCTTCATTTGCCTTCTTTGAAACTGCCTTACCCCATGGTGTTTGTCCTGTTGCTGGGTGATCAAGGGGACAGACAACTTCGATGTATTGACCGTTCTTGAGTGAGGCAGTGAAGTTACGTGTGCCAAAGCGTGGGTGGATACCACCATCTACAAAAGTGCTGCCTAGGCGTGAACCTAGTCTTTGCACAGTGTCAGCCAGTTGGTCGTGGGAAGTCACATAAGAAACATGATCTAAGCGCATGGGGGAATTCT
>JBBAKF010000029.1:0-28446 GCA_040403635.1 Polynucleobacter sp.
AACAAAGTGAAGTTTTAACTAAAGGTGGAGACTTGAGATTCAATGGTTTTCGGTGACAGTAATTAATTGTCATGATGCAGTGATGATGACACTCAATTGTTCGTGGCACTGAATTAACATGAGTTCAGGTCTTCAATAAAAATATTGATAATAGGCATTTAAAAGTAGAATGTTTCGAAAAATGAAAAAGCTAATCTTAATCCTTTGCCTGTTTACATTGTGCATGTCATATGCACAGAGTAATTTACCGCCCTGTAATGGTAACTTTTCAGGACCTTGTTTTGGAGTCTATGAGTACCCGAACGGGGACAAATATCAAGGTCAGTGGAAAGATGGCAATAGACATGGTCAGGGAACATTCACATGGCTTGATGGCAGTAAATATGTCGGGCAATATCAAAGTAATCTTAGGAATGGACAAGGGACCTTTATATTTCCTGATGGGGGAAAGTATGTGGGACAGTGGAAAGACGGTAGTTACAACGGTCAGGGAATTTTATACAATCCCAATGGATCGATTAGGCAACAAGGCACATGGAGAAATGATGAGTTCGTTCAACCACAATCTCAAGCACAGACTAATTTTCCGGCATGTAATGGCGACTTCTCCGGGCCTTGTCTTGGGGTCCGTGATTATCCGAATGGGGATAAATACGTTGGACAATTTTTAAATGGTAATTGCAGTGGTCAAGGGACATTAACATTTTCTGATGGAAGAGTGTATGTAGGTCAGTGGAGAGATGATAAAAGAAATGGTCAAGGGACATTGACTTGGCCTAATGGGGATAAATACGTCGGGCAATTTAATGAGGGACTTAGAAATGGTCAAGGAACATTAACGTTGGCTGACGGAAGACAATATATAGGCCAGTGGAAAGATACCAAATTTAATGGTCAAGGAACCTATACCTGGCCTGATGGTATGAAATACGTTGGGCAATTCATCAATGACAAAAGAAATGGTCAAGGGACATTAACCTGGCCTAGTGGCGATAAATACGTCGGACAATTTATTGATGACATCAGAAATGGTCAAGGGACTTATACGTTTGCAGATGGAAGAAAATACATTGGTCAATATAGCGATGGTAAATACTATGGTCAAGGAACCTACACCTGGCCTGATGGCGATAAATATGTTGGACTTTTCAAAGATGGTAAAAGAAATGGTCAAGGGACATATACATTTCCTGATGGAAGACAATATGTTGGTCAGTGGAAAGATGACAAATACAACGGTCAGGGTGTTTTCTATAACCCCAATGGATCGATTAAACAACAAGGGATTTGGAGAGATGATGAGTTCGTTCAAGCTCAAACTCCACAGGCTCCACCGCCTAGGATAGCTCCTGTAGTGCCTAAACCACCGGTTAATAATGCACAAGATATTAAGCGTCAAAAATGTATAAACTTAGGGCTAGCACCTGGCTCAGCTGATTTTAAAGAATGCATCAATTAAATATGCAAACACTTTAAAAGAGCGAAATTTCAGTCAAAAGTATTGATCGGACTTCGTGTTTTTTAGTATTATTTTAGTTGGGGTATTGCGGTTGCTTGGAAGGAAATGATTTTGACACCCTGAGGGGTTTTGGTCATTGCGAGAGTAAAGCGATTAACACCCTCTAATGTTCTATCTTTTGTATAAGCTTTCAGCTTAAAGTGACCATTCACAAGTGCTGCTTGATGAAAGATTCTAATCTTTTGGTCTTCAATAGTGATTGGGTCATATTTTCTGGAACCATTACTAAATGCCTCTAAAAACTGTGCTTTACTCTCTACTAAACTCGTACCATGAATGTGAATATACCGTTCATCCAAAAGGGACTGCAGTGTCTTAACATCAGCAGTACCCATGGCTTCACTCCATTTTTTCATGGTACTAGAGACCTCATTTTCTGAAAATAATTGATCAGAAGAGGATGCCAATGGGGGGAGAATTAAAGTAATCAAGGCGAGGACTTTTAAGAGGATTTTCATGATGAATTAAGGTAAGTTTAGATTTAGAGTAATTGCTTTATATTACTTTTGGAATGTTTCATGAGCATGACACTGATTCCGTAAATGTCTTTAAAGTAAGTGATCTAATCCAACGTATGCTGAATAAAACGCTACAAATCTTTTATATATTAAATCCCTAAACTGATGATCGCCATCAATTTGTGCCTGTGAGGTATTCAATTAATTTGAGTAATGCACGTTTGAACTCTTTATTATATTATTGAGTGAATATGAAGACTCAATTGGGGAGGAATTAAAAAAATTAATGCAGTTCAATTTGTTTATATATAATAAATTGATTAAATATTAAAATTCTTGAGACCATTAATTATCATTATTTTTACTATGAAAAAATCCATATCTAATATCCTGCTTGTTTTGTTTCTCTGTTCAACGCATTCGTTCGTTAATGCTCAATTTAACTCTCAATATTCGAGCAAGCTAGGAGATGAAAAATACGAGCCTAGAATGGGTCAATCTGGAAAAGACGTCATCTGGATTCCAACGAATACTGATTTAGTAACACAAATGTTGCGAACGGCTCGTGTTAATTCTAATGACATCGTTTATGACTTAGGTGCTGGTGACGGAAAAATAGCGATTGCCGCGGCCAAAGACTTTGGTGCTAAATCTTTTGGTATTGAATTTAATGCGGAGATGGCCTCTCTTGCCCAAAGAAATGCGGATCGTGCTGGAGTAGGTGATCGAGTCAAGATTATTAATGGCGATATTTTTAAGGAAGATTTCACATCCGCAACCGTGCTAACACTGTATTTACTACCTGATTTAAATCTTAAGCTCAAGCCACAGATTTTGAACATGAAACCAGGTACTCGTGTGGTCTCTAACTCGTTTCATATGGGAGATTGGGAGCCTGATATGGAAATCGGCAGCCCATCAAGAGCGTATTACTGGGTTGTTCCTGCAAAAGTTGCTGGCACATGGGGAATTTACGGTTTGCATCCTACTCAAAAAGCGGTCTTAGAGTTGGTTCAATACCAGCAAAGAGTGGGTGGAACTATATCGATTGATCAGAATATGTATGCCATTATGAAGCCGACATTAGAGGGTGAAAAATTCAAATTTAGTTTTATGGATAAATACAAGCTTATCCACGATATGGAAATCAACATGTCAGGTGATAATGCTTCTGGATTTGATCGCGTGAACTATCAAACTTTTAATATAGTTGGCAAAAGAGAAAAAACACGTTAAGTTGAGTGCTTACTTTTCTAGTTCGGGCAACTCTTTTGAGTGAGGTGCCCAATGGCAAACAATGTTTTCGTCTGACTGAAGTATTCGATGATTTTTTTTAGGGTAGTCCACTCTTAGCAATAAGTCACGAATCAGATTGAGATGCACTAATCTTTTGTTATTGGCCCTGACCACAGTCCACGGGGCACAATCATGACTAGTCAATGAAAGCATCTTATCCCTAGCCTTGCTGTAAGCAAGCCATTTTTTTTGCGCAATTTCATCAATAGGGCTTATCTTCCATTGTTTTAAAGGATCAGTTTTTCTATCCAATAAACGTTCTGCTTGCTCTTTTTTAGAGATATCTAAATAGTATTTGATGATGGTGATACCGTCATCTACTAATATGGACTCAAAGGTATTAACTGTTTTCATGAAACGATCAGTTTGCGATTGGGTACAAAAACCCATGACGAGCTCAACCCCAGCGCGGTTATACCAACTCCGATTAAAAAAAGTTAGGTCGCCACTTCTTGGCAAATGACTAATATAGCGCTGAAAATACCATTCACCACTTTCTTCTACTGTCGGCTTACTTAGGGCAATCACATGAGTTTCGCGAGGACTTAAATGCTCGACAATTCTTTTGATACAGCCATCTTTACCAGCGGCGTCCCGTCCCTCAAAAATCACTAAAACTCGCTTACCTTTTTCGATAATATGTTTTTGCATTTTGACGAGCTCAATTTGAAGCTCTAGTAACAGATCATCGTAATCGAGAGAGGGTGATTTTTTAGCCATAGAATTAATTAAAAGTCCTGTTTCTTAAAATGCAACAATCATCATTTCATATTAGCAGAAAGATATCTTAATTGGAGGTTTAATCCTCTTAAAGATTGGGAAACAGAACCTCAGTAAAGCCAAATTGGCTCATATCTTCGATACGCATCGGGTAGAGTTTACCAATCAGGTGATCGCATTCATGTTGCACCACGCGGGCATGAAAGCCGCTCACCGTCCGGTCAATGACCTGACCTGACTCATCCAAGCCTTGATAGCGAATTTCCTGAAATCGCGGTACAAGACCACGCAGGCTAGGTACGGACAAACATCCTTCCCAACCGCTTTCTTGACCATGACCGATAGGAGTAATGATCGGATTAATCAAAATCGTTTGTGGCACAGGTGCTTCATTCGGGTAACGCTGATTCTTCTCAAAACCAAAAACAACGATTTGAAGAGAGATACCAATTTGTGGTGCAGCAAGTCCAGCACCACCGGCAGCCTGCATCGTATCAAGAAGATCTTGAACGATATCTTGGATTTTGGGCGTGGAGATCAACTCTGGAGGCACAAGTTGTGCCTCTTCTAATAGTAGGGGATCACCCATTTTAAGTATTGGTCTTACAGGCATGATTTACTCCAGTTCAGTCATAGCAGATAATTGTAAAAGTTGCTTAGCTTCTTGATGCGTAGCGCTTAACCAAGCATGAAAAAATTCAGGTTTGAGACAGACAATCGTTCTTTTTTCATCATCAGGGCGGTGGAACTGGTTCATGACGGGATGCTCATCAGCATTGATGGTGATGAGAGAAAAACTAGTGATGATTTCTCCGCTTTGGGGGTCAGTCCAAGTATCCCAAAGAGACGCTACGCCCAAAGGTTCTTGAGAGACCCCACGAATCTCAGTCCGAACTGCTTTCCCAGAAAGATAAGAGGGTTCATAAAACTGGTCCATCACTTTAATCCCAAAGCGTCTCGAGTGCCATGCGTTTCGATAGGAGGGTTTTTCTGCGATAGTTTCAGAACGTGCATTGCAAGTATGTTTTTGAATTTTCCGGTCCTTTGCCCAGTGGGGAATTAAACCAAACTGGGCTAAACCACAAGCAACTCTTCCCGACTGATGACTTTTAATAATTAAGGGCGCAACATAGCCGGGAAAGGCTTCAACTGGATAGGGACTCGGCAAGTCAACAGCGAAGTTTTTTTTCACCCAAACTGGGTTAGAGGTCGAGGCAAAACTAATACACATACAGTTTATTTAAAAAAGGCAAGGGCATCGGCAAGCAATTCTTGAGAAGCCTCTTCAGGAATGTAATGACCACTATTCACTGTCTTACCGGATACTTGAGTAGCAACCTTCCTCCAGTCTACTAATGGAGAAAAGCACGCGTCGACTAAGCCATGCTCTCCCCAAAGAACACGCAGAGGCATGAGAAGTTGTTTACCGGCAGCAATATCAATGCGGTCGTGATCGAGATCAATGGTCGAGGCTGCTCGGTAATCTTCACACATGGCATGGATACAGGTAGGGTCTTGCATTGCCCCAACATACTCTTGCCAACAAAAATCTTTGAAAATAGCTAAACCTGCGTAACGACCACCCATAAATTGTTTTAAGAAGAACTCTACATCTGCACCAATCAGAGTCTCAGGAATAGGAGATTTTTGAATCAAGAAAAACCAGTGCCAATAACCCCGAGCAAATTGCATACTCGTTTGCTCGTACATCGCAAGGGTTGGTGAGATATCGAGCACCATGATTTTTTGGACACAATCTGGATGATCAGCTGCTAGTCGGTGCGCAACGCGTCCGCCACGATCATGTCCTAGGACATGAAAGCTATCAAAGCCTAAATATCGCATTAATGCGAGTTGGTCATTCGCCATGGATCTTTTAGAATAATTTGCGTGATTGGCTGATCCAGTAGGCTTGGAGGATTGTCCATAACCACGCAGGTCACTTGCAATGACTGTAAAGTGTTTACTCAGTTGTGCGGCGACTAAATGCCAAATAATTTTGCTTTGAGGAAACCCATGTAATAACAGGAGTGGCGGGCCATGACCTGCTGTTTGATAGGCAATTGTGATCTCACCATCGCTGGGATGTTGATAAGTAAATGTGCTAGCGATAAAGCCTTCGAGAAGATTTGCCATAGTTTCACTTTCTTTAATTGATTATCGCAAATTTAGTTATTAAGAAGAGACTTTAAACGATACAAAATACTCAGATCAGCCAAACAGATTTTTTAAAGCATCTGCTGCGCTCTTACTCTTGCTGAGATGTTTTGGAGTTGCCTTGGAAAACTCATCGCGAATATTGTCTTCCCAAAAAGACTTCGGACTTGGATCACGGCAAATTTTTTCAAAAATCCAAAGTGGCACGCCGCTATAGGCGAGGGCAGTGGAGTTATCAAAAAGCAGTTCAAGATGCTTTTGTGCAGGGTCGTAATGAATGGTTCGGATATAACCACCCTTAAACTCGTGGATCATGTTTGGTTAGACCGATTTAGCTAGAGGTTTGCAGCTCGGACTTTTTATAGCGCAGGTACTGAGTGATCAGAATGATTCCAAAGCCTACGAATCCCACCAAATCAGCGTTTGAGCTTGGGTAAGCTAATAGAACTCCTGAAGCAATTAATACCCACCGCTCTAGGATATGGGTTTTAACCATCAACCAGCCTTGTAAACCGCCAGCTAAAGCGATGATACCCACAAAAGCGGTAAAGCTAATCCAAGCAATGGGAAGCCAATCGGCGGCCATCAGTGCTTTTACAGAGCCCATTAGCAATAAAGCACTACCAGATTTATCTAGCACAAACATGAAGGGTACCAAAATCGCTGGCGCAACATACTTCCAACTTTGTAATGTGGTTTTATAAGGATTGCCTTTACAAATGGCCGCGGCGGCAAAGGGGGAGAGCGCCGTTGGTGGAGACACCTCAGATAAAACCGCATAATAAAAAATAAACATATGTGCCGCAAAAGCGGGCACACCAAGATTAATCAGTGCTGGAGCGGTAATGACTGCGCAGATAATATATGAAGCGGTCACGGGGACTGCAAGTCCTACTATCCAGACGATTAAAGCAGTGTAGATCGTGGTGAGTAAAAGGGATCCTTGAGCAAAATCAATAATGATCGAACTAAATTTAAGGCCAAGACCTGTGAGTGTGACCGTCCCCACGATCAAGCCAGCGGCAGCGCAGGTCACACCGATACTCAAAACACTGGTTGAGCCATTGGCTAGGGCTTTGATTAGGCGGGAATCATAGAACTTTTTGACGCACTGACTAGGCTGGCTAAACAAATCCCAGGGCAAAATTGCGGTATCAGAGCGTATCATACTGGTGACGGCGGATAATACAGTTGCCCAAAAAACGGATAAGATTGGTGAGAATCCGAGCAACATAAAGACGACGATCGAGATAAGTGAGAAAAAATGGTACCAATACTTTTGGACCAGTTCCCAGCAGTTGGTAATCGCCTCAAAGTGGATATTTTTCATGGCGTATTTGCGGACATCGATTTGCACCATCACAAACAAACCGAGGTAAAAAAGGATGGTCGGAATAGTGGCCATCAACAGCACATCCAAATAAGAAATCTTCAAAAAGTCAGCGATTAAAAACGCCGCAGCCCCTAAAACTGGAGGGGAGATAATCGCCCCGAGTCCACCAGCAGCAAGAAGACCACCTGCCGCATTACGGTCATAGCCTACTTTTTCTAAGAGTGGAGCGGCTACTGAACCTACGGTCACTGTGGTGGCAACACCTGAACCGGAGGGACCGCCTAATAAAAACGATGACAACACAATCGTTTTACCGACACTGGAGGATTTACCACCCATAGCGCTGAACGCAAAATCAATAAAAAACTTACCTGCATTCGTAAATTGTAAAAAAGATCCAAAAATGGTGAATAGGATGATGAGGGTAGCGGATACATCTACTGCGGTTCCAAAAATACCTTCAAGCGTCATATACATAAAACCAACGAGACGGGGGATTTCATAGCCCTTGTGTGTCCAAGGTGCGGGTAAATAATTACCAAACAAGGCATACAGTAAAAAGGAACAGGTCACGACAACTAGGATCATGCCATTCGTGCGTCGTAATGCCTCGATAATCAGCAAAATAAAAATGACGCCAAACCAAACATCGGTATTGGTTGGTGCGGTATTTCTGTCGGCAAGGTCATCGCCGCCCATAAGAATATAAACAGAGCAAGCAATTGCAAGACCAGCAAACACAATATCCCAAAGCATGACTTTATTTTTAAAGCGGGCGATGATTGGGAAGGAGAGAAAGGTCAAACAAAGAATCAAACCCACGTGTGAAACACGTAAGGCAATGGTCGGCACGATCGAGTAGGCTGCGTAGAGATGGAATAAGGACATTCCAACAGCGGCAAGCGTCAAGAAAACCGCAATGATGCCCCTAAATTCATGGGCATCACCTTCTTCTTGACGGATTAATGCATCGACTTCTTTTTTAGTATTCTCATCCATAACTACATTCTAGTGCGTATGACATGTCACTAGCTTAGAACTTGATCCCTTGTTCTCTGAGATACTTGATGGCACCTGGATGGAAAGGTACGGAAGAATTTTCAGCTTTCTGATTTTTAACTGTCACATTTTCATATTCCGCATGTGTTGCGATCAGCTCTTTTTTGTTATCAAAAATCGCTTTAACAATTTTATAGGCTTGATCATCAGGCATTGCACTGCTTACTACGAGCATGTTTGCAACTGCTGAGACTTTATTATCTTTTGCCATACCGGAATACATGGATTTAGGGATGACATCTGTGTAGTACAAGTTACCGTATTTTTTATTCATCGCGGCAACTTCAGCATCATTATCAACCATCACAAGTTTATTACCTGGAGAGTTAGCAAGATCC
Organism: Polynucleobacter sp.; assembly: GCA_040403635.1. Taxonomy (GTDB): domain Bacteria; phylum Pseudomonadota; class Gammaproteobacteria; order Burkholderiales; family Burkholderiaceae; genus Polynucleobacter. The sequence continues at coordinate 8,881 of JBBAKF010000029.1, forward strand.
GTAACACTAGCTGTTGGTAAACCACCGACCCAGAAAAAGGCATCAATCTTTTTATCTTTAATGGCGTTAACAGACTCGGCAACGCTCAAGCGCTCACTTTGAAAATCACGGCCTTTTTCTAAACCAGCTGCTTCAAGCAGACGCAAAGCCATCACTTCAGTAGCGCTACCAGGACTCCCAGTGCTGATACGCTTACCTTTGATGTCTTTCATGGTTTTGATACCAGTAGATTCAACGGTAACCACGTGCATACGGTTCGGATAAAGTACGAGTAAGTTACGTAATTCAATTTTTTTATTATTAAATTTACCAGTTCCTTGAATCGCATCATAGGCAGCGTCTGCCATAGAAAAACCAACATAAGGTTTACCTGTACCGATGAGATTTAAATTATCGACTGAACCGCCAGTGACTTCTGCAGTAGCAGACATCCCACTCACATATTTAGACAGAACTGAAGCTAAGCCGCCACCCATTGGGTAGTAAACACCGCCCGTACCACCAGTACCTACGGAAATATTTTGTGCTGATGCAGAAAAGGTCACAGCGACCAAAAGGCTCAAAATAACTTTAAAAATTTTCATTGATGATTTCTCCATAAATTAATCAAATGACACAATAATATTAAAGCATGAGTGAAAAACTTTTGTACAAGAAAATTCCGTCAAAATGGCTTTACATGGACCAGATTAAGGGTTAACACTAACAAGCATTTCGCTATCTGAGATTGCTTCGAGATTATGGGTAAGCTAGTGAGATACCTATAATAGAAATCATATTTTTAACGCAAAGGAACGAATCGTGGCTGAATCATTACGCATAGTGATTGTTGGTGGTGGGACGATGGGGGCAGATGTCGCTGTAGTCTGCGCACGTGGTGGCAATGCTGTGCATGTGCTGGAGACACAGAGTGAGCGTGCAATACAGTTACCGCAATATATTCAGGTACGACTCGAGGAACAAGGTTATGCGCAACAAGCTTCTTTAATTACGATCAATACTGCATTGGCAGACATTGATTGGCATAAGGTCGATGTCATGATTGAATGCTTGCCCGAGAAACTAGAAATAAAACAGGCTTTGTTTAAGGATCTTGAGCAACGTTGTTTGGCGCACACCATCCTTGCGAGTAATAGTTCGAGTTTTCCGATTAGTGACATTGCACGGGGATTAATGACACAGAATCGGATGATTGGGTTGCATTTCTTTATGCCGGCTCATTTAATTCCTTGTGTAGAAGTTGTTTGTGGTGAGAAAACGAGTCTCGACATAGCTGCTCAATTACAAAATATCATGACGCGTTGTGGCATGGTGCCGGTCTTAGTTAAAAAAGACTTGCCAGGCTTTTTAGCTAACCGCCTACAGCATGCTTTATCCAGAGAAGCCTTTGCCCTGATAGATGCGGGTATTGCCAGTCCAGAAGATGTGGACCGAGCGGTACGTTTTGGCTTTGGCTTTCGTTATTTAGCCGCGGGGCCGGTGATGCAAAGAGATCATGCGGGTATAGAGATTCATGCCGCTGCGGGTGCGAGCATTTATCCCTCCTTAAATAATTCACCAAATATTGCGCATTGTCTTAAAGAGAAGGTAGAGCAGGGCAATTTGGGCATGAAAACTGGCTCAGGGTTTTATGAGTGGACCCCAGAAAAAATCATTGCGGAAAAAGCCCGTTATGACGGATTATTAAAAGAGGGTTTAAGAATTATCCGTAATGAAATCCCTAAAATAGAATAAAGCTAAGAACTTTATTCTATTTGGGGTCACGCGAGTACTTCAGAAAACTATTTTGGAGCTGGAGCGCCGGGTTGCTTCAGGGGATGGGCTCGCATGATCGAATCGACGGCAAGACACGCATTAGCTATTTCGACCAATTTGGGGGCTAGACTTAAATCAGCCTCAAATAAACGTGCACCGATGACGTGGGAGCACAGGGCAAAATCGGCTAAAGAAATTTCATCGCCTAAAGTAAATTTGCCGCAAAGTCCTTCGTTGTGCAGGCGTGCTTCAATCGCTAGGCTTCCTTCGTTGAGCCAATGTCTTGCCCAAGCGCTTTGACTTGCTTCATCCTGACCGAAGTTCTTATGTAAAAAACCACGAACTCTAGGCACAACTAAGGGGTGTGTATCGGCGATGGTGATTAGTGAGATCGAACGCAGATAGGCTTGTTCATAGGCATTCTTTGGCAGAATTGGACGGCTTGGCCATGTTTGATCGATATATTCCAAGATTGCAAGAGATTGGGTGATTTTATGACCTTCATGCTCTAGTAATGGAATCACATGCTGGGGATTGAGTTCATGGTAAGAGGCTGAGAATTGATCCCCTTGAAATAAATCAATAATTTTTTCTGTGAAAGGAATCTCTTTGTAATGTAGCGCTGCTCTGACGCGAAACGCTGCGAGTGAGCGCCAAAAGCCGTATAAATTAACTGACATGGACTTTTCCCCAGATTTTAATTATGTTGCATTCATTATGCATCACAATTGAGTGAATAATAATTGCCCTCTCACTCCCTGAGATCTGCTGTGCGCAAATTGAGGCTCAGTCAAAAACATATTTTCATACATAAGTCACGGATATCTCTTAGAATGAAAATTCACTAAAAGGACTTCAAATGAAAAAAATCATTATTGCTATCACTTTGCTTGTATTTGCAGGCTTCACTCAGGTATGGGCGCAAAACAAGCCACAAGCTATCATTGCTGTAGAAGCGGGTCCTGGCCATTTAAAAGCTTTAGAGGGCGTGCAATTTCAAGGTAAATTTAAATCGATTGATCCAAAAACACGGAAAGTCGTCGTTGTGGGACCTGAAGGTCGTGAATTCGAGGCAGTACTTGGTGCTGAAGTAAAAAACTTCGATCGAATCAAGGTGGGCGATATTGTTAAGATGGATATTGTCAAAGTGATTGTTTCTGATGTCAAAGTATCTAATAGTGGGATTAAAGAAAGAGAAGAAACGATTACATACTCAAGAGCACAGACAGGGGATAAGCCTGCTGGCATTATCGAACATCAAGTGCGTGTTGTTGCTGACGTAACTGCTATTGATGCAAAAAATAATATCGTGAGTTTAAAAGGACCTACTAAAACTGTTCAAGTTGCTATTTCTCCAGAGATTTTAAAGGGTATTAAAGTTGGCAATCAGATTGAAGCAGTTATCACCCAAAACATCGCTATTCAAGTGATTGCTGCACCAACAAAATAAGAGAAAACTTCTTATAATCTAAAAGAATCCTAGGGTTCTTTTTTTATAAATACATCAATTTCATCATGCATCTTACAAAAACTGCTGCCACGCAATCATCTCTACAACGTTTAATGACGCGATGGATTCTCCTGTGTTTGATGGCGTTTTATGCAAGTGCTTCCCTATCGAGTGAGCTCTCTGATCTCATGCAGCAACCCCGTGTCGTATTAATGATGCGTCATGCATATGCTCCTGGCTTTAGTGACCCAGTGAACTTTGTCTTGGGGCAATGCGCCACACAAAGAAATCTCAACCAAGAGGGGATTGAACAGGCGAAAAAAATTGGCGTATGGCTCAAAGCGCAGGGTGTAACACAAGCAAAAGTGTTTACGAGTCCTTGGTGTCGCTGTGTCGATACAGCTACGCATTTAAATTATGGCCCGTTGGTGACTTTGCCTGCACTTGGATCAACATTCAGTCAAACGGACTCTTACTCTCCAGCGAAGGCGAGTTTGACGCAGTGGATGAAAACGCAATTAGATCGCGAGCGCGGTGTACCTATCATCATGGTCACACACCAAGTCAACATTACTGCTTACACGGGAATCAATACTGGAACGGGCGATATGGTCCTTGTGCAAGTAAATTCTCAAGGCGATGCAAAAGTCTTAAAAACAATCACAGCGCCTTAACTGCTCGGGGTGAAGTTTGTAAGCAGAATAAAAAAATCGGTCTGAGAAGCTGTTTTTAGCATATCATGTTGAATGGTATTACTTGTTTTGGTTATTAAAAGGAGTGCGTTATGAGTGAAGTCAAAAAATCATTTTCTTCAAGTATTAAAGAGGCATTAGCAAAAAAACAGGCCGCCTCACATCCTGAGTCTAAGGATGGTAAAGGGGATACTAAAGGAGCGAAAAGAACACCACCGCCTGTAGGTTCTGGAAAAGTGATGAAAAAAGCAGCTGGTCGAGGCAGGTAAAGCTTTGATTAGGAAGTAGTGCAGAAAGTTTTAATCAAACCTTTTCCAGATTCCCGTGCAAAAACCAACAGGTCGATCGCCTACGGTGAGTTCCCCATTTAAAAAAATCATACTTTTAGTCGATTTGGTGACAATTGGTGACAAAGTAACATCTTCACCAAGCTGAACGGCATCGACAAAGTTATAGTTAAATTGGATCGTTGCTGTAGCCTTCGTGCCTGTGGCATGACGCGCTAAAGCACCAAAGGAGCGGTCTGTAAAAGTCATGAGTGCACCACCTTGCACAACACTTCTTAAATTTTTATGTTTTTGCTCTGTCGGAAATAAGAAATGCATATTGGGGCCATCGACTTTAAAAAAGAAAGGACCAGCTACTTGCATGAACCCTTCATCGGTAAAGGTTTCCCAACCTAAAGAGGTGTAATGGGCTATTAATTGGGGGTCTGTCATGAAGGGTTGTCATTCTAATCAGTTAAAATCATGCTTAAAATTATAACATTGGCTTTTTCAGAGAAAGTTCAGACGATCATGTATCCATGGATTAAAAGAATTGTTTTTATTACTTTAATTAGTTTTTCATTGCATGGTGTAACTGCGCAAATATTTGTAACTGACTATGCATCCGATGCGCAAGCGAAAGTCTTCGTTACTAACTATAAGTCAGATGCGAATTGTATTGTGTATGAAACTAAGTATCAATCAGATACAGGATCAGGAGTTTGGTATTTCACGAATTACAAAAGTGATGCGAGAGCAGTGATTTTCTACACCAAATATAAATCAGATGCTGACTTGATCGTTTACTTTACACAGTACAAATCAGACGCTAGATGTCGATATTAAAAATATAAAAATTAACTTTTCTGTAAAAGGAGACAAATCATGCCGTATTGCTCAGGATGTGGATTTAATAATATGGAAGCTGTCAATTTTTGTACAAAATGCGGGATTGCCATGCATAGCAATGCACCACAATCACAGAATCCCCATCAACAAAGTCCTGCAAATAACCTTAACTTTCCTGTATTAGGTGAGGAATTTAATCATTTGTACTATGTGATTATGGGGTGTTTATTACTAAATCCATTTTTACTTATATTTTATGGCGAAGGAACTTCTAGTTAGGGTGAAATCTATAAAGAGGATGGTTGGGAGTTATTATTATTTGTCGTTTTATGCGTGGCATTATTCATCGCATTATTCCATTATTTAATTAAGACTAAAGGCATTAATCAGAGCAAGCCTGGATTTATTATGGCGGCTTTATTGATTGTTCTTGTATTGACTGTAAGCAATATTTTTGTGGCGGAATATGCTTTATATAACTGGGCTAATTGGGTGGATGAAATCTCATCCTACGTCATGATTGGAGCCCTTTTTATTCTGTGGAAAAAAATGAAGGATGCGTTAAGCTGATTTGAGTATTGGAAAGTTAAGAACTGCCTATAAAAGATTGATTCTTAACAAAAAGAGAAAGTTTATTGGACTTGATACAATAGGTTAAATTAATGATTTGATTAATAATTTATTTTAAGTAGTTAAATTATTAATGTGTTAACTCATTCTAGTAAGTAAATGATAAGAATGTTCTAGTAAGAATCATGTTGATGGAGTAAAAACTCCCCAATAAAGTTAATTATGATAAATACCATTAGTAAATTCGAGTATTGGTTAAAAGCAGGGAGGTTTATCCCACTAGTAATACTCTTGGTATTGCTTAATCTTGCCGTGTATTTTCTGTGGAAACGTCAGATTGTGGTTAATTCTCCGCAAACGGCGAATATCGCTCTGATTGAGGGTTTGCGACAAGAGAGATCACGCGTTAAAGAGATATTAGATGGTCCTTGCGATTCTCCTGAAATAGAAAAATATCGTCGTGGTGAGATCGGTCCATTAGATCCGAAGTCCAAATCGCAAGATAGTAAAAATAATGAAAAAACTGGTAATGGTGATCCCAAATCCCAAGGTGATATTGTTAGCTTATTAGAGCAATCTACTGTGAGAGTGATTGCGCCCTCAGGTAAAGATGCAATGATAGGGACAGGTTTTTTTATCTCTAAGGATTTAATTGTCACGAACCGACATGTCATTGCTGACGGGGACCCCAATAATTTATTGATTACAAGTAAATATTTGGGAGGCACCCCAATTAAAGTGATACTGGTGGCAAAGACACCGAATCACGAAATTATGCAACCTGACTTTGCTTTACTTAAAGTGACTAACCTGCCAAAGCCAATTCAGTTTTTACCGGTTGGAGATGATCCTCCGGTTCTTCAAAATGTCTATGCCGCCGGTTTTCCTGGTTTTACTACTGACACTGATGCAAATCAGACCACGCCCAATACAGTTTATAGTGATGGTAGGGTGAGCGTGGTTCAGCGGCAGGATAATGGTATCAGTTTGGTGATTCATGGCGCCTATATATCCCCAGGAAACTCCGGGGGGCCACTCATTAATAGCTGTGGGACCTTGGTGGGTGTTAATACCTTTGGTAGAACCTCGCTAGATCAAAAAGACATCTTAGCTAAAGCCTTGTACGCATTATCTGCCACTAACCTGAGACAGTTTTTGGATGCCAATCAAGCGAAATACACCACATCGTCCAGTCAATGTGGCAAGACTGGCACTACTCAATAATAGGTAAAAAATGGCTAATCTACCTATAGTTACTAAAACAAGTGATATTGACATTAAGTCAGTTTATGGACAATCGATTTTTGATTTTTACCCACAACTTAAAAAAATCCTTCAACAACAACCGAATGGCCCTGAATTAAGTCAGTTTTTTTCTGAGCCAGTCCTTAATAATGTTCGGGGTGAAGTGACTTGGTTCACGCCCATCAGCGGGCCAGTAAAAAGCTTATCGGATATGTCACCGGATGAGCGTCGCTGGGCTGGGGAAAAGATCAAGTCATACACTCAAATGGTGAATGATGCCGCAAATCACTTAGTACAAATGTCTGGCCCTAAATCTTTAGGCGCAGAAGCATTAAGAAATGCGCTTGTCACACCGCATTTGGCGGATTCGTTATTTTTAGTGGGTGATAAGCTAGTGATGGCGCAATGGGGCTGTGTTCCCTATGGGGTCAGTTCGCGAGATTTTGATTTAGTGACTGAAGGTCAGGCGCTGGGAATTATTGTTGATAACTCACCAGAGCCTGAGCCACCAATACTCCAAGAGCCTGAGGCTCCGAAGCCGCCTGAGCCCGAAGAGCCCAAACCACCAGAGCCTGAACTGCCAAAGCCTCCTGAGCCCGAACCTCAACCTGAGCCTGAGCCTGATCCGCCAGAGCCTGAACCTGAACCTGAGCCACCAAAACCTTTGACTCTTACTGAGATTTTATGGCGTTGGCTGGTAATCTTGTTATTAACTTTGCTCTTGTTGGCGGGATTGTTGATGAAAGGTTGTACCTATACCGTTTTTGGAACTACCGATAATGAGGATCAATTACGCACTGAAATTGCAATTCTTTGGGTCAAAGTACAAGAAAAGGTAGCGTCTTGTCTCCCGAAAGAGCCGATTCAAAAAATTCCTGCGCAACAAATTCCTGAGAAAAAAAATGAAGAACCCAAAAGTGTCCCAAATTTAACTGAGGGTGGTAAAAACAAAGATTTAAAAGCATTTAATGGTAATTGGGAATTAATTACTGGATTAAGAAATGCTGCAACTGAGGAGCCCATCATTATGTATTTGCAGTTTGATGATAAGGGGCTTGGTAATTTAACGATTAACAGTAAACAAAGCAGTGCTACTTGTAGTGGAAGAGCTATGGCTAAGTTTGACTCCCAAACAGCTTTTACAGTATCCATGGATAAGTGTGTTGGGAATACACGAGACTCTACTTTTGTAAGCAATACAGGGTCATGTAATTTAATCCCTAATACGAATAAAGCAAAATGTGTGATCACCTGTGTTGAAGGGCTTTGCGACGCTACTTTTCAAAGGCGTAATTGATCTTGAAATTTGATATGTATAAACATGGATGAATCATGCTGAATAAGAAATCAGACTTACCTAAATATAGAGCCTTGGTTTCCTTAATTCCAGGTGGGACGACGCAATTTCTAGATTTGGGAATTAATATTACAAAAATCAAAAGACTTACAACTGAGTTTTTTGAGTATGAAAAAGAAGCTGCTGCCAATAAAAAAGCCAAATGGCTACTCAAGTGTCTGGAAAAAGATGCTGAGCAGGATTGTTATATTGATCAGCAGACCAGAGATGTGGTGAAGGATCCCAAAACCAATTTACCGAACAAAGGCATCATCCCAAGTTACTCAATCAGTATTGAAAAAGCACTTGAGCCTTTTCTGGATCAGTGGGTTCCGGTGCCTTTTTTAAGATCGGAAGCGAATATTGGTTCCTTTGATATGCGTTATCGCCATGGCCCAACGGATTGGTCACGAGCAAGACTTTGCGCCCTTGATGAGCCCGATGCTGCGGGAAATACCCATCGCTTGACTATTGCATTTGATACCTTTGTACAGCCAGATATAGATATTTCGAAGGTTTCTCAAGAAGAGGGTTATCCGGCATTATCAGAGGCGGATATGCGCGACGGGGCTGAGTTTCATTTTGTGAGTGATATTAAATATAACGCATGGTTTATCAGTCTGGGATGGGTCGAGGATTGGTTAAAAGAATTTTTTAATCAAACGATGCAAAAAAAACGTCCCAATCGCGTGATTAAAGAAAGTGATTTTGAAAACCGTACTGAACATATTGGTCGATACATCGGTTTCTTAGAGGTGCTAACAGCATCTGAAGCGATTCCTAAAATTCGTTTGATTGACCCTGAAAGACATTCACCAATCGATGTGGATCTCGTTTTGGATATTGGTAACTCACGCACAATCGGGATGTTAATTGAACGTAAGGATGGGGATTCTGTTTCCTTAAGTAATAGTTCTGTCTTAGAGTTGCGTGATTTATCAGATCCAAGATTAATGCACCGGGATACTTTTAATTCTTTTGTGTGTTTTGCTAAGGCGCGCTTTGGAGATTTAAATGGTTACTCCAGAGGTGCTGGAAGACTGAAGAGAAGTTTTAGCTGGCCCTCTGTTGTACGTGTTGGTGCCGAGGCAAATCGCTTAGCCCTCAAATCGAGAAGAGAAGAAGGACAGACTTCGATGTCGAGTCCTAAACGTTATTTATGGGATGTCAGAGCACGTTCGCAAGAATGGCGTTATTGTCCAGAAACAGATAGTCCTTTCTCTGAGGAGCCACCGGTTAATAGTGGCGATTTTGTGGGCTTTGTTAATAATGAAGGCACGCCAATTTATGCCTTTAAAGATTCTCGATATCAAAATTTAGAGTTCATGGCTGGACAGAGTTTTTATCCTGTGACTGAATCGCGCTTTTCGAGAAGCTCGATGATGATGTTTTTACTTTCCGAAATCTTAGCGCATACCCTAGTACAAATTAACTCACCTGCGGAGCGAGGTAATCGTCAACAAACAGATATTCCTAGAAGGTTGCGAAGAGTTATTCTTACTGTGCCACCCGCCATGTCTGTTTCTGAGAGAGTGATCTTTAAGCGCTGGGCGCAATGGGCCTTAGATGTTTTATGGCAAGCATTGGAGTGGGATGAGTATGCAAGTCAAAGTGATGATTACCGGCAAAAACCAGAAATTAAAATTAATCTAGATGAGGCGAGTACGACGCAATTGGTTTTTGTCTATAACGAGATTCAAGAGAAGTTTTCTGGCGACGCTGCTGAGTACTTTAATATTTTCGGCAAAATAAGACCCAATCGTGCCCCAACACCTTCCTTGCGTGTGGCAAGTATTGATATTGGGGGCGGTACAACAGATATGATTGTGACTACCTATTTAAATCAGTCTGCAGGCGCCACTAGTACGATTGTGCCAAAACAAGAATTTCGAGAAGGTTTTAATGTGGCGGGTGATGATTTGCTTAAAGCGGTTATCGAAAATCATGTGATCCCTTCACTAGAAAACACATTAACCCAGGCAGGGCTTCGGCAAGCAAAGGAAGTCTTAAAGCGTAAACTGGGTAAAGATGTGCCAGGAACGACGGAGACTGAGAAAAATCTGCGTGCACAGTTCGCACAACAGGTACTCACTCCGATGGGTCTAAAGATTTTAGGTTTATCAGAAAAAATTTCTTTACCAGATGCTCAAAATGTCTCCATGAAAATTAGTTGGGAAGATGTATTTGGTAGTCAAAATCCGCCACGCCCTGCAGTGGTAAATATCATTGATGAGTTATTTGAGTCTAATGAACAGGGGCAATCTTTCACTTTAAGTGATTGGACATGCGAAGTCGATATGTCAGCAGTCATTGTGACGATTTCTTCAACGATTGGACCTTATTTAAGAGACTTGAGTGAGGTGATACGCCTTTGGGATTGCGACTACTTAGTCTTATCGGGCAGGCCATCCTGTCTGCCTGCTGTGCAGGCAGCGATTTACAAGAATCCACCCGTGCAACCCTCACGTATTATTCCTATGAGTAATTATGAGGTAGAGTCTTGGTATCCCTTTTGGTCAGCAGATGGCAAAATTGAAGATCCGAAGACGACAGGTGTTGTTGGCGCGGTTTTGTGCGCTATTTCGGAAGGCAATGTCATGAACTTCCATTTTAGGACGAAGGATTTAAAGCCCGCTTCGACGATTAAATTCATTGGTCAAATGGGTAAAGATCGACAAATAAAGAATCAAAATTTATTTTTTGATCAGGTCGACTTAGACACTGCAAAAGAAGAAGATATGCAAGGTAGCTTTAAATTTACTGCCCCGACCTATATTGGTTTTAGACAATTAAAAACTGAGCGCTGGAAAGCTACGCCATTTTATTTTGTAAAGTTTGCGAACCAAGAGGCCATTGATAGATCCGCAAGAAATGACTTACCTTATGACATTAAGTTCTCCTATAGAAGACGTTTTAATGAGGATTTAACGGATGATGATCGCGGGGAGAATGAGGGTTACCTCAAAGTCGAAGAGATTACATCTGCTAACGGTAATTCCGTACCACGTTCTGACATAGATTTTCAGTTGAAAAGTTTATGGGAAGAAGAAGATGAAGGCCATTGGTTAGACACTGGTTTATTTGAAATTCGATAAGGACAATCATGAAAAACTTACCGACAAGTACCCAAGTATCTTCGATGGCTAGAGAAACCCATATGGCTTTGAGTGAAGCTTTAGATTGGACGATGCAATCGAAAGACACGACTATTCACTCGAATGCTAAATTAGCTAAAGATTTACGTGTGTCGATTTATCAGGCTAAAAAAATTGAAGAATCGGCATTAAGAAAAATGTGTGTTGGCGTGTATGGGGCATCTCAGGCCGGCAAGTCCTACTTGGTCTCAGTACTAGCAAGAAAAGGTACTAATCGACTGATGGCTGTGATGGGTTCTCAAGAGATTGACTTCATTGCAAAAATTAATCCTGAAGGGGGTAAGGAGTCAACTGGTCTTGTGACACGTTTTACAACTGATGTTTTAAAAACGCCAGCTGGTTACCCTATCAAAGCGGGATTACTGACCGAAACAGACATTATCAAACTGCTGGCTAACTCGTATGTCAATGACGTTGATACCAAGGATGATGAGCAGCAAGATATCCATGAAGAGCAGATCAATCTTGTCTTGAAAGAGTTAGAAGATTATCCGCGCGTAAAAAATCATCTTCAGGTTGAGGATGTTTATGAGTTAGAAGATTACTGTAACTCAAGATTTAAAAACAGTATTCGTTTTCAAGCCTTAAAGAAAATAGACTTCTGGTCTCGAGCCGCCGATTTAATGCCGAACTTAGGTGATCCCGGTCGACAAAAGCTAGTCGAGTTGCTGTGGGAAGGTTTAATAAGCTACTCAAGTATGTATGCGAGTTTGGTTGAGCAATTAAATCAATTAGGACATGCCAAAACCATTTATTGTGTAGCAGAAGCGCTATTTGATGTGAGCGGGGCAGACTGGCACAGAAGTAATGAAAGTATTATCAACGTCTCCACATTAGAGAAGTTTAGTATCGATGAAATGCCCCCAGTGGCAGTGGTTACTGAAGGTGAGCATGGCAAACCAGTTTTACAGGCGACTATTTTCCGTTCACACCTAACCGCGCTCATTGCGGAAATGGTCGTGCAAATGAAGGATGAACCCCATGCCTTTTTTGCGCATACGGATTTGCTGGATTTTCCGGGGGCAAGATCGCGAAAAGTTCAACCGAAAGAAGATAAGATTTTAAATAGCCAAGAGGTCAAAGTTGAAAACTTTTTGCGCGGCAAAGTGGCTTACTTATTTGATCGATATTCGATTGAATTTGAACTGTCGTCCATGTTGCTCTGTGTTGGGCCGTCTAATTTAGAAGTTGTTGGACTAGATAAATTAGTAGAGGATTGGGTGATTAACACTCACGGGGTTACGCCAGAGAAGCGATCAGAAGTAATGACAGCACTCTTTTTAGTGCTGACAAAGTTTGATATGGAGTTTTCTCAAGGGGCTGGCAGAAGTGCTGATGGTAATCGTTGGAGTACACGACTTGAAGCTTCTCTATTAAAGCCATTTGGAGCGCACTCGCATCGCAGTAATTGGGTTGGAAAGTGGCATAGTGATAGCGCATTTAATAATTCATTTTGGCTGCGTAATCCTAATGCAGACCAAGCAGGTTTAATTGATTATCAAGGTGAGCCTGGTAGTAGTCCTGAAACTGGAATTAGTCCTGCGAAAAAAGATTTTGTAAATACATTAAGAACCGCCTTTTTATCTAATCCCGCTGTGAATAAACACTTTGCAGATCCTGCCCTAGCTTGGGATGCTGGTATGGCCTTGAACGATGGTGGCATTAGTCGCTTGATTGGGGCGTTAGCACTGATATGTAAGCCCGAGGTGAAGTTGAGTCAGGTCTTGCAAAGATTGCAAGCTATCATCGATGATCGAAGGACTGATCTTGCTAAATACTATATTAGTAATGATGTAGAAACATTAAGATTAGAAAAATTTGCCTTAGCGAAGGATTTTGTTTTAAAAGGGGCGAGTTTGTTAAAGCGCCAGCGATTAGGCGACTTCATACCGATGTTACTGATAGATAACGCGGATGCTTACGATGTTTTTGATCGTGCTGAAAAGGCACTAGAACGAGAAAAACATGCTTATGCATCAAATTCTAATGAGGATCAGCAAGCTACCGAAGTACTTGATGATGACCTAGCAGCATTATTGGGTGGAATGGATGACCAGCAACAAGCAACTCCGAAGAACGCATTACAAGCACCTGAAGATGGTTCAGTTGAGGATTTACCAAAACGATTTGTTCGTGAATTAATTAATCATTGGAATGCTACTGTTTTAGAAAGAACTAACTCAGGTCATTTTTCTGAATATTTGAACATGAACCGAGAGACATTAATTAAATTAATTAATGAAATAGAAATATCAGCACGTCGTAGCAAGTTAATTGATGAGATGATCCATCGTGTTGAACGCTCTTATCAATTTAAGACGAACCATCGCAGAAAATGGGTACTTAAGCTTACTGAGCCGGTGACAGCTATGTTCAATGAATTTATTGTTTCTGGAGCCACTTATGAAAGTGGAAAGACATCTTTTGAGATCTATAACTTAGATGACAAGCCAGTAAAAATATTTGCACCCTTGCCTGAGATTGAGGAAACCTTAGTGTTACCGGATATTGCTGCTGATTTTAGTAGGCAGTATTTTGCGGATTGGTTACTGGGTCTGCAGCATAGCATTCGAAAGAATGCAGATTTTTTATCAGGGGTCAGTGGAGATATTGAGGGCAACCGAACTCTAGGAGTTATTTTGAAAAAACTTTCACACATCAATCAACCGTTAGCGAGCTAAATCATGGATTACTTTAAAGCTATTCCAATTAAGCCAGGACATGCAGAATTGGTTTTTACTAATTCCAGCATAAACCAATCTACGGTATTTGTTTCAATACAAAGAAAAGGACACCAAGAGTCACATTTGGGGGGCAAAGGTTGGCAAGTCTCTGAACATTCCTTCGAGCTGCCTGCTCGATTAGAGGGTAATGAGTTAAAGATTGAAGTTGGTAAGCGTATTGTGGGGTATTTGGAAGGTAACTCTAACTATGAGTTTTTAGTAGGTGAAACTACTGACAATAAAGGTCTTTATATTGTGCGGTGGAGGGGGGTTCCGGAATATCGATTGTCTGAGGACGATCATGATGGTCCTGCTATAGAGCCAGCTCCTACCTCGATTATGATAGATCCGAGACCCGCAGAACCTGAAGATATTGCACCAATACAGCCTATTCAAACTCAGTCACCAAAGCCGCAGATAGTTCCCTCCAATCCACTACCTGTTGCGAATCCAATTTCTGCAGGAAATGGTCCAACAAGAGTGTTCTGCCCCAATGGACATGCGGTACTAAGTACTTTTAAAAAGTGTCCCACTTGTTCAGTCGCTATTGACCCTCAAGCGCTAGCGGCTGGAAACGCTGTTGCACCTAGCCCGACACCAATTCAAGCAACGCCTATTCAACCTGCTCCGATTAAGCCTACGGTAGTGAGCGTGCCCAATAATCCGCCACCTTCGCCGAAACTCTCTCTCATTCCACCAGTTCCATTAGCGGGGGGTGCTGGCAAAACATTTTGTGGTAATTGTGGCAAGCCTGTTCTCTCAACAATGATGAAATGTCCGTATTGTGGACAACCCACTGGAGTCAATCCATCGGTCGGACAAGTCAATGTGCCACAAGCAGGCGTGCCGCAAAGTATTCCTAATGGAGCTGCTTGGCCATTCAATACGACAAGTTCCCAAGCAGACCCGGCTAGCAATCCTGCCAGTAGGTGGGCTAGGTTAGGGGCTGCCATTATTGATAATACGATTATAGGTAATGTTGTTTTTTGGTTGATATTGAAATTCGGATTTAGTGCAGAATATGCAGACCTCATTTCTGATCAGCCTTTGGATCCAGTTGGATCTGGTGAAATCATCCCACTTGCATACTTCATCAATTTCGTCATTATGGTTTTATATCATTCCATCATGAATGTAACGGATGAGGCTGGTACTTTTGGAAAAATGATTTGCGGTATTCGTGTCAGAGATTATCAAGGTCAAAGAATTTCTTTTGGAACTTCTTTAGGAAGAACTTTATTAACTTTTATACCTATTTTAAGTTTAGGTATGTTCTATATTTTCTTTAACGATAAGCGACAAACGATGGCTGATGTAGTTTGCAAAACAATAGTGATTAAAAAAGGATAAAAAATATGTCTGGTGTAGATTACGCTTCAAACCCAAACCAACGCACACCATGCGTTTTAGTCTTAGACATCTCTGGGTCTATGGCTTCGCCAACACGTTCTGGAAGAACCAGAATTGATGAACTTAATTTAGGCTTGGAGGCTTTTCATGCCTCATTGCATGAAGATCCTGCCGCTTTAACTAGAGTACAGGTTGGGATCATTACGGTTGGGGGTCCAAGTAACGACGCTTCAGTCATGATGGACTGGACAGACGCCAATTATTTTCAGCCTTTTCCGTTAGTTGCTGATGCTACGACTCCACTTGGTGAGGGAATGCGTCTTGCTTTAGCGATGGTAGAACAATCCAAACAAAACTTAAGAAGTGCGGGTATTTCCTATACGCGGCCATGGATTATGGTCATTACAGACGGCGATCCAACGGATGATCAGGCCACTTGGCAAGCAGCGGTTCAAGAATGTCAGGCAGCGGAAAATGGAAGAAAAGCCGAGATTTTTATGATTGGTGTGGAAGATGCTAATTTAGCGATGATGAGTCAGTTAGCAAAGCGTCCGCCGATCATGTTAGAGGGTATGAAATTTAAGGAATTATTTGTTTGGTTAAGTGCTAGTTTGAGTGCCGCGTCTAGAAGCAGACCTGGAGATAACGTTCAGCTAGCTAATACAGATCCTTGGCGTAACGTAGGAGTTTAAAATGTCCTTATGGAAAGTGTATGGCGCGAAGGTTCAAGGACCATCGCATGTGCAAACGAATACTCCATGTCAAGATGCCTTTTACACTGGAGTGAGTCAAGATGGCCAGTGGGTCAGTATGGTCGTTTCTGATGGTGCAGGAAGTGCGGCACGCGCAGAAGAAGGCTCACAACTCGTAGCGCAAGTATTATCAGAGAAATTACTTGATATTGCGGCTCTTCTGAATACCAGAGTTCCTGGCGCTTGGATTAATGATTTTGTCATTCAACAAGTGATCCATGTCAGAGAGTTGTTGCGACAGAGGGCTGGTAAAGACGATATTCGTGATTTTCATTGCACATTAGTTGCGGCTTTAGTTGGACCCTCTGGTGGTTTTTTAATTCACATTGGGGATGGTTCTGTACTCAGTGGTACTGCTACGCCAGACACTACTGAAAAAAATATTTTAAACATCACAATTAACAATCAATCGAAACCTGAAAATGGTGAATATGCAAATGAAACTTTCTTTATTACTGAAAAAGATTGGATCAAGCATTTACGCATATCGCCTGTTGGTAAAACAGACTGGATTATGCTGGCCACTGATGGAGGTTGTGCATTAACTTTACAAAATGAATCTGTACCGCACATCACTAACTTAAAAGATATTTTCCAGCATTTACTTAAGTTGTCTGAAGAGAATAGATCAAATGCTATACAAGCTTGGTTAGAAACGGATGGCGCTAAAAAACTCTCTAACGATGACAAGACTTTAGTCATAGGATTAAGTTCCAGTTTTGGAAGCTTTGGGGATTATGACGTTAGACTAACTTCGACGATTCCGGAGCCATCCAAACCAGTCGTGATGCAGCCGGCTCCAGCTATTGCTGCGCAAAATGCTGTCAAACAACCACCGCAAAATAGTCACTCGCTGCAAAGCGTGTCTTCAAGTACGCCACCCTCCGGAGCAAATCAACTGACAAATAAGCCAGACGCTTTTAATGTAAAAAAGGGAATCATTTTTTTGACACTCGCTGTGGCGATATTATTCCTGTTAAGTCTATTGCAAGATGCTTTCATTCCTGCGTCTAGTAATGTATCGGAATCTAAAAATCCCCCGAAATCCTTAGAAGCTGAAAAAAAAGTTGATCCTTCTGCTGGCAAAAAATCGAAGGATGCCAAAGATGATCGGGTAAAAGATGAAAAAGTAAAAGAAGAAAAAGCTCCCGGTAAAACAGGTGAAGAAACTTTGGTTCCAAATAATGATGTAGTTACTACTGAAAATACTGAAAAAAAATCAGAAACAGATTCTTCGGTGGCTGATACTGCCTCTGTTAAAGAGAAGTCTAATCAAGCTACTAGCGCAAAAAATAAAGATAATAAAAAAGATGCAGATAAGTCTTCAAAAGCACCCTAAATAGGAAGAGTCATGCTTGAGTTAATCTTAAACCCTCCCATTAACGGCGCTGATCAAGTTAAAGTTCGTGATGCTTATCCTCTCGGTAGAGGTGGTGAAGCGATTATTTATGCGGCAGAACTTGGGGGAAAGGTTTATGCGGCAAAAATTTTTCATGATGTACTTAATGTAGACATCAGAAAAATTCAGGCGATGTTAAATAATCCTCCTAGTCAGATGAGTCAACAGGTCGCTGGGGCAACCTTCCCGATGTATTCTTGGCCTTTAGGCATTCTTTACGATAAAAAGTCACGACCCGTAGGGTTTCTAATGCCATTGATTGATTTAAAGCAATCATTTACTTTGGACTATTACTATGATCAAGGATTAATTGGTAAATTAAATTCTGTTAATGAATATGCTCTTTCATACCGCGTAGAAATCGCTATGCATTTGAGTGAAATGGTCGCAGATTTACATGAGCATCAGCATTACTTCATTGACATGAAACCGCAGAATATCCGGGTCTTTAAAACAACGCATGCCGTGACTCTGATTGATTGTGATGGATTTTCTGTTTTTGACCCAGCATCTAACCAACGTTTTCCAGCAACGATGTATTCTTCGGACTATATTGCACCCGAGGTCCTGAAGCAGAATGCACCGGCGACTAAATTAGGGGAAGAGCAGGATTTATATGCTTTGGCGACTATTATTTTCCAATTATTTAACTGGGGTATCCATCCATTTCAGGGGATTGTAAAGCCAGGTTTAGGGGATTTTGATACGAATGATGAAAAAGCGAAAGCTTTACTTTATCCCCATGGCTTGATTCCTCATCCACAAATTAAACCGAGGGCACAAAGTGTCCATGCTTGTTTTGATGATGTGACAAGACAGATGTTTGATCAAGCCTTCATTGGAGTTGCGAGTGCTAGACCAAAAGCTAGACAGTGGGCGAACCATTTACGTAATCTGTACGAGTCAAGACAGTTGGCAAAGTGTCCAACTTTTCCGAATGATATTAAACATATGCGTTGGGCTGGTAAAGACTGCCCGCAATGTTATTTAGACAAGTCGATAAAAGCCACCACAACAGCTAAATTTAAGCCCATTGCGACTCCTAAACCAGTTTCCAGGCCTGTTGTTTATAGTCCTCCACCTCCACCTCCAACTTCAGCGGCTAAGAAAGGAAATTGGGGTTGGTTAGGAACTCTCGTAGTTATTGCGATAGTTGGGCTGATTAAGTTTGCGATGGATTCCGACTCATCACCATCAACTTCTATTTATACTGCACCGACCAAGTACTATACTCGAATTTGGCTTAACCCCAATACAACTCAATTTGGGCTTTATTCTTCAACCATATCTTATGAGCACGCAGATACTATGGCAAGAAAAGCCTGTGGTGCGGGGTGTGTTCTAAATACGAATCCGGTACCTGATGTGCGTTGTTTATCTTTTGCTCAAAGCAGGAATGGGCCAGGTAAATCAATCGTTGGGTCGGCTACTGATATGAGCTCAGCCAAACAAGTTGCTTTAAATAAATGTAATCAAGATTTCGGGGATTGTTATACGCCCACTAATGGTAACTATTGTGCTGATTAAATAAAAAACTCGGGACTGATTACTTTTTCATATGTTAAAAAACGATTCGCATTTTGCATCGCAAGAACTCGCGAGTTTTGCGGCTTTATTAGATGCTAAGGCAATCCCACAAGAGGTATTTCGTAAGGCTGAGGATTTGCTTGTTGATTGGGTAGGATCAACCATCGCAGGTAAGGGTGCTCACGCTGTTGAAATTATTCACCGTTATTCAAAACAGATGGGCCCGAGCGCTGGTGCTGCAGAGATATTGATTGATCGGTCCACTTCAACGCCGTATTTTGCAGCGATGGTCAATGCGGCTGCCTCTCATGTTGTCGAGCAAGATGATGTCCATAATGCTTCGGTATTTCATCCTGCGACAGTCGTTTTTTCACCAGCACTCGCTGTGGCGCAATCCATTCAAGCGAGTGGTGAGGAGTTTTTGGTAGCTTGCATCGCTGGCTACGAAGTCGGTATCCGAGTAGGTGAATTTCTAGGACGTTCGCATTACAAGGTTT
>JBBAKF010000030.1:0-27413 GCA_040403635.1 Polynucleobacter sp.
CGAGACCAGTAGGCTCTGCTCGACCATCCTTTGGTGAGGACGCTCTTTGGAAAATCATTGCCCAGGCTCGCATGAGTATTAACTCGCTAGATGAAAAGTCTACGATCAAAGAATACCTAATGAATTATTTATCAGTAGGTGGTGATGAGCCAGCCCGAATTGATGCGGCAAGAAGGCGGATTGAAGGTATTGATGATATTCAGGTAGAAGATTGTTATGAGATGTCGATGGGTAATGTGTTGCGCGGAAAAAAAATCATCGTTTCATTAAGAGGTGACTTCTATTCGGGCATTGGTGATGTATTTATTTTTGGAGAGATGCTTGCGCATTTTTTCGCAAGTCTGGTGGATTTAAATTCGTTTGTATCCTTAGGTGTTAAAGATCAAGTCAGTGGAAAATATTTTGAATGGCCCAAATTAATAACAGTCAATCACAGACTTTAAAACACCTCATCGAAAGAAACAGTCATCGAATTGAATTTTTTCAGTTAATTCGTTTGTATCTGCATTTTTTGCGCTTGAAGGCGAAAGAAAATGGGGTACTCGAAAAAGATATTCCAAGTTGGGAAGTGTTACTCAGTGAATCATTACGTATTCGGCCTAGTCTTTCGCTAGGATTTCCAGAACATGAGGTTTCTGCAGTGCGATTCGACGAGCAGGATCGTCTTGAGGTGGAGACTACATTTTTTGGATTATATGGCGTCACTTCGCCATTACCTTACTTTTATAGTGAAGAGTTAATAGCGAACAACCAATATTCAATACATCTGGCTAAAGGTTTTCTTGATATGTTTCATTACAGAGCCTATCAATTATTGATTCGTGCGATGACGCGTCATCGCTACATCACAGGACTGCAATTAGGTAAGGATGAGCGCCAATTAAATCGTTTTTTAAATTTAATCGGCATTGACGGCAAAGCCTTAAAAAATCATCTCGATCAATGGCCTAAATTGTTACATTTGGCACCAATTTTTAATATGAAGCAACATTCAGCGGCAGGATTGCAGCACTTAATACAAGCTATTGTTGGATCCGGGAATGTCACTGTAAACCCTAATTATGCGCATCGCGTTAAAGTTCCGCAAAGTCAACAGCTCCATTTAGGGAAAAAGAATCATCAACTCGGGGCAGACACTATTTTGGGAGCTTCAGTCCTTGATCGTCGATATATGGTGGAGGTGGTACTAGAAAATCAAGGCGCGGGAGCGATTGATGACATCTTACCGGGTGGTGAAAAACATGGCTTGCTTAAACAGGCAATTGAATTGTATTTACAGGGGTTTTATCAAATCCTCTTTCGTGCAAAAAGTTTACCGAATCATCAAAAAATTGGTAACCAGGCACTAGGTTACGGTGCTTGTTTAGGAGGAAAGCCGCAGTTTGGTCAATTTTTATTTCAGCTTTAAATGAAGTTGTAGGTCATGAGTTATTCGTAAAATTAAATTATCTTTTATGAAAGTCGTCATATGCAAATCGTTGATTTTAAATTACTTGTAGGTAGATTAAATGCCAGTTGTGTTGGTGCCCTTGAAAATGCAGCGGGTCTATGTTTAAACCGTACGCATTATGAAATCACTGTCGAGCATTTGTTATTAAAACTGCTTGAAGATCCGATGGGTGATATCCAGCTGATCTTAAAACAAAAAAGTATTGATCCAGGACGATTTATCAGAGGCATAGAGCAAACGATCGAATCTTACAAAGCAGGCAATGGCGCAAAGCCACAGTTTTCACCATTATTGCCTGAGTTATTTGCTGATGCTTGGCTCATTTCATCCGTCGAACTTTTCGAAAATAAAATCAGGTCTGGTGCATTATTTGCCGCCTATGTAGAGCGTCTATCGTTTTACTCGAGTGAGAGTTATACAAAAGTCATTGATGGCTTAAATAAAAGAGAAGTTTTACAGCTCTTAGGTCAAGTTGCCCTTACTTCGAGAGAAGCTAAGGATCAAGGCTCAATTGGTGATAGTAGTGGTGGTAGCTCAAACGGTGCAGGGACATGCTCTGGCAGTGCAATAGAGCGGTTTTGCGAGGACTTTACTGCTAAAGCGAAAGCGGGAAAAATTGATCCTGTATTTGGTCGTGATAAAGAGATTCGTCAAATGGTCGACATCCTCGCCCGAAGAAGAAAAAATAATCCTATCTGTGTAGGGGATCCTGGAGTTGGAAAAACTGCGGTGATTGAAGGCTTAGCTTTGCGTGTCATTGAAGGGGATATTCCTGATGTCTTGAAAGATGTCACGATCTTGGGCCTAGATATGGGTGCGCTTGAAGCAGGTGCTGGTGTGAAGGGAGAGTTTGAAAATCGATTACGCGGTGTGATCAATGAAATCAAGTCTTCAGCCAAGCCAATTTTATTATTTATTGATGAGGCGCATACATTAATTGGTGCGGGTGGATCTGCAGGAACCAACGATGCTGCCAACTTATTAAAACCTGCTTTAGCGCGAGGCGAGTTAAGAACTATTGCGGCGACGACTTGGAGCGAATATAAAAAATACTTCGAAAAAGATCCTGCTCTAGCAAGACGATTTGAATTAGTAAAATTAGATGAGCCCTCAGTAGAGATGGCAGTACAAATATTGCGTGGGTTGAAGAGCAAATATGAAGAGGTCCATCAGGTGATTGTGCGTGATGATGCTCTGCGTTCTGCGGCAGAATTATCTGATCGCTACATTACTGGGCGTCAACTGCCTGATAAGGCGATTGATTTATTTGATACTGCATGCGCAAGAATTAAGGTGAATTTATCGTCTAAGCCCGATCAAATCGAAGACCTAGAGCGCCAAATCCAAATGTTACAGCGGGAAGAGAAGGGCTTGATGCGTGATAGCGATAATCGTGTGAACGTTAATCCAGCGCGCCTATCTGAAATCAAAAAATTAGTCGAAGCAAATCAAGAAACGCTAGCTACATTGCAAATGAAGTTTGATACTGAATTAGCGGCGGCCAAAAAAGTCTTAGAACTGCGCTCTCAGCTATCTCAATCGAAGGTACAGGGTCAGGAAAGTGACTCCAAGTCGATTGAAGATCAATTAGATATAGCGGAAAAAGAGCTGGCGGAGTTACAAAAAGACGAAAAGATGGTCTATATTGAAGTGGCCCCAGATACGATTGCGAAGGTTGTATCGGACCGCACAGGCATACCTTTAGGAAAGATGTTGCGTGATCAAGCGGCGAATGCTCTGGCTTTAGAAAAAACGCTTAAAGGGCGTATTTCGGGGCAGGACCATGGTATTGACATTATTTCCGAGGTTCTCAAAGCAGCGTCATCGGGTATTCGTGATCCCGAGCAACCCATGGGTATATTTTTACTCTGTGGACCATCAGGAACGGGTAAAACAGAAACAGCTATTTCCGTTGCGGATGTCATTTTTGGCGGTGAGCATGCAATCACCTCGATTAACATGAGTGAGTTTCAAGAAAAGCACACGATCAGTCGCTTAGTAGGTTCGCCTCCGGGCTATGTAGGTTATGGCGAGGGTGGTGTCCTGACTGAAGCGGTTCGCCAAAGACCTTATTCGGTAGTCTTACTCGATGAAGTTGAGAAAGCACACTTAGATGTAGTCAACCTGTTCTATCAAGTATTTGATAAAGGGATGCTCTCTGACGGTGAAGGGCGAGAGATTAATTTTAGAAATACAGTCATTTTTCTCACATCTAATTTGGCATTAGACGTCATTACTGAATTATGTTCAGGAGATGAGCCGCCGCCACTTGATGCAGTGATGGCTGCAGTTCGCCCGATCTTGTCCAATCACTTCAAGCCTGCATTACTGGCACGTATGACGGTTATT
Organism: Polynucleobacter sp.; assembly: GCA_040403635.1. Lineage (GTDB taxonomy): Bacteria > Pseudomonadota > Gammaproteobacteria > Burkholderiales > Burkholderiaceae > Polynucleobacter. The sequence goes on from JBBAKF010000030.1 coordinate 3,800, forward strand.
CCGTATTACACCTTATCGAAGACTGCTCTTGGCGGTATTGTGGCCATGAAGATTAAAAAACTTATTGCGCGCATGAAGAGCAATAATAAGATTGATCTTGAAGTGACACCTGCGGCGATTGATGCAATCACCTTGCGTTGTACAGAAGTAGAAACGGGCGCGCGTAATATTGACTTCATTTTGAAAGGGAAAATACTCCCCTTATTGTCAAATGGCTTATTAGCCAGTATGGCGGACGCATCCGATATTCGACAGGCTAAATTAGATGTCGATCAAAGTGGTGAGTTCACTGTGAAATATTCGTAAGGCAGATCATGGCAAATCAATGCGTATGGATTATTGTGATTGGGGAAGAGGCAAAAATAATTGCTTCGCCAGTATCTGCATCGTTACAACACTATGGACTGCAGACTAAAGGACAGTTTTGGCCCATTGGAGAAAAGCAAGCATGGCTTGCTTCCTCAGAAAATGCGGCACAAGAAAATGCTGGGTTGATTGTGGTTGTTGCTTCTCAAGAACAATATGCCTCTGAATCTATACGTAGAGATTTGGCACTATTTCGTTTAAATCTACAATCCAAATTAAAACGACATATTGATGGGTTTGTGCATCTATTTGGAGAGAGTCATTTAAAAGATGATTCGCCAGCACCAATGACGGATTCAAAAATGTCTATTCTTGGTGATTGGACTTTAGTGGAGGATACCAAGTGGGTTGCGAAAGTGGTAGCTAGGTTACATGTACCTAATAAGCCGAGCTTGCCATACCAAATACAGCTTTATGCACAAGAAAAAATAGGGGTTTGGCTTGAAATACGACCTCGAAATAATGCGCCTGTATCTGGATTCATTTTGGGAGTATCAGGTAATGAAGCAAAAATCAGTTTTCATGCAGTGGGAATATCAGGACTACTGCCAGAAAAAACGATCAACGAGTATGAGTTTAAGGGCATGAAATTTGAAACTGCGGGGCTTGATTTTGAAGCCTGGGGATTAAGAAATCAGATTCAAGCCAATGAGAGTTATTATGTGAGATTAGAGGGTGAGCCGAACGCGCTAGCTGTGGGTTCTATGCCTGGCGAAGAACTCGAAGAAGTCGATATTATTTATTTGAGTCATTGATTGGGAGTTCATTTTGCTACATTGGTTGGAGGCTGAGGAGGGAAGAAAACATTTACTGGATGTATTAGGTAAGGGTTTGCCGATAGAAAAACTCGCCCTACGTAATGTTGACGTAGTAGGGGTCAATTTTACTGGTGCGATATTTTCTAACTGCCATTTTCAGCAACTGAGTTTTAAAAATAATATTTTCAAAGATACGGTTTTTTCAGAATGTGAGTTCGAAAATATCAATTTAGATCAAGCACAAATGTATGGGGTTGTTTTTTCAAATGCACGACTGCAACAATTCAGTATCAAAAAGGCGGTCTTAAAATCTGTTAGTTTTGTGGAATCGCAATTTGATAAGGTAGATTTTAATGAAGCAGAATGTGTGCAAACTAATTTTGTTGATTCAAAATTTAATGCGGTAAGTTTTGCTGGTGCGCGCCATCAATTATCTGTATTTACCAAATGCCAACTCAATCAAAGTGATTTTTCCAATAACTTTTTTGATCGCACCACTTTTTTTGAACAGGATTTAACGCAGTGTCTGTTCAAGGCAGTGACATCAGATAAGATGGTCTTAGCCTCTTCCATACTCGATAATCTTGATCTACAAGGAGCAGTATTGCCCTTTGTGCAATGCCACAAAACGAGTCTTAAAGGTACTAATTTAAATCAAGCTATACTGAATAATAGTAATTTTATTGATGCAGAATTAAATCAGTGTCAATTTGAAAAAGCGCAATTAATGCAAGCCTGTTTTTTGAGGTCTAAGTTAGAGAAAGCCAATCTGATGGAGTCGAATCTCTTTCAAGCGCGTGTTGTGCGCAGTGATTTGCGTCAGGCGCAATTAGACAAGATGCTTGCGCAGGGTTCGGTTTGGCATCTCTCTAATTTAACGGGGGCGAGTATACGTAGTGCGGATTTATCGAGTGCCGATATGATTGGTGCGAATTTGACTGAAGCCGATTTAAGTCATACGAATTTATCACAAACTAAACTCGATCAAACGATGCGACAGGGATTGCAAACTGCAGGCAGTAATATTGAACTTGCGCATGCTGAAAACACAACTTACGCTGCGTATGTTTTAGAAAATACTTAGGGGAATTAAATATGCAAATTGAAAATATGCAAAAGTTAGCGCCACAAGAAGTTGAGATTCAGATGGTGCAAAGTACAGTGATACATCTCAACCCCTTAACGATACAGAGCGGTCGAATCGCCAAGTGTTCGTTAGGGTGCTTGATTCAGCCCCAGTTAGGTGATACGGTGATTTGTTCAGTATCACAAACGGATGTATTTATATTGCAAGTTGTGCAGCAACATGTTGGTGCCGAAGAGGTTTTGGTTCAGTTCACAACGGGTCTAGAAATACAGGCGCCCAGTATACGTTTTGTCAGTGAGTCTCATGAGATTGTTGCGCATCAACTAACAATTCATGCCTCTGTACTCAAGCGATTTGTTGATCGATTAGAAGAAACGATCAAACATGCGCATTCGATGATTGATTCAATCTTTTTGCAAGCCAAAAAAAGTTTTCGTCGTATTGAAGATACGGATAATACAAAGGCTGGTCATTTGATGATGGAAAGTACTACGATTGCGCAATTGCACGGAGAAGTTACTTTAGTCAGTGGTGAAAAATTAGTGCAATTGCAAGGTCAACAAATCCATATGGGTTAATTAGATGGGGCAAACTGCACAATCTTTGCATCCTGAATTTTTAGCCATCCTAGGGAGTCGGTTAAATGAGGGTGATGTTTTAAAAAAATTAGATCAGTACAAGCAACAAACTCAAGCACAACTATCGAATAAATCACCGATTAATAAAAATCGACCGAGTGGATTAAATAAGAACTTACACGCTGATGTTGTGTCATTTTTAAATCAAAAGGCAAAAGTACTTGCCCAAACACAGTCGTATTTAGATCTTGGTAAAGAATCACAAAAAGTTTTATGTCGACAAATTGCTCATGAATTGATGCGCACGATGCCAGATCGCGTGAATCATTCTGAGTATGTACTAGTGATAAAAATAGGACTTTATTTACGACTGTATTGTTTAATAGGAGCCATAAAAAATGGTAGAAAATAACTCTAGTTCATCTTCACAGGATTGGGAAGACGTAGTAACTCCTCAGGTATGGGCCTCATTAGAGACTACATTCCAAAATTGGATTGACCAGAACATGTCGCAATTATTACAAGATGCTCAAAATCAAATATCGCAGGGGAGTGAAGCTAGTAATATGGGCCAAGCACTCGATGGTCTTTCCTACGAATTAGTCGGTGAAAACAAATATATCGGTGTGCAAGGTAATTTCCAGATGAATATTGGCGGCAATGATGATCAATCAATTTCAGGAAATAAAACTTTAACCGTCGAAAAAAACTTCAATCAAACGATTTCAGGAGATGTTAGTCTGACCACGAGCGGCGATCACACTGAAGTGATTTCAGGGCAAAGTACCAAAACCATCTCCAAGGATTTCAATGAAACGATTGAAGGCAGTGTCACTAGAACTATCCATCAAAATTTAACGCAGACGATAGAGAAAGATGTAACGCAAACGATTAATGGCAATCTAGACGACACCATTACTGGAGATAGAAATTACACTGTCAGTGGTGCAGAGACGGTGAGTGTGGTTGGAGACTCTACAGATACTTGGGGCGGAAGTAAAACCTCAACCATCACTGGAAACTGGACCATTACAACGGGTGGTGATTCAGAGGAAACGGCTGCCGGTAACACATTAGAGACCACGGTTGGCAACAGTAATGAATTAACGATTGGAGCATCGAGCGAAATGACAATTGGTGCTACGAATGAACTTTTTATCGGTTTAGGTCTATCCACTGCGATCTCAGGAACTTTAGAGGTGGTATTGGGGCTATCCATGGCCTATGGACTATCGTCGATGGAATTAACAAGTTTTGAAATTAAACAAGTTGGTGGAATGGAACTAGAGGGGTCGCCCTTGAAACTCTCAATGAATGGTTTAAATGTCATTGTCTAAGTGATCCAATGAAAGTTATCAAACCTATATCCCTCAGCATTGCTAATCGTCCTGTGCCACAAGCAGGGGGTAAGGTATCACTTTTGGTAACGATATGTGCTGGATTTAAGCAATCGAATGGTGCCCTAACGCTTGTGTCAGAACCTAATTTCTGGAAAGAGTTATCTACTGTATTACCCAAACAAACAGCGCCAGATTTATGTTTTGATAAGCCTTTTTCTGAGTGGTTGGCTTTTGGCAAAGTATATCCTCATGAAAAAGAGCAACTATCAGGTTTGGCCTCTGTAGAAATCTTGCGGGGTGCGCAATTACTATCGAGTAAAAAATTACATGTGAGTGGACCGCGAACTTGGGAGAAGCGATTAGGAACGGGTTGGCCCTCAGATCCTGAAAAAATGCTGGCACCATTGTTGCTCGATTGGTCAAACTCTTTTGGTGGTAAAAACCACCCTGTAAATCCTAGTGGGCTGGGATCATATGAAGGATCTTGGGAGGGTCAAGCTCTTCCCCAAATAGAATATTACGATCACTTGATCACGTCACCTAAAGATAGTCCTGATCCTGCGGGATTTGGTCCTTTGCCTTTGGATGGGCCGTCTAGATTTAAGTCAGCAGGAACTTATGATGAGAAGTGGTTTAAAAATGATTACCCCGCATTAGCCTCAGACACACCTGCTGAGGTGTTGATGATGACACCCAAAGATCAGTGGGTCATGGAGGGTTTTCAGGTGCATGACAAAGTCATTTGCAAGGGAATGGTAGCGGGTGGCAAAGAACTTGTGTGGGATATTCCCAATTGGCAGCCACGGTGCATGATTCGCCGGTCAAAATTTAGTCAGGAGCTCATTCCAATTGAGATGAAGTTAGATACCTTGTGCATCATTCCGCATGATGGAGTCCTCGGTCTCATGTGGCGGGGTAAGGTTTCTATTAGTGAATTAGATGCCCATGATGTAGATCTATTATTTGGCGCCTTAGAGGACCAAGATGCGCCCAAATCAAACACACATTATGCAGAGCAAATCCACAATCGTAGCTATGGACAAAAAGATGCTGCTTTAGCCATGATTGATGACGGACCGTTATTGCCAAGAGGGCAAGTGGGATCATTAATGGCTGAATTAAGTCCCGAGTCTAAAGAGCGTGTTGGCCGGATGAGTGAGCAAGCTAAAAAACTAAAAGCGCAAGCGCTTGATAAGAAAGCGGCTGTCTTAGCAACGCAACAGCAGAACCAAACAACGGATGCGCCAAAGATCATAGATCTTCAACTCGGTGAAGTCGAGGCAATTACAGCTGAAATGACGGAAATATTTTTATCGAGTCAACCGAATTCAGCGCGTTTGATTGAACTTGTGAAGCGTACTCAAGAGCTCGCCTTAGAAGAAAGAAAAAAAGCATTTAAAAATTTACAAGAACTTTTGAAAAAAAATCATATTGACCTTGAAAGTGCCATCAAGAAAAACCAGCAAAATGGTATGGGGCCACCATCAAGAAAATTGCAAAAGACTTTGCTTATTTTGCAAGGAACACTACAAAAAGGTCTGATTGATCAAGAAAAATATGCGGAGTTAGAAAAAAAAGTGCTTCAGGGCGTACTTAAACAAAACATGGCTTACCGAAAAACCGCTCATATGATGCCGCAATCAAACGCTTTAATTGAGCCCAAGTTATTGGGGCAACAGATCATGCAATATTTTCAAACTGAGGAATCAGCAAAGACATCATTACAGGGAGTTGACTGGTTAGGTGCAGATTTAGAAGGTGTCAATCTTTGCGACAAAAACTTGAGTGGTGTATTTTTAGATGGTGCCAATTTACAAAGTGCCCAATTAGAGGGTATCAATTTGCTTGATGCAACATTGACGTATGCCAACTTAGCCAATGCGAATTTACGGGGTGCAAACTTAGAAAACTGTAATTTTGGAGGGGCGAATTTAGAGGGTGCTGACTTTACAGGAGCTAATTTAAATAATGCTATTTTTGATAAGGCGCATGTATCTAGAGCTAACTTTTCTAAAGCACAAATGACTGCATGTTCATTCATTGGTACGAAATTATTTGAGGTTAATTTTTCAGAGGCCACTTTAGATAAAAGTAAATTTTTAGGTATTAAGATCGATGCCGAGATCGATAGCGCCATATTCGATCAAGACTTTGAGATGCCTGAGCAGAAATATGACCCTATTGTACTGACGGGTTCTTTGTTCACGCAGGCAAAGATTAATAGTGCGATTTTTTTAGCTTGCTCTGGACAGAGTATTAATTTCATAGAAGCGAAGATTGAGAAAACTTCCTTCGTTGATTGTCAATTTCAGCAGAGCGACTTTTCACGGGCGCACCTAGTTTCAGTCAATTTTGTAATGGCGAGTTCTTTGCAAAAATCTAATTTTTCAAATGCAGTTATCCAAAGTTGTTTTTTGCGGGAGATTGATTTGAGCTTTACCAATTTTCAAGAAGCGGATATGAAAAAGACGAACTTTAGTTTATCTAATATGACTAATCTAAAAGCCCAGCGAGCGAATGTATCGCAGGCACGCTTTGACCGCACGCAATTATTAGGGAGTAATTTTGAAGACGCGCAAATGAATAGTGCGTTTTTTCAAGGGGCATTTTTATCGCAGGCTAATTTTTCCAGAGCAGATTTATCGCTGGCTGACTTTACTAAAGCGCACATTGATTTGACAACTATCTTTAAAGATGTCAAGTTGGAATACACCAAATTAAAACAAGAATAGAGGCGATCCATGTTTTCAAATAATATGATGGTGATGAATATGGGGTTTCCTGATGTATGTCTCATGCCGGGACCCATACCCATTCCGATTCCGTATCCGAATATCTCGATGACTGCATTAGCCATCCCTACGGCACCGAATGTTTTAATTGCCTTTACACCAGCACAAAATATGTTGAGTATGGTGACGATGTCTTTAGGAGATTTGGGGATTGGTGTAGCTTGCGGAATGTGTTTTGGGCCTACATTTCCAATCCTGGGATCATTCACCACCTTGGTCGGCTGTGCACCTATGACACGTATGACCTCTATGAACATACAAAATTTAACGAATTGTCCTGGCATGTCATTAGTGCCTGGACAGTTCACCACCCTATGTCTTGCACCATAAATCATAAATGGCTTGAAGGAAAAATATCATGGCTCAGTCTGAATTAAGTTGGTATCAATTTAGTTGTTCAAGTTCTCAAAAAGTGGATTTTCAAGTAGCTTCTATTGATGGACATGAGGCCTTGGGGACAACATATCGTTTTGTGATTGATCTAGTTTCAAGTAATCTGCATATAGACTTGGGAGAGTTAATCCAAAAAAGTGCCACACTCGTTTTATCTCCATGGAATGCTACTCAAACCACCTTTAATGGCATGATCACGCAGGCGGAGTCATTCGAGCATGTTGCGGGTGAGAAGATGATGTACCGAGTTATTTTAGAGCCCAGAGTTGCGCAATTAGCGGATTCGATTTTAAATGCAGCTTATTCGAATGATATTTTGGGTCTTTCAACAGCAGATATTTTAAAAAAGATTCTTGAGCGTAATGGCTTTAATAATGGGGTAGATTTTGATCTCTCCAAATTGAGTGCTCCGGCACGTAAGCGTGTATTTGTGATGCAGTATCAAGAGAGTGATTTAGATTTTATGCACCGATGGTGTGAGTTTGAGGGGATCTTTTATTACTTCATACAAGACCCAGATAAAAAAATCGAGAAGATTATTTTTATTGATAACAATAGTAGTTTTTCAACTAATGCCGTTGCTTTAAAATTTCGACCTTACGGTTCGATTGCCATTGATCAATATCAAAGCTCATTAACAAAGTTAAGTGAGGCGCACAGGGTGGTTATGCGTGAAGTGCATGTGCAAAACTATAACTTCAGAAAATCACAAAATGACATTTCAGCGAAGAAGTCAGATCCTGAGCTATCTTGGGGCAAGCGGATGTGGTTTGGTGGAGATTTTCGGGACAATGATGAAGCCAATCATTACGCAAAAATACGTTTTGAATCATTACAAGTTGATCAGTTAAAGGTCACGGGTCGCGGTTTTGCAACGGGTATTTATCCTGGATCGAAGGTATCGATAGAAGATCATCCAAGAGGTAATTTAAATTCGAGTTTTCGGGTGACTTCGGTGCACCATCAAGGTAGTCAGGCGGGTTTTGGAATTCAAACGCGTGCTGATGCTACTGATGTGGAAAATAATTTTTACCAGTCTGAATTTACTGCTATACCGGAGGCAACCCCATTTAGGATGGCCATTAAAACGCCGCGCCCAATGATTGCAGGATACCTACCCGCTATTGTGCAGTCGGATATGAGAGGTAATGCAGATTTAGATCGTTGGGGGCGTTATCGGGTTAAATTGGTATTTGAAAACTCCGGTGAAGTATCTACACGAGTACGTTTAGCTACCCCATATAATTCGCCGAGCGATTTGGGGCAGTCTGGCATGCATTTCCCATTATTACCCAATAGTGAGGTCATGTTAGCCTTTATGGATGGGGATCCTGATCAGATGGTGATTGCAGGGGCTTTAAATAACTCGCAATCATTATCTCCAGTCAACCACAATAACCCAGCTAAAAATCGCATGCTCAGCAAGATTGGTAACGAAGTCCATCTTGATGATGACGATAAAACCTCAGGGGTGAGAATACGATCTGCCAAAGGAAGTGGCATGTTCTTTATTGGGTCATTTGGTGGAAACTTTGATTAAAGCGTTGTAGAAGTCGCATGAGAAGGTGTTTCTTTTTTACAAATAATGCCTATTTTAGGGATTAAAAGTATTTTTTTGATGATTTCATTTTGATAAATAGGTCAATATGTTAAAATAAATCAACAATTTACTGAAGAATCTTAAGTAATAGGATCAAATCTAAAGGGATAGAATGAGTCTAATTAAACCTATTTATTGGAAAGAGGGCATTTTCTTACAGCCCCAACATTTTCAATACAACGACTTATATCATTCATCCACGTACTCTAAATTATTTAGTTTAACGAGATCAAGCCCTTACGGAGTTTTAAACCTAGAAATCATTGCAGAGCGATTATCAGCTGGTTTTTTAGAATGTCGTCACTTTGACGCTATTTTACCGGGGGGGATTTGGGTTAATCTCCAAGGTAACGCTGTATTGCCGGCTCGACAAATTACGGAAATAGCGCAGCGAAATGGTACTTTGACGATTGCGGTTGGCTTGCCCAAGTTGCTTCCAGGAACGGCTGCCGTTGCCCAGAACGGTATGGATGGAACTTTTGAGATTCCAAGTGAACATGCCTCTTTGCCGAATTTATACGATGATGCTCCTGCATTAGAAATCAATCAATTGTGGTTTCGCTGTCGTTTCTTGATTGGCGATGAAATTGATGCTGCTAAAGACATGCACATTTTGACGATTGCGAGAGTGATTGTAGAAAACGGCACGGTATCCTTGGACAGAAATTTTGTACCGGCTTGTTTGAATCTTGGTGGCAGTAAGTTACTCTTTGAAAAAATACGCACGATTGATGAGTATTTAAATACGTATGCGCGTGGCTTGGAGGGTTTGGCGACTCCTTGGCGTATGAATCATGAGCTATTAGATTCTGAGGCTTTAAAGCATCGACTCGTACTGGCGGAGATCAATCAAGCGATTACTCAAATTGAACATCGCATGGAAGAGAATTTAAATCCGAGTTGGATTTTTGAAGTTCTTTTAGTGATGTTGACGCGCTTATCTTCCTTGACGGGTTTGCAGTTACCAAGGTTACCTGCATGGAATCATGATGATCCCCTGCGAGCCTTTGTTCAAGTCACAGATATTATGCATGCCTTATTAGATCAATTACGCAGTGGTCCAGATAGTGTTGCTAATTTTCATGCAAAGACTGGGTGGCAAGAGGCACTTGTGCCTAAAGCAACACAGGTTGGAGATTTTGTTGTTTATTTAGTAGTGCAAGACCTCTCAGAGCAGGAGTTTAACAAGCTCGGAGTGCCAAAAGTGGCATCACTGATGCGTATAGAAACTGTTGTGAGTAGGGCTTTGCCAGGCGTGAAAATGGAGCGTGTGAGTCGCATCCCTTATGGCTTAGGTGATGGGACAGATCATTTTATTTGGCGAATTGATACCTCAGATGATCTTTGGTTTGAGGCTAACGCTAACGGCGTTGTATGTTTGCATTGGCTTGATTTGCCGGTGAAGTCTAAGGTGAAGTTAGTGTTTTTTAGAACCAATTCAAGTTAGAACTCATTTTAATTGCGGATAACTGCCCAAGTGCTCATATGAAATTAAGAACTTATTTATTCATGGTGATGATGACATTGAGTCTATTGGGATGCTCTTCGACGAAGATTGATCCTAAGGCGGAAGCCTTGTCAAAAACCAATTACACCTATGAAAAAAACGGTGTCAAATTATTTGTTCGCTCCTCTAAAAACCTCAATTTAGTCAATGGTAGGCAATACACCTTGGCATTAACCATCGTCCAAGTTAATTCTCTCAAGGCAGCAACGGTATTACTCAAAAAAGAAGATGTACTCAATGACCTAGTCATAGGTAAGCCGGCCACTGATCCCGCGATTATCGCGACAGATCGCTTGATTATTAGCCCTGAAGCAAATGAGTGGGTACGGCTGATGCGTCGTACGGATACTCAGGCGATAGTGATCTTTGCGAGTTACTTTGATGCGATGTTGGAAAAGAAAGTACGTCAATTTGCGATTCCTGTCGAAATTGACTCCTCTGGATATATATTTAAATCCTATACGGCAAATGTAGTACCTTTACAGTTAATCGTAGATTTAGCGGACACATCGATCAATGAAATCCGTGCGATTGAAAAGAATGATGACATTGAAGATCCCCTAGATACCAAAACACGCAGATCAAAATCGCAGAAAAAGTCAGAAGCACCGCCACTGACTACGAATAAGGTGCTAGGGCTTTGATAGAGCAATCAAAACATATTGATGAAGCACTATTTTGTCAGCCATTCTTTGACGTGATGGCGACTTTAGTGCTTGAACTAGAGCATAAAAATAAAACTGTGCAGGAATTATTTCAGTATTTACTGCAAGAGATTGAAAGCATTCAGCAAGAGAGAAAAGAGCGCCTGTATTCTTATGAGGCGATTGATGCCGCACTATTTGCGGTGTGTGCTTGGGCGGATGAGCAGTTAATGAATGCTAATTGGGATGGGGTGTCGGAAGCATGGCCGAGCCATTTATTACAGTCATCCTTTTTTGAGACTAACTTAGCTGGGGTGGAGTTTTTTGAGCGTGCTTCGCAATTGACAAATGATACGGAGATTGCGCGTGGGGTATACGCTGCATGTTTAGCTTATGGGTTTAAAGGTAAATACGTCTATGACTTAAAAACTGAGGAGCTAGCAAAACAAAAGCATCAAATCCTCCACCAAACTTTATCCGCGAATCAACTAGATAGCTCAACGCAGCAAACCTTTGCAAGCGTGAATCAGCTAATGAATGATCAATTCAACACGAAAAAAAGTTGGGCTTGGCTTTTAAAAACGTCGATACCCTTGCTACTCTTATGTTTTCTTGCGGTATTTCTCTATGTGTTGTTGAGGGGGCAGATTTTGTCCGTTCTTGGACGGTTAGCGCAGTAGTTTTTTAAAGGTGAAATGTCATGTCAAATGAAAGAAAGATCAGTCTAATCTAAGATTTTATGAAGCTATTAAAAAAAATCCTTCTGATTCTTTTATATGCAATCCTATTGTTGGCACTTTTAGGTGTTGGCTGGTTATTTGAGCTTATTTTTAATTGGCCAGTTGGCAGTATGTGGTTATGGGCTATCATTCCGGTTGCTTCGTATTTTGGTTTTGTACTTGCTAGAAAAATCTACATTGAGTATCAAATTAGAAAACGCCTGCGCACGCAATTATTAAAGGAAGAATTAACGGCAGTAGACAAAGAATGGTCGGCGGCAGTACAAGCTTACATTCAAAGTCAGAAAGTCCCGGTAAATCCGTTATTAAATTTTCTGAGGAATTTACCTTGGATTGATCAATTACCTTTTTTGAAAAATGCCTTGCATCCAGATACCTTGGGTCATCATCGGATTCATTTTGTCATGGGCATGCCGGGATCGGGTAAGAGTACCCTACTCAAGAGAAGTAATCTGAGTGTAGGAATTGGCAATAGTGCACCAGACCAAGAGATTTCACACACACAATCGTGTGCTTTTGAATTTATGGAGTCTGGCATAGGGATTGAGCTATCTGGGAGTTATATTGATCCTAGTCAGGAAAATGTAGAGCGTCAAAATCATTGGAATACGCTGTTATCGTCCATCAAATCAGATGTTAATCCGCTCAATGTTGCCTCCGTTGTGGTCTGCGTCACTGCAGAGGATTTACAGGAAAAAAATCTTGAAACTACAATGAGTGGTTTTAAGAACTTAAGTAAATGTCTTCATGACTTGATGACGTTTACCCAAAAGCGCTTGCCGGTCTATGTGGTTTTGACAAAAATCGATACTTTAAATGGCGTAGATCAGTATCTCAAGGCATTAAATTTTGATGTGTTGAGTATGCCGGCTGGATCCTTAGCAACCATTGATAAGACTGATTCTGCCCAACATATTAAAGACTCACTTGCAGAAATCAAGCGTTATTTTCCATGGCTTGCTTTACGTTCAAGTCAGGCAGATGGGGCATTAGATGCCAGTTTAATCAAGACCACTAAATCTTTAGAAAGTACTTTTAAGCCATTACAGGCTGTCATTACAAACCTGATTCAATCCTCAAACTATTTGCATACCCCCGTTTTTCGGGGTATTTTTCTATCGGCAGAGCTCAGCAAAGTTGCTTTACAGACACCAGTGCATGCGCATACGCCAAGATTGGCATTTGGTGCTGGTTTTATTAATGATGTCTTAAAGCAAGATCGTATTTATATGCCGTTAGGAGAGGATAGCGCAGAGTTATTTCGTCCTTCACAACTGCGGTGGATGGCTTATTACGGTGGTGTTGCATTGATCGGCACTTGGATATTTTTGGGCTTCTCCTATGAATCGAAACTGCTTCAAGATGCAAAAAATATAGAGCTTGTAAGCGCGCCAGAACAGAATGATGATATTCGAGAATCTGTCAGTGCGGTCTTAGCAACACAGCCTGCCGTTAATTGGCTAGAAAAAGCAAATTCTGACTGGCGATATTTGTTGCCTTACAGTTGGGTCACTAGTGAAATTTCACAAATATACGAAAATAACTTTATAGACGTTTATGCAGATTTTTATGAAAACATTACTGAAACTATCTTAAAGCAATACTTTCAAAACAAGCAGGACAAGGATGACCCATTGGTCACTGCCAAAGTGATTGAAGGTCTAGTGCAGAGTGTGCTTCTGCGCCAAGATGTTTTCAATGATCAATCCTTGGAAGGATTACAAAATGATTTTGAAAATCAAGACATGACTATTCTAAGGCTGTTACAGACCAATGTAGATGAAGCCGACATCATTGCAGTGAATACTTTGTTTTTAAATTGGATCAGCTGGTTGCCAGAAGCGGAACTCTATGCTGAGCAGCAAAAAACACTGCAGCGCCTAGAAGAAATTACAAGAAGAAATAATGATTTAACTTGGGTGAAAGCTTGGGTTGAAAAACAGCCTGGCGTCAATGAACAGTATTTAAGCGACTTTTGGGCACCAACCGCGCCGCGAAGTGGCCATAAAATTTCTGGGCAGTACACCTTAGATGGATACAAGAAAATCAATAAGCTATTAACTTCCATCAATCAGATTGACGCCTTAAAAAGGGTTTATGCAGAGAGAATTATCGATTTCCAATATTCATATAGGGTAGAGCGCGATATTGAATGGCAAAAGTTTGCCTTGAGATTTGATGAGGGACAAAAGTTACTAAATACTCAGAACGATTGGAAGTCTACCCTCGTTTCGCTCAATTCATTAGCGAGCCCATACAGTCGCTTTGCGCAAAAAGTTTTAACGGAATTTCCTGAAGATAATCCCAATATAGAGCGGCCACGTTGGGTCAAATCTTTAGCCTTAGATGATGCTATTAGACAAAATTCAATATCCCCAACAGTACTTTCAAAGGTGTCCAATGAACTGAGTTTCATTGACCGTATGATCTCTTTTGTGAAGGGCTCATACACCAATAAAAGTCGTGCAAGTTCGGGGAAAGACATTTTAAAAGCGAACACTATTTATGGCAAATACAATGATGCGTTTACAAAACTGTTGGTAGAGGCGATTAACTCTCCAGGACAAGCAGCAGGCTTAGCTACTAATTACAGTGGTTTAGGAACAGATCCATTAATTAAAGATTCAAGCATTAAAAATACCTTACTTGCCTTTGATAATTACACGCAAGCACTCGAATTCAAAACTGAAACCTGGAATGAGCCGGCTTTAAAAATCATCAAGGGATCTTTAAATTTTGCGATCGATTATGCATTTAACGAGGCGGATTGCACCTTACAAAATGCTTGGGACAGTCAAGTCATCTTTGCGATTAAGAGTGGTGCGGATGCACAAGAGAATAACGACAAGCTATATGGTGATGATGGTGTGTTGATCAATTTTCTGAAGGGGCCTGTCAAACCCTTCTTGAGAGCTAACGAGAGCGGTTTTACCGCGATCCGCCTGCAAGACAAGGGTATTGACTGGGATTTGAGTTTTATTCCTTTTATTAATGACTTTACTGAGCAAAAGAAAAAGCTAACAGCGCAAAAAAATATTACTGAATTACAAGAAAAACTTATCAAAAATAAAACCACAGAGCGCATTAAAGTGATTGATCAACGCATCTCTAATTTAGACAAGATTTTGGAAGTCTATACGACCAATAAATTTGATCTCAAAATTCAAGGTGATCCTGTATCAGCTAATCCTGAAGCGCTTGTTAAACCTTATGGATTTGAATTAATTCTCAGTTGTTCTAACGGTCAACAGCGACTCACGCAGCTGAATTTTCTGACATCACAGACTTTTGTGTGGAATCCGAGTACTTGTGGAAAAACGGAATTAATCATTTTTATTGATGATAAGAAATTAATAAAAACTTGGGATGGTGACTATGGGTTTAGTACTTTTTTAGCGGCGTTTAGATCTGGAGCGGTATCTTTCACACTCAAGGATTTTCCGGAATATGCAACGTTTTTCAAGGCAAATCAGTTAACACGTATCAATGTCGCCATGAGATTTTCGGGTGATGCCAAAAAGTATGCCAATGCTATTAATTATAAAAGCCTTTTTGACGAAAAAAATAATTTAGCACAGGAAAAATCACAACTAGAAAATGCCCAACTGAATATGACGACTCAAAAATTAGAGTCACAGTTAAATGCTTATACTTCTAGTAATATTTATCCACCCATGCCAGACAAAATTGCACGCTGTATCTTTTAAAAAATGATTGAAGATATCTCCAAAATTCTAGAACCGATAGCGACAGACTCTCCCGCCGGAAAAGACTGCCGTAATGGCGACTTGTATCAATCCTTAGCTACAGAAATAGAGTTAATGTCGAGTCTGAACGCATCTAGACTCATCGATTGGAATATCGTCGACGAAAAATCCAAAAACATCTTAGAAACAGAAGCCAAAGATTTTTTAGTGGCAGTTTGGTACGGGGCGTCGCAAATTGAAAAACATGGGATTGATGGCTTATCGGTAGCATTGACCGTGTTTAATGCTTTTTTTAATCAATACTGGGAAACTGCGTTTCCGCCAGTCAGTCGCTTACGTGGCCGCAGAAATGCAATTGTTTGGTGGTTAGACCGGACAACCGAGAGGATCTCTACTGCTACAGTGCGTCCGTTAAGCAAAGAAGAATATGAGCAATTAGTGGCGTTAGCTGTGACCTTTGATCAATCTTTTGGGGAGAGGGACGCCGAAAGCCCGAATTGCGCACAATTAATTAGGTTAATCAAAGCCCTAGAAATCATTGAGCCAGAACCTGAGACGGCTCCAGTGCCTGAAGAGGCTATTCAAGGGGCTCAAGAGCCTGTGCAAGATTCCGCTAAGACCCAAGAAGCTAAAGTACAAACTTCTAGCCCGAGCACATTTGATACGCCAAGTAGCACACCAAGTAGCGTAGCGACTCCGACTGTCCCTTCTGTCACCATGAAGGATGCCAACACATTAAGTACTTTTGAAGAAGTTCTGCAAGCGATGGAGCCAACGCGTGCCTATTTAGGGCAGTTATCTGAAGTAGTCGCTAAAGTATCTCCAGGTAATCCGTTTGCCATTCATTTGACGCGATTTGCTGCAAGAGCGAACCTTCAGGAATTACCGCCTAATAAAGATAATCTGACACTGATTCCGGCACCATCGCAAATAGAATTAAGGACGTTCTCCATGGTGTGCGAGGCTAAAAATGCGGAAAACATTGTCAGTTTTTGTGAAGCCAGAATTATGGCGTTTCCGTTTTGGTTTGACCTAGATCATCAGGCAGCTTTAGGCTACGCCATGATGGGTGAGGGGGGTAAAAAAATGGCTGCTGCCATTATTGATGAATTACTCACTTTCCTCAGTCGCTTGCCTAATATCGAAAAATTGAGTTTTTCTGATAAAAACTTTCCTTTCGCTAATTCAGAGTGTTTAGCTTGGATACAAACTTGTCAGGAGCAAAGACGAGGTGGTGGGGCTACAGATGAGTTCTCACAAGTCAAAAAAATAGCGGACCAGTTTTTAGGGGATAGCAAAGTACAAGAGTCGATGCAAACCTACCAGCACTTTGTTGATCACACACGATCCTTAAGAGATCAATTCAGAGCAAAACTAGAGATGATTAATTTATTATTCACGACCTCTAGTGAAAGTGATCTACTCCCACTCATAGAGCCCTTATTACAGACCTGTCGTGATAATGATTTGGGGCAATGGGAGCCCGCTTTAGCGATTCGGGCATGGTCTTTTCAAGCTCAGGCAATACAAAGAAAAATGGATCAATTAGGCCCTAGCCCTGCATTTGATTTGCTAAACCCATTAAAAATATTGCACACTCAGTCACTCACAGAAATAGCAAATATCGACATGCTTATCGCTACAAAACACATGTAGAGATGCTAAGCTAATTGTGTAAGTAAGTTTGAGTGTTACAAGTAATTTAAATTCCTCACAGATGTATCTTTGAACTTCTTTTTCTATCAAAAAAATGCTTCCAGTCAATCGAGCTTGATCATCGTGTAATGATTCTTCTTGATCAAATGCGTAAACAACGTCATGTGATTGATTATTCTGGAGACTTAGTGAGTGCCAATCTTGCGAATGAAGCAGTGCGTCAAGCGAATCTTCTCTTGCTTCACATTGAAAATTGGCTAAGAAAAAATAAGCCTGCACTTTTTTACTAAATGGCTGATTCTGTAGCCAGCATTTTTATGGTGAAAATCTAAGCGCATTTTTAGTACCACTACCAAAATAGTTGTCGCAATCTTTCTTTCGATATTTGTAATAAAGGTTTTTCTAAGTTATGACATTCCTTTTAAAAAGGCTGAAAGATATAAAATGTATTATCTGAAGTTTTCATAAGAACACTTTTTAATATGAGTAAGGCAGCGCATGCGCATAAGAAGAAGTGGGTAGTTAACAATCAATGCTCAATTTAAAGCGGAATAATAATCCATGTCTAACTCTGTAGAAGTCGCTCGTAATGTATTGGGTGAGCCATTAGTGGCTTGCTCGTTTGAACCCTTAACAGGCTTTTATCGTGATGGTTGTTGTAAGACCGGCCTAGAAGATGTAGGCAGTCATTTAGTGTGTGCAATTATGACGGATGATTTTTTGTTGTACTCACAAAAAGTCGGTAATGACTTATCAACACCGCATCCGCAGTGGCGCTTTCCGGGACTTGTCGCAGGTGATCAGTGGTGCTTGTGTGTGCAACGATGGAAAGAAGCTTGCTACGCAGGTTTTGCACCGAAGATTAAACTTGAAAGCACGCACATCAATGCTTTAGAAGTTGTTGAATTAGAGATTCTGAAACTCTACGCAATTTAGCGCACCATTGTAGGACAGAAACTTACAAGCAATGTTATTAAATTCTGTAAATATGCTAAAAAAAAGACACATTTTGATTTTTAGGTATCTTTTAATAGGACTAATTTGCATAAACTTATAGAATGGATTCACTTTATAAATTTATTTGCAGAACATTAACTATTAAGAATTGAGCGCCACTATGTTAGAAACAATGCCACAAACTATTTCAGAAACTACCCATCAATCAGAAATTTATTTTCAGTACATCCAAAGTCTTTCTTCACTGAAACACTCTAATCAATTTCAAGCATTAGACAGTATGGAGATGGAGTTACTCAACGAGATCGCAATTACTTGGAAGCATGGTAAGCCATTACTCGTCAATGAGGCAATCTCTTTGAATGAAATTGGATCACGTGCCACATTGCATGCGCGCATCAAGAATTTGCGTAAGAAGGGTTATGTCGATTTTCACACGGACGTTGATGGCAGAAAAAAATTCATTAAACCGACGACAATCGCTATGAGTTATTTTTCTAGCGTAGCGAATTTGCTCTCTACCGCTGTAGAAAAAAATCGTCAAGAAAACATTGCTGTGATGGCCTGATATTTAGGTCATCGCGCAGTATCGTGCCCTACGCTGACCTGTATTAAAAATCAAGGTTGTTGATCAACTGCCTTGACCTTAGTAGCTTGATCCTCAAAATCTTTTTTCGCCTTAGCCGCTTGATCCTCCTCCATCGCCTTTTTGGCCTTAGCGGCTTTTTTCATGGGGCCAAGATGTTTGAGAACCGCATAAAACACCAGAGTTGATAAAGTCACTTCAAGACCAGCCAAAATACGGTTGAGCCCGGGTTCAAACAGACGCGAAAAGCCTTCTAAAAAATAGAGCAAAATAATCATCGAAGTCGCTTGCGACTGATAGTTACTGCCGCGGTAAAGACCGGGCAGCATGAGTCCTAAAGGAAGAAACTTTAAGGCCATCCAGGAGCCGTTGGGGCGCAGGGGAGCTAAAAACCATTCCCAAGCAACACACAGTACACAGAGCAGGAAGGCACTTACAACAGCTAGCTTTTGATCAAAGCTTAAGGGGTATTTGAATAAACGCATCAGTTAGCTCTTCAGCTTTTGCGCAATGAGCGCAAGTCGCTTGCCTTGCGCAAGTGCGAGTTGCTGTTCATCACGTGAGATGGGTAATTGTCCGCGATCACCTGCCACGTGGGATACACCGTAGGGTGTACCACCCGTCGAAGTCGAACTCAGTTCGGGGTTAGTGTAGGGCAAACCAACCATCAGCATACCGTGATGCATCAGTGGCAACATCATGGATAGCAGAGTCGTTTCTTGACCGCCGTGTAAGCTGCCTGAGCTCGTAAAGACGCAGGCGGGTTTGCCAGCAAGTGCGCCGGATAACCACTGGGCGGTACTGCCATCCCAGAAATATTTCATGGCACTGGCCATATTGCCAAAACGTGTAGGAGAGCCTAGCGCTAAGCCGTCACAACCCACTAAATCACTATATTCCGCATAGGGCGAGCCATGATCCGGGATCGTACTCTCGGTAGCCTCACAGACTGCTGAGACACCTGGAACGGTGCGCAATATCGCATGACAATGGGGGACGGATTCTACACCCTCGGCGATGAGTTCAGCTAAGCGACGGGTTGCGCCGTGACGGGAATAATATAAGACGAGTAGGTTAGTTGCTGACATAGTGGTTATGATAGTGCTAATTTAAAAAAGATGTCATCACAATTTATGCCCCATTCCCGCTTTCAAACACTCACTACCGGCAAACAGCTGTATCTCTTTTGCTATCAAAGATACCGCGACGTGCATCTCAATCAAGTCGCCGCCTCACTGGCCTACACGACCATCCTAGCGCTGGTGCCGATGTTCTCGATTGCCACCATATTAATCAGTGAGTTATCAACATTTATCAATTTACGGGAATCTATCCAAACGTGGATCACCGCCACCTTGATTCCTGGG
The DNA here is from genome assembly GCA_040403635.1 of Polynucleobacter sp. Taxonomy (GTDB): domain Bacteria; phylum Pseudomonadota; class Gammaproteobacteria; order Burkholderiales; family Burkholderiaceae; genus Polynucleobacter. Next base: position 23,878 of record JBBAKF010000030.1, read on the forward strand.
GGGCTGAGCGATGCGATTAGTCGGTATTTAACGAGTTTTTCCAGTCAATCCAAAGGGTTAACCTTTTTTGGTATTGCAGGGTTATTACTTTCAGCGATTTTGACCTTGATGACGATCGAAAAAGCCTTTAATCAAGTCTGGCAAGTCAAGCAACAGCGCTCATTTCTGATGCGCCTCATGATGTATGTTTTGGTGACAGCACTTGGACCGGTCTTACTGGGACTGAGCATTTACATTACGTCCTATTTTGTTGCGGCCTCCCATGATCTTGATTTTGGTTTTCGGTACCATATAGAGTTGATTGACTTCCTGGTACCTTTATTACTTACCATCATGCCATTTGTGGTGTTGTATAAATTAGGCCCTAATGTGGTTGTTAAGTGGCGTGACGCTCTCATAGGTGGCATTTTTGCGGGTATCGTCTTTGAACTGGCCAAGTATGGATTTGCTTTTTTTGTATCCGAAGCACAAATCTATAAGACTTTATACGGGGCATTTGCGATTGTGCCTTTATTGTTAGTCTGGATTTATTTAACTTGGTGGGTCACGATGGCTGGGGCGGTACTTGCGGCGAGTTTGCCGCATATGAGGGAAAAGCAATGGTTTACACAGGAATAAATTAGGAATAGACTTTCATTACAAGAATAAGCATGGGGGTACTATGAAAGTCAGCGACATCTTAAAATTAAAAGGTAACACTTTATACTCTGTCGGGCCTGACACAACAGTCAATCAGGCGGTACGCACGATGGCTGAACATGATATTGGCTCTTTGGTGGTAATGCAGCGTTCCGAACTAGTAGGTATTTTGACCTTTCGGGAAGTCATTGGTGTCCTCGCGCACAATCACGGCGCTTTAGATGAAGTGACGGTAAGTAAAGTCATGGATGAGCAACCTCTCATTTGTACGCCTGAGACCGACCTCGATGAAGTCAGAAGAATGATGCTCAATCGCCATGCACGCTACTTACCTGTCATGGAAAACAAAGTATTAATGGGGGTGATTTCTTTTTACGATGTTGCCAAAGCGGTGGTTGAGGCACAGGGTTTCGAGAATACGATGCTCAAGGCCTACATTAGAGATTGGCCTGAAATGACGGACAGGACCAGTAACTAGTCCTCAAGTTTCATGAAGCAGTAGTGCAAAAAATGTCATAATGGAGTTTATGGCAGGAAGCACACTTGGAACTTTATTTTGCACCACCACCTTTGGTGAGTCACACGGCCCAGCGATTGGCGCGGTGGTTGATGGTTGCCCGCCTGGTATGGTGCTATCAGCAAGTGATTTACAAGACGATTTAGATCGTCGCCGGCCAGGGACTTCTCGGCATGTCACCCAACGTCAAGAGGCGGACCTAGTAGAGATCCTGTCTGGCGTATTTGAGGGCAAGACAACAGGCACACCGATTGCCTTACTCATTAAAAATACGGATCAGCGAAGTCAAGATTACCGCGAGATATTAGATACCTTTCGGCCAGGACATGCTGACTATACTTACCAACAAAAATATGGCCTGCGTGATCCACGCGGTGGCGGCCGATCATCGGCACGCCTGACAGCTCCTGTAGTTGCTGCAGCGGGGATTGCTAAAAAATGGTTACGGGAACATTACGGTATTCGTTTTTATGGCTATATGACCCAACTCGGTGAATTAACGATACCGTTTGAAGGGGAAGAGCATATTGCGCAAAATCCCTTCTTTGCGGCGAATACCTCGATGATTGGGCAGTTAGAAGATTACATGGATGCCTTGCGTAAAAGTGGTGATTCGTGCGGGGCAAAAATTATGGTCCGTGCGACGGGTATGCCCGTGGGATTAGGTAATCCTTTATTTGATAAATTAGACGCAGCTATTGCGTACGCCATGATGGGGATTAATGCGGTCAAAGGGGTAGAGATAGGATCCGGTTTTGCCTCGGTCGCACAAAAAGGCAGTCTGCATGGTGATGAGATCACGCCTGAAGGATTTAAAACCAACCATGCCGGGGGCTTACTCGGCGGCATTAGTACCGGACAAGACTTAGAAGTCTCAATTGCGATTAAACCGACCTCGAGTATCTTAACGCCCAAAGATTCCATTAACATCTACGGCGAACCCGTGGTCGTCCAAACGAAAGGGCGCCATGATCCGTGTGTGGGTATTCGTGCTACACCAATTGCGGAAGCGATGCTCGCTTTAGTCGTAATGGATCATGTGTTGCTGCACCGTGCACAATGTGCTGATGTCCAGAGTACAACGCCGATCATCCCTGCTCAACGGCCATAAAGGTCATGCTGTTTTTACAAAATAGCCAAATACTCTTTGCCATTTTTTTCTTTTTTTACTATGCCTACCTAGGCATTGTGAGTCCCTTTTTAAGTTTGTACTTTGACGACTTAGGATTTACGGCGATTCAGATTTCATTACTGATGTCGATGTTACAAATCACGCGGATCTTGGGGCCGATGTTTTGGGGTTGGTTATCTGACCTCAGGCAAGAGCGCATCGGCATCATGCGGGTCACGGCCCTTGTAAGTTTCGTGGTCTATTTAGGGATTTTTTACTTTCAGACATTCACGGCACTCATGATTTGGATGTTTGTTTTAAATATCATCAGTAGCAGTCTGACACCGCTGGGTGAAGCAGCTACCGTACACGCCTTGCAAAAGAGTAATTCTTTTGAAAGTCGTTATGGCAAATTACGCTTATGGGGCTCGATTGGCTTTATGGTGGCGGTATTTGTGGGCGGGTATTGGTTTGAGCACTTTGGTATTGACACCTTACCGGCGATTGGATTATTACTCTTGGTCCTCGTGACACTGACGACTTTTAAGTTGTGGGAGCCACCCCTTGAGCAGAAAAAACTCGAACGTGGACAACTGCGCTCAATCCTTAAAAAGCCTGAAGTGATGTGGTTTTTAAGTTCTGCCTTTTGGATGATCTTTGCGCACTCGAGCTTATATGTTTTTTATTCTTTATATTTACAAAACTTAGGCTACGGGAAGCAAATCATTGGTTTGTTTTGGATGGTGGGTGTGGGTGCAGAAGTGGTTTATTTTTATTTTCAGAAACAGGCCTATCAGTTCTTCAGTCCCAACAGAATCATTGGCCTGACATTTGCGCTGGGAGTTGTGCGTTTCTTAGTCATTGCTTGGATCCCAGAATTTTGGCCTTTGCTGATCGTCCAGTTATTCCACGCCGGCACTTTTGCAGCGCACCACAGTGCGAGTATCAAGATCATGCAAGAATGGTTTCATGGGCCGATACAGGCGCGTGGTCAGGCACTCTATGCCACAGTAGCTTACGGCCTAGGTGGTACCGCTGGAGGAATTATTGCTGGGTGGGTTTGGGAAGATATTAATCCGAGTGCAGCATTTGTGCTCTCGGCACTGGCCTGCGTCATTGGATACTACTCAATCTATCGCTCCGGTAAAGGCAAGACGGCTTTACCGATGCAGACTACATCCCCGAGTAATTAGGGCCACCACCACCCTCAGGGGTCACCCACACGATATTTTGCGTCGGGTCTTTGATATCACAGGTCTTACAATGCAC
>JBBAKF010000031.1:0-25855 GCA_040403635.1 Polynucleobacter sp.
ACAAAAATACCGATACAAGAAGTGCCCAGAGCAAGTCAAAGCTGTTGACGGGTATCTTCCCCAATCTCTGGATATTTTTGTGCGCCATACAATTGACCGCCGATGGAGTTGAGCGCCGATAAAATTCCGGTAAGACCTACGTAGACACTAATAAAAATAGAAGAAGCCATGCCAAGAGCGGCCAAGTCATCGGTAGAGTATCTTGCTGTCATCGCAGTATCCATCACCCCGAAGGTAATGACGGCGAGTTGACCTAAAAGAAGCGGTACCGCAAGATGCAATATTTGGGGAACATCACGTTTTAATCGAAAGAAGATACTGGAAAAAAAATGGGTCATTGAGTTCCTTGTTTACGGGGAGACTTTATATAAGCGGAGTCGCTCATCTTTATCACTATCTCTTCGATCTTCCCATAATAAGGTTAAACGTTTTTGATGCATGATGGCTGCTGCTCTAGCTTCCGAAGATGAGTGAGTTAACATAAAGTCACAATGGGGATTATCCTCAAGTGGGAGTCTCGTAAAATAGACAAAAGAAGCGAGTTGGGCATTACCTAAAAAACTACTGTCAATACATTTGGCATTTGCAGGAAGGGCTTCAGCAAAGCGCATTGCGACGGGTTGATATGTTTTTGCATAATTAATAGTAGGCAACCAAAGGGTCATAAGTAAGACCCACATCAGTGTTGTTCCAGAAGCAGAAATGATGAGACATCGCCAAATGACCTTTGGAGAACGAGAAACACGCCATCTGACGATAAAAATGCAAAGCGTTGTGATGATGAGAGCAACAATAAGGTCAAGCCAATGGAACTGTGCAACAAAGCCAGGTAAATAGCGGGAAACATTATTGGCGGTCGCTTGTGGAAAGCCTGTGAGTTTTGCCAACCAAATGATCCAAATAAATCCAGCCACAATCGTAAAGGATAGTAGAGATAGCCAATCAATAAAGCTAATTAAACCGCGCCGTAAAAAAGGCAGTCCAAATGAAGCGAGTATGGCCATGGGCGGGATCAGTAACATCAGGTACTTTTCACTTAAATCCGTGTGAAATAGAAACAAAATGATCAGAGTCAAGAGAGTACAGCCTGGAATGGTCAAATGCCTTGCACTGAGGCCTTGACGACCATTTTTACCCCAAATATAGATACTCCAAAAACATAAAGGCCAGACAGGCCATGTATAGCCCCAAAAATTAACTGCTAGAAATTCGAGGGTTTTAACTTGAACCGAGGTGCTAAATAGTGCGTTACCCCACCAAATACGCATTGCTTGAGATACATCCGCATTGGACGCTTCTGCATATAGCCACATCAGGGGCCAAATACTGAGAAACGCTATAAAACAGGCAAAAAGTGCTGCAGTCCATGAGATCACTAGGGTTTTTTTCCCAATATGAAAACTGATAAGACTTGCTAAACACAGCAGAATACTCGTCCATAAATTACCGGATAGAGCAATGACTCCAAGAGCGATCCCAGCAATGCAGCCCCCTTGAAGAGGTTTATCAAAGCCACGCATTGATCCGTAAAGTAAAAGACTTATCCCCAAGAGTTGCAAGAGTAATGGTGATGCTTCATGGACGCGGATGGCAAGACCGACGCAGGCCAAGAAAATGAGTAAGGCACCATCTGCGATGGTTTTGCCATATTCTTTTGGACTTGGTTCACCACCAAACGCAAAGGCCATGGGCTGTACTTCACTGCGACGGGCTAAAAGATAGGTGGAATACCAAATCATGATCGTCGTACCTAAAAAGCACACGCCAGAGATCAGCCTCGCAGCATTAATCTCCCCGATCAGAGGACCTAAATAATATATGGATAAAGCGCCTATCCAATAGGCAAGAGGGGGACCTATCAGAGTATCTCTACCAGAAATATGAGGGAATAACCAATCTTGCAGGTGACCGTGGGCTAACATCCACATCACCCCAAAACCCTCAGCATCGTCATTTTTCCAGGGGTCGTGGTTAAACAATCCCGACAAAGCATAGACAAGGGTGAGGGCAATCATCAAAAACCGCGGCATACTTGCAGCGGCGGAGGCTTTGAGTTTGAAGGTTTTACTCATGGGAACAAAAAAGGCAGCCATGAGGCTGCCTTAATATAGTCAACAGTACATTAGACTTCAGGAGTTGCTTTACCACTGGCTTTAGCACCGAATTTTTGCTTGAATTTCTCGACACGACCTGCTGTATCCATAATTTTTTGAGTACCCGTGTAAAAGGGGTGTGACTCAGAAGAGGTCTCAATTTTAGAGAGTGGATATTCTTTACCATCTTCCCATTTTATCGTCTCACGGGTATTGATAGTAGAACGTGTTTTAAAACTGAAATTGTTTGAAACATCAACAAAAACAACTTCTTTGTAATCTGGGTGAATTCCTGGCTTCATGATAGTTCCTTAAAAGTTGAGGTAGCCATTGCAATGATTACTAGTCTAAGGATTAAAAGGCCAATCCATGACCATGTAACTTGGGCAATACTTTCCCACGAAAACGATAATTATGACATAAAAATACTTAAATTGGCGTTAATTTGGTCAAATTGACCTAAATTAACCACCACGTCGCATTAAATCAAAAAATTCTGCATTATTTTTTGTTGATTTAAGCTTATCAACGATAAAGTTCATCGCCTCAATATCATCCATATCCGAGAGTAGCTTACGCAGGACCCAAACCTTTTGCAAGATATCAGGTTTAATGAGAAGCTCTTCGCGACGGGTGCCTGACTTATTTAAATTAATGGCTGGGTAAACGCGTCTTTCTGCGAGACGACGCTCCAAATGAACTTCTAAGTTTCCTGTACCTTTAAACTCTTCATAAATCAAGTCATCCATTCGGCTACCGGTTTCAATCAGGGCGGTAGCAATAATTGTCAAAGAACCGCCTTCCTCGATATTTCGGGCTGCTCCGAAGAAGCGTTTTGGGCGTTGTAGGGCATTGGCATCTACACCGCCGGATAAGACCTTCCCGGAGGAAGGCACGACAGTATTGTACGCACGGGCTAAACGTGTAATCGAGTCCAGCAAAATAATGACATCTTTTTTCATTTCAACGAGACGTTTAGCTTTTTCAATCACCATTTCAGCAACTTGCACGTGACGCACAGCTGGCTCATCGAAGGTCGAGGCAACGACTTCACCGCGCACTGAGCGCTGCATTTCCGTAACTTCTTCTGGACGTTCGTCAACTAAGAGCACAATTAAAATGGCATCGGGGTGATTGGTGGAAATCGCATGTGCTACGTGCTGCATCATGACAGTTTTTCCGGACTTCGGCGAGGCAACAATTAAGCCCCTTTGACCAAAGCCGATAGGCGAGATCATATCAATGATTCGGCCAGTGAGATTCTCTTCAGCTTTAATATCTCTTTCGAGCAGCATTGGACGATCCGGATGCAACGGTGTTAAGTTTTCGAACATAATCCGGTTTTTTAAGGCTTCCGGAGCAATGTCATTGACTTTATCTACTTTGACTAAGGCAAAGTAGCGCTCACCCTCTTTAGGTGTTCTTACTTCACCTTCAACGGCGTCACCAGTGTGGAGATTAAAACGTCTAATTTGTGCGGGAGAGATATAAATATCATCTGGAGATGCCAGGTAGGAGGACTCTGGAGATCTTAAGAAGCCGAAGCCATCAGGAAGAACCTCGAGGACACCATCGCCAAAAACGGTTTCACCATTTTTTGCACGATTTTTTAGAATTGCGAACATGAGCTCTTGTTTACGCATCCGTTGTGTATTTTCTATTTCAAGGGAGGCGGCCATTTCTAAGAGTTGAGAAACGTGCAGAATTTTTAATTCGGTGAGTTGCATAGTGGAAGTTCGTATAAAGAGTGAAAAATGCTATTAGTTGAATAGTCTAGTAGGGATGGGGGGAAACAGAATTTTTGAGAGTATCCAAAGGATTAGGGGAGAAAAACAAGTTACCGAATTGGCAAAAAGAAGAACCCGACAAATATCTTAATTAATTATTTATTTGGTTTATTTTAACATCAGAAATTAAAAAGTATCAAATTACCCCATTCGAAAAACAACAGTAGGGGAATACCTAATTAAATATGAGAGTCTATGAATGCGGTTAATTGTGATTTGGCGAGCGCGCCAACTTTTTGCGCAGCAATTTCACCATTTTTAAAAAGGATTAAAGTTGGGATGCCACGGATACCAAACTTGGCTGGAATCTCTTGATTCTCATCAACATTCATCTTCGCAATTTGAATTTTATCGCCGTATTCTTTAGCAACTTCTTCTAAGATTGGGGTAATCATCTTGCACGGACCACACCATTCGGCCCAAAAATCGAGTAAGACAGGTTTGCCTGCTTGTAAAACATCGGCTTCAAATGACGAGTCAGTGACATGTTTAATTGCGTCGCTCATGCTGCTTCCTTAATAACGATGGATAAATAAAAAATATTAGAACTTGTAATGAAACTTGTAATATTAGAGTTCTAATGAACAATTAATATTGACTATCTTAACCTAAAAGTATTTTAACTATCTTGCTCGGAAAATAATTTTTGACATGTCATTGACTCAAAAGGGTGTAACTGCCCATGCTCACGTCCTGCAAGAGATTGCACAGCTGATTTGGTCACATGCTCAGTCTACTCAACAAAGCCCCATAGTACTGACGTCAACGTCGGGACCCATTCGGCAACTGAGGCAGCAACTTGAGGTCACAAGGCCAAAAGAGATTAAACCCGAGATTGCATTTTTACCGAAAATCATCAGTATTTCTGATTGGTTATCGCAAACTTTGGCTTTACTGCATTTTCCATCAACTAGGTCAGATTTAGAGCGTTGGGAGATGGTCTATGGTCAATTGGCAAATCATAAAAAAATACAGAGTCAATTTGGTGTGATGGGTGAGGGAGGTCGTTGGGCTTTAGCCAAGGACATTGTTCAAGCATGTGATTTTTTAACACAATCGAACATTGCTTTTGCGATACGAACTAGCAGTAATCTCGATCGTATTTATGAACAAGCCCAATTGGAGTTTGAGCGGACTTTAAAAAAGGCATACCCAGCGATTGACTTTGGTTTGGCTCAGGAAGAGGGGCAACTCATTTTGGCCTTTTGGAAATATCTGAGTAATACGGAAGATCCCCTAGTACGAGAGCGCATGGCTTATCAATATCGACAAGAGGAATTATCGCAAGCTTCTCCACCTTTGGTTTGGATAGACATGGCGCCTCCAGCGCAATCGCTGCACCTGGTGCAAGAGCAATTTTTACAGGCATATGCGACTTATCAAGATGTCCTAAAGCTATCAATTGATTGGCAAACTAGTGCACTATGGCCCGAATGCATTGATGGCCTTGTGCATGACTTTGACGTGAAGACTATCGAGCAAGTTCAGAAAAATCGTCAGGCACGAAGCTCGCAGGATTGGCGAGTCATTGCTCAGCCGAGTTTTGAAAGTATGGCGTGGGCAGCATTAAATTGTATCTTGCAGCATATTCAAGCGCAGCGTAATGATATCGCCTTAGTAGCTCAAGATCGCCTAGTCTCGAGAAGAATCAGGGCATTACTGGCGCGATATGGGGACCAAATCTCGATACAAGACCAGACCGGTTGGAAACTCTCAACGACGAGCGCAGCTGCAGCGGTAAATAGTTTTTTGCAATTGCTTGACGAGCGCACGGGGCCTAGCCTAGTGACTCTGTTAGGCTTTCTCAAAAATCCATTATTAGATTGGGCCGCATTGATTGCCCCATACCAAGGACAAGCAGAAATTGATGCGACAGAATTTTCTTGGTGGATGGAAAGACGTCTACTAGCCAGTTCAGTGGGTTTTGGATGGGAGGAACTTCGAGCTATTTTTTCAAATCCTGCTTTGCAAATCAGAAACGAGCCGGTGCGTCAGGAATATGATGAAATCGCGCATCACATACTCAGCCAAATTGAACAGCAATGTAAGTTGTGGCATGGTGCTAAAAATACATCCCAAATCTGGGGTGAGTTACTAGAGAAACATCTAGAGGAATGTGCCATGTTGGCTCAGCTAGAGCAAGATGAGGCGGGTCAAAGTATATTAGCGACCTTACAGCAATTAAAACAATTACAGACGGAATATTTAAGTTTTTCTTCATGGACGAGTTTGTTCGATTTATGGGTGGAGCAGGCTGCGTTTGTGCAAAAAAGTCAACGACAAAAAACGCATATCGCCATGATTCCATTGGCGGCCATTCGCTTGAATCATTATGATGCCGTGGTGGTGGTGGGTTGTGATGATCGTAAATTACCGAGTAGCCAAGATTATGGCTCGGTATTTTCACGCTCCATGTTGCATGCCTTAGACGAAAAATTACCAGAGGCGCATTACATTCAGCAAGCTAGAGACTTATCGCAATTACTCAGTTCTCACCGCTATGTGGATCTTCTGTGGCAAGAATATGAGCGCGCAGGAGAAAAAAATCGTTTAAGTTCTTGGTTGGCTAGATTGCAACAGGCCTTGCCACATATTCAGGGGATACCGGTAGTTTCTACTTTTGGACAGGTCCAAAATGATCAAACTAAGCCTTCTCATGCTCAGGTAAGTGATGCGGCACTATTGCCGAAAAAAATAAGTCCAAGCGCCTATCAAACATTACGTTCTTGCCCTTATCGTTTTTATGTCAGTTACATGCTGAATTTGAAATCCCCACAAGCATTACGAGATCAATCTGAATTTGGTCAAATCGGTAATCTATTGCATGTGATATTACAAAATTTTTATCAAGAGTATCAAAAGCAAACTGCATGGAATGATGAACAAAGTCAGCGTTTTTGGATGGAAAGTGTGCTGCTGAAGATTTCGCAAGAGCAATGGGGATATTTAATAGCGCAAAATGGCCAACTTTTTGCAGAACAGCAAGGTTGGATGGCGCAAATCCCAGGGTGGGTGACATGGCAATTAGAGCAAGAAAAACAGGGTTGGCAATTTGCCGAGGCAGAAAAAAATATTACATTTACCCTACAGTTAGAAAGTGGGGAGTTATTACCTATCTCTGGCAGAGTTGACCGTATTGATCACAATGCTTCGAATAATCTCAGAGTATTAGATTACAAGTTTAAAAACGGTAAAGATTTAAAGAAGTTTTCTGAAACTTTAGCCGATGATCCACAGGTTTTAATCTACAGCAAAGCACTGCAAAACATTCATCACGAGCGTGGTCATATCGTCGAGCAAGCGGGTTGGGTTAGCGTGCGGGAGGCGGTAGGGGACCAGCGGGACTATCTGCTAGACCTGACACAAGAGCATTTTTCTGAATTAGAAGAGCAAATGACGCAGGACTTGAGTAAAGTGTGGGCGGGGCAAGATTTGCCGGCTAATGGACCAGATCAGGTTTGTCAGTACTGTGACGCAAGAGGTTTGTGCAGAAAGGGTATGTGGTAAGAATGATTGATCAAGAGACCATCATCGCTTGCGACCCGTCTGAGTCCGTAGTTGTTGAGGCATGCGCTGGGAGTGGTAAAACTTGGCTATTGATATCGCGCGTATTACGTTTACTTTTAGACGATGTAAAACCCCGGCAAATTTTAGCAATTACATTTACCCGAAAAGCAGCGCAAGAGATGCAAGATCGTCTGACGTTACTCCTTTTGGAACTCAGTCAAAAAACGGATGCACAAGTGATCCAAGAGTTAGTTCAAAGAGGATTGCGTGAAGATGAGGCGCAACAAAAATTACCGAAGGCCAAAGCTTTATTTGAAGAGGTTTTAACGCAGCCCCAAAAGATGACGATTGACACTTTTCATGGTTGGTTTAGTCGAATATGTTCCGTATCTCCGATCAGTGCAGGGATTGTTAGCTCAGGAAGTCTTCGTGAGGATCGCCAGCGTTTACTGCAGGATGCGATGGTCCAGTGGTGGAAACAATTAGGTGCTGGTCAGGGGGTGTTTCAAGAATTACAGCAGCACTATATCAAGATGTTGGGAATAGTGTCGAAGTCATCCGCCAACAAACTCCTAGAAGGCTCAGCCAGCATATTAGAACAGTATGGTGCCTGGCAACAATATGTTAAGTCACTGAATACTGATCAAAGTCCTTTAAAGGTGCTCCAAAATAGATTGCCGATGCTAGACCAGCCAAGACCGTTAAGAGATTTACAAGACGACCTGAGGAATGACTGGTCGGGGTTAAAGACCTGTTACGACTGGTATTCGCAAAGTACAGCCGCCAATGATGTCAAATTGACAAAAGTCTTGAGTGATTTATTCCAGGCCAAGGAGCTTGGCGCGCAAGATGAAGAACTCATTCATCTGCTTGGTAAGGCCTTATTGAATCAATCTGCGCCATTTGATGCCAAGCCCAATGTCAGAGCTTGTTCTGGCGCTTTAAGTAAAATATTGCAGGCTCATGCACGATTAGACCTTGAAGCAGAAATTCCGAGCTTGTTGAGTATTTGGGTAAGCGCTTTAAAAGAAGATAAAAAATGGCAAAAAGAGCAAGCTATCTATCAACTCAATCAATCCTGGATGATTCTGGGGGTATCTATTGCGGAGCACTTTAGCGAATATAAAAGATCACATCGTATTTTAGATTTCAATGACCTTGAAATCAATGTAGCCAAATTACTAGGTCATGAGGAGATCGCTAGTTATATACAAGCACGTTTAGATGCAAAATATAAACACATCTTAATTGATGAATTTCAAGATACAAATCCAATTCAGTGGCTGATCTTAAAAGCTTGGTTAAGTGCATATGGTTCATCAGCTGAGCAGCAGCCCAAGATATTTATTGTTGGTGATCCTAAGCAATCGATATACCGTTTCAGGAAAGCAGATGCGCGCATTTTTGTTGAAGCACAGACATTTTTGCAGGCAAGATATCAAGCAAGACTGATCAGCAAAGATACTACGAGACGCAACCCACAGGCCATAGTGAATAGCTTAAATACTGTTTTTAACGGAGTGAGGGAGCAGTTAAAAAGTTATCCATTTAGGGAGCATCACACCTTATGGAAAAACCACTCAACGACACCAGTGAGTACAGAGGTATTTTGTTTAGATCTGATTGCCCCAATGACGAGTCCTGAGGCCCCTTTGCAGCGTGACCCACTTATGACGGGTTTATTAGACCGCAATAAAAATGCAGCATCACTACAAAATTTTTCAGAAGCACAGCAAGTTGTGCAAATCATTGCCCACTGGTTAGACTCTAAGCAGGTGATTGACGAAAAAAATGCTGGCCAAATACGCAGTGCAAGACTCGATGATTTTTTTATATTAGTAAGAACTAGAACGCATATTCAGGCTATCGAATCAGCACTGCGTCAGCAAGGCTTGCCGTATCACAGTCCGCGTAAAGGTGGACTCCTTCAAAGTTTAGAGGCAGAAGATATACAGGCACTTTTACATACCTTGCTAACGCCGAGTAATAATTTAGCTTTAGCGCATGTTTTGCGTAGTCCTATTTTTTCATGCACTGAAGATGATCTTCAGCAATTAGCTCGAATTGCTGGGCAATCCTCGTGGTGGAATTGCCTAGAAAAAACATCGGCAATAACAACGCGAAGAGCCCACACACTTTTGCAGCAGTGGCGCTTGTTAGCGAATCACTTACCTGTACATGATCTGCTTGACTGTATTTATGAGCAAGGAGAGGTCTATAAAAATTATTCCGCGCAATGCCCGCCTTTGATGCAAACAAAAGTCATTGCAAATTTAGAAGCTTTTTTACGCTTAGCCCTAGATACTAATGGGGGGCGTTATCCCTCATTAAGCCGTTTTATTGAAGAATTAGGTATCTTGTCACATGGCATCGAAACCGAAACTCCTGATGAGGGAGAGATCCTTGATTATGCTGAAGATCTACTAGATCAGTCTCAGGATCAAGTTCAAGACCAAAGTGATGCAATCCGGATCATGACGATTCATGCAGCAAAGGGCTTAGAGGCGCCATTTATTTTTTTAATGAACGCTAATTATGTATCGCAAGCTAAAGATGGCACGGGATTACTCATGGAATGGCCCGCTGGTGATGATGCGCCTCAATGGATGATTGCGTATCAACAGGAATACCTCAATGAAGTAGTTGAGGAGTTGAAATTGCAAGAAAATGTCATTTATCACAGTGAAAACGCGAATTTACTTTATGTCGCCATGACACGCGCCAAGCAGTGTTTTGTTGCCAGTGGATCGGGGAAGCTGAATGAGAAATCTTGGTATGGATTACTTAGCAGATCACAAATCCCAGTCAAACAGCTATCTGAAGTGATGAGTGAGCCGAAAATTGCAAGCACGCAGACAAAGCAGCTTAAGATAGCATCGCAAGAAATTTTTAAATATTTACAAATACCCAATTTGCCGGTAGTTGAGCAAGAAATGTCCCAAGATGAAGACACCAAAGATTATGAAGATTTATCTCAAGAGCAAAAAAATAGTTCAGAGTTAAAAACCTTAGGTATAGCAGTTCATTTGATCCTTGAGCGTATGACACAAGAGTTATATGCGCCGGGTACCGATATAGTGATGCCACAGGTAGAACAACTCGTATCATGGATTGATCTGCCGCAACTGATTCTGGTGCGTGCAAGGATGATTGCCCAGAAAATTGTGTGTGCAGAGCATTTAAAACCCTATTTTTATCAAATAGATTCGATCAAAGCATGGAATGAGTTAGACCTGATTGACGAACATGGCGTTGCCTACAGAATTGATCGCTTGGTAGAACAAAAGGATCACTTAGTGATCCTAGATTACAAATTAAGTATTCCGTCGGAAGATCATCCTTTTTATGCAAAATATCAATTACAGTTAAAGAATTATCAAAAATTGGTACAAAAAGTCCGACAAGATAAGTCAGTTCGTGCTCTACTAATTGACCAAAATGCTAATGTCAAAGAAATTGTATAAAGTTGAGGCACGCATATAAAAGGGGACACCATATGTTTTCAAGATTTTCAGAGTTAGGATTTGCCAAAAAGTTTTTTATTGGCTGTTTTTTTGTGGGATTATTTACGGAGTTCTCGAATCAATTCTCCGACAGTTCTAGGCAGTCAGAACTGCAAACAGCACAGCAAAAATGTGTCAAAGAGGCTGAAGAGTTAAAAGAAAATGCGCAACCGCATGAGGTATGGAAGAAGGTTCCACCAGTATGTGACGTTGAGAATATTACTAAGTTAGAGCAGAAGACATCAACACAAAAGGCAATTTTAGAGATGAATGACGAAAAAAAATCTGGAAAATCATTTCCATCCTTTATCTGGTTTATCTTAATTGGATTCATTCCTACACTGATCAAATTGATTCGTCGTCAGATGGGCAAGATTGACAAAAACGGTTGATTTATTTTGGCAGAATACTCAGTGGTGAGCTTTACCCAATGCATATTGGGTGATTCCTTTTACTGTATCTTTTAAGGTGCGAGCAGACACTCTTCGTGATCCAATTCATCTTGCATCCTTCGTTTTTTTTAAGATGCGTGGAAACACGATCAGTGTTTTGTAAAAATATCCCCTAGATGTAAAAACAATGTAAGAGGACTTTTACTTCAAAAAATCAAAGAATTGTGGGAAATTAAATAGGTATATTTGCCTGTAGATAAGGTGGCAATAAGCTTTTTAGTAATTTGTTTAAGTTATAATAAATTCATCCAAATATGTTTTTTCCCAATCAAACAATAAATTATTATAAAAATAAAAATTTGACATGTTTTCGAATATTGAAAGTATACAATTTGCAACGGAAACTTTGTTTACGATCATGTTTATGGTTAACCTGATTTATGGGTTAATTTTTTGGCTGATTTTTAAAAAAGATAATCTCATATCAGTTAATTACTGGGTTCGAGGATGTATTGTATTTTCAGTAGGCTGCCTATTCATCTTGTGCGGATCCTATTTACCTTTTTATTTAGGATTTGCAATAGGTCCTACTTTAATACTCTATTCACACTATGCGTGTCTTCAATCTATCCGAAGTATTTCAAATACATCAAAACAAAATAAAATTTTTTTTATAGCAATTATTGCCTTATTTTTAATAGGCATGTTGTTCATTAAAAATAATGAGCTGCCTAGAGACAGTACGGCTCTGTATCTTGGGATTTTCAGTAGCGCTTTACATACATGGATCTTCATCAAGATATTTGAGCTTCGTAAGAAGATTTCTAATAAATTTGTCACTTTAATTGCTTATTGTTATTTAGGTTCGTCATTGATCTGGTTGCTGCGAACTTTTTTCTCTAATTATTTCCGCTTTGGCGACTCACTCGATGAAGGATTCGTCAACTGGTTTTTATTACTTCTTTTAACAATGAATTTCATTATTAAGAATTCTTTCTTTTTTGGATTGATGTTAGAGGTAAAAAATAACCAATTAAATAAGATTAATCTCTTAATGGACGAAAAAAATGATTTACTGGTGCAATTAGAGAGTGAAAAAACTCGCGCTGAAAATGCGAATCTTGCAAAAAGCCAATTTTTAGCGAATGTCTCACATGAGATTCGCACGCCCTTACATGGTTTAATTGGACTATTGTCCTCAATGATGCGTTCCCCAATGCCAGAAGCAATTAGTAAGTCCTTAGATAAGGCTTTGTACTCGTCTAAAACGCTACTTCATGTCTTAAATGACATTTTAAATTTTTCAAAAATTGATTCCGGTGTTGTTGAGGTCAAAAACATGCCATTTTCGATTAAACAACTTTTTGATGATGTTTCTGATTTATTTTTGGTTGCTGCAGTAGATAAAAACATTCAATTACGATTTGACCTTGACTCTCATATCCCTGAACCTTTGACAGGAGACTTTTTTAAAATTCGTCAAGTTTTATTTAATTTAGTAGGTAATTCTATTAAGTTCACGTCACATGGTTTTATTGAGGTTAAAGCTCATTTAGCGAAAATTAATAATCAGCAAGCGTCTTTCACCATCACTGTAAAAGACTCAGGTGTTGGAATTTCAGCAGAATATTTAGAAGAAATTTTTGAACCTTTTCGTCAAATAGATAACTCTAGTAGTCGTCATTATGATGGGGTAGGACTAGGTTTGGCGATAACGCAGAAGATCTTAAACCTGATGGACTCTAAACTGCTTATGAAGAGTCAGATTGATGTTGGATCAGAGGCTTCATTTCATTTACGATTACCTATCGCTAAACAAGTCCCATTCGGATCTCTGAAACTACAGGCTAGTCCCCAAGATGGTGAGTTGAGTTTACTTTCACAGGATTCATTGTCGAGTTTACGACTACTTGTTGCAGAAGATAATCCCATTAATATAGAAGTTATTAGCCAATATTTAGGGTTTTTAAAAATTAATGCGTATTTTGTTACTGATGGTCAAGTTTGTATCGACGAATTAAAACGTAATCAATACGATATGGTCCTCATGGATTTACAAATGCCCAACTTAGGTGGTATTGATGCAACTTCGCAGATTCGCATGATTGAAGCGTTTAAAGATCTTCCTATTATTGGACTGAGTGCTTCAATTGGAGAGGATGATCGGGAAAAGAGTGTTCAATGCGGAATGAATGATTACTTGGTCAAGCCATTTGAGCTTGATGAACTCGCTAAAATAATACTGAAGCACATCAAGAAGTAATCAGACAGAATTTGAAATTGTTTTTTTGCCTAACGCTCATCGAAGTATCATATGAAATAACTTGCAATGAGGTGGAGACGAGCCTTACCCCCGGCACTACTGGGTAATGGGTTTGGCTGCTTCGTTCCCGACCTGACCAGGTTGCCATGCCAATATGCGGGGAGGCCCGTCTATTCACATTGTACTCCGATGATTGTTAGAATATAACTTATGTCAGATAACTCTTTATTCGGAAACGAAACTCTCCCGGTTGCAGGGCTTGCTTTAGCAAGAAAATGGCGTCCGCGTGACTTTGCTTCTTTGCTAGGACAAGATCATGTAGTGCAAGCTTTAAGCCATGCCTTAGATCAAAATCGCTTGCATCATGCGTGGTTGTTTACCGGAACTCGAGGTGTGGGTAAAACCACCATCTCGCGTATCCTTGCAAAATCATTAAATTGCACTGGCACACTGGAAACTCCGGTGAGTCAACCGACATCGATGCCTTGTGGTCAATGTGCTGCCTGCACTGAAATTGATGCGGGTCGATTTGTGGACTACGTGGAGATGGACGCAGCGAGTAATCGGGGAATTGCGGACATGATCTCTTTACTTGAAAAAGCGGTGTATGGACCGACGAGTGGCAGATTTAAAGTTTTCATGATCGATGAAGTCCACATGTTGACCAATCAAGCATTTAATTCAATGTTAAAAACATTAGAGGAGCCGCCAGCGCACTTGAAGTTTATCTTGGCGACGACGGACCCTCAAAAAATACCTGTGACCGTATTATCGCGTTGCCTACAGTTTAATTTGAAGCAGATGCCATCGAAGTTAATTGTGCAACACTTAAAAACTGTTTTAGGGGCTGAACATATCTCAATTCATGATGGCGCGCTCAGAATTATTGCTAAATCAGCGCGCGGTTCAATGCGGGATGCATTATCTTTAACCGATCAAGCGATTGCCTATTCCTCGGCTAACATGACTGAAGAGGCGGTCAGAGCGATGTTAGGTTCCTTAGATGATCAATATCTGATCAGAATCGTTGATGCCTTAGCCAATCAAAATGGCCAGGATCTCATTCTCATTAGCAATGAGATGGGGCTCATGAGTATTTCTTTTGTGAGTGCCCTACAAGATCTTGCCTCGTTACTGCAAAAGATTGCAATGGCGCAGATTATTCCTGACTCTGTGCTCGAAGAATGGCCTGAAGCACAAGAGATTGTGCGCTTAGCGCAGTTACTCTCGAAAGAGGAAGTGCAGCTTTTTTATCAAATAGCGATAACAAGCCGTGCCGATTTACTATTGGCCCCTGAGGAAGAGACTGGTTTCATGATGGCTTTACTGAGAATGTTGGCTTTTATGCCTGATGATGGGCATGGCTCTAATGAACAAGCCAAACCACAAGCTCTGACGAAAAGGGTGGCGAGTGTTCCTCCAGTCAAGGAAAACCCAGTCAATCATGCATCGCATACCTCTAAAGTCAATAGCGTTAGCCCCGTTTCGTTACAAAGTGAAGTTTCTGCACAAAGTACATTGAGCCCACAATCATGGCAACAAATGATTAAGGGTTTACAGCTAAAAGGTATAGAAGGGCAGTTTGCCTTACAGACTGCATTAATATCTTTTGAGGATAAGTTTGGAACAATGTTCATCAAGCTTGCAACAGATATTTTGCAACTTGCAACGCCTTCATCGATCGCCATACTCACACAAGCACTTTCAGAACATTTAAATAAACCCGTCAAAATTACAATAGAGAAAAATGACCAGGTAATGACTGTAGCGAACCTAGAGGCTCAGGATCAGGAGATTACGCAGACAAAATTAGAAAGTAAACTTGCTGTGGATCCATTACTTGAAAAATTAAAAAGTGAATTAGGTGTAAAGGTTATTCAGGGATCGATTCGGCCATTATCATAGGCATGTCATACGAACAAAGAAAGGAAATACGATGATGAAGGGTCAAATTGCGGGTTTGATGAAACAAGCTCAGCAGATGCAAGAAAAAATGAAAAAAGCCCAAGAGGAGCTGATCAATTTGGAGATTACGGGTCAGGCTGCTGGAGGTATGGTGAAGGTCACGGCTAACGGAAAGCACACTATTAAACGCGTGCAAATTGATTCGAGTGTCATGGATGATCGGGAAATGCTTGAAGATTTATTAGTTACCGCTTTAGCAGATGCACATCAGCAGGCTGAGCAAGCCTCTGAAAGTCGGATGTCCGGTGCAACAGCTGGTATGCCAGTGCCGCCTGGATTTAAACTGCCATTTTGATGAATTCTGCTTATGAGCCTTCGCGGGATCAACTAGATGCCCTGCAAAAACTCATCCTAGCGCTTAAGGTCATGCCTGGTATCGGCCCTAAATCAGCGCAAAGAATGGCTTATTATTTACTACAGCATGATCGTCAAGGAGCATTATCTTTAGGTGTTGCATTACAAGAGTCCGTAGAGAAAATCGGGCATTGCACCAAATGTAATTCTTTTTCAGAATATGAGATTTGCAAAACCTGTGGCGATGATCGACGCGATAGTCATATTTTATGTATTGTAGAAACGCCTTCAGACCAACTGATGGTTGAACAAACTTTGGCATATCGAGGCCTTTACTTTGTCTTGATGGGGCGTTTATCGCCGATGGAGGGGCAAGGACCTAAAGAATTACATTTTGAAAAGTTGATGCAACGGATATTTATCGAGGATGCGCAGTTTGCGCAGGTAAAAGAGGTGATTCTAGCAACTAACTTTACGAGTGAAGGTGAAGCTACAGCGCACTATTTGGGGGAGATCTTAAAATCAAAAGGTATCCATGTTTCACGAATTGCGCGGGGGATTCCAGTGGGCGGGGAGTTAGAGTATGTAGATGCTGGTACATTGGCTCGGGCGATGATGGACAGAAAGCCTGTAGGCAGTTAATAAGTATCAATTTCTTCCAATCATCGATAAAATCAAGCTAAGTTTTTAAGTGTTGAATTGACTTGAAAGTTCATCACGACTGAGTGGCGAAAGTACAATTACTTAAGGCACAATTTATTTCTAAAACATTAAATAGGTTCATAATCAATCCATGCACTTTTTAGTATCTAACGATGACGGCTATTTAGCGCCGGGGCTTCTTGCACTGGTCAAGGCATTACGCCCCTTGGGCAAAATCACAGTCATTGCTCCAGAGCAAAATCATAGCGGTGCTTCGAATTCTTTGACACTATCAAGGCCTTTATCGATTCATCGGGTCGCTGGTGGGGAGCGCGATGGTTTCTTATTTGTGAATGGCACACCCACGGATTGTGTCCATATAGCCTTAACTGGCTTCTTGGAAGATCGACCTGATTATGTGATTTCAGGGATTAATCAAGGTGAAAACATGGGTGAGGATGTCTTGTACTCTGGGACTGTTGCGGCAGCTATTGAAGGAGTGATGTTCGGTATCCCTGGGATCGCTTTTTCGCAGGTAGATCGTGGTTGGGCAAAGATTGATGATGCAGCTCGGATTGCACATGATGTCGTCAAGTATGCGGTCGAGGGTGGTATTGCAGGGGGGCAGGGACAACATGCAGCCTTAATCAATGTTAATTTACCGAATCACACGTATGAATCTCTTAAAGGTTGGCGAGTGACACGACTCGGCAATCGACATCCATCACAACCCGTGATTATGCAAAAAAGTCCTCGTGGAGAGGCAATTTATTGGATTGGACCAGCGGGGGAAGCAAAGGATGCTTCAGCCGGCACAGATTTTGATGCTATTAATCAGGGATATGTATCACTGACGCCCTTACAATTGAATTTATCGGACGAACAGCGCCGCATGCAAATGTTGAATGCGAATTGGAACAGAGGTTAAGTCACTGTGGTTAAAACAGATAAAGCATTGGATCAGGCAAGACGCCAAATGGCGCAACGCTTAGCTACTAGTGGTGTGACTCATCACGAAGTACTCCAGGCAATTGCTACTGTCCCAAGACATGCTTTTATTGATCCAGGACTGGTGGCTCAAGCTTATGAAGACTCATCATTACCGATTGGCCGAGAGCAAACCATTTCAAAGCCATCTGTAGTCGCGAAAATGATTCAGGCATTAATGCAAAATCAAAAGAAACTGGGGCGGGTATTAGAAATTGGTACTGGCTGTGGATATCAAGCAGCTGTTTTGAGTTTACTCTCTGAGGAGGTCTATTCTGTGGAGCGGATTCGGACTCTGCATGATAGTGCTCGGGCAAAATTACGTCCTTACAGGATTGCCAATTTAAGATTAATTTATGGCGATGGAATTCGGGGACTACCTCAGGCAGCGCCTTTTGACGGCATTATCTTAGCAGCAGCAGGACTTGGAATTCCGGATCCGTTATTAGAACAATTAGCGATTGGTGGTAAATTGATTGCGCCCGTAGCAAAGAGTGAAACTGAGCAACAGTTACTTTTGATCGAACGTTTAAGTTCACAGCGCTATCAGAGAACAACTATGGACGAAGTATTTTTTGTGCCCCTGCAGTCGGGAACAATTTAAAATGTTACAGATGACACGAACCCTTAACCTTAGAAATTTATTGATTAGCTTAGCATTGCTATGTGTTGGGTGTTCCACGAATACACCAGCACCAATTAAGGATCAAACCTCATCAGTCAGTAAAGCCAAGCCTGCAGCCGTTCCTAGTGGGTCTGCCACTAATGAGCCGAAGCCCGCACCAACTGCAGCAAGCAAACCGAGAGCGGCACCAAGTCAAACTTCTGCGAACAATATCCCAAAAACTCCCGTGCGAGAGCCGATAGTGGCTGATCCAGGATTTAGGATCGGTAAACCTTCAACCGCGCCGATATTGGAGAGCTTTAATAGCAACAAGAATAAAGGCATTGATTATGGTGGAAAAATAGGTGACCCAGTCTTGTCAGCCGCTGACGGGAACGTCATTTTCTCGGGTAACAGTTTGAGAAGTTACGGTAACTTAGTGATTGTCAAACACAACCCTAACTATATTAGTATTTATGCACATAACAATAAAAATCTCGTGAAAGAAGGTGACATTGTGAAGCGAGGACAAAAAATTGCGGAGATGGGTAATACGGAGTCAGATCGTGTCAAGCTACACTTTGAATTACGTCGCGATAGCAAACCGATTGATCCAGCTGGTTATTTTGACAATTAATTCAATGATGAAAACAGTCTTAGTTTTTGATATTGAGACGATTCCGGATGTTGCTGGACTGCGGCAATTACATGATTTTGAAAATGGTTTAACAGATGCACAGGTCGTCGAGCAAGCAACTCAGCAGCGCCTTGCCAATGGGCAGAGTACTTTTTTCCCGCTTTATTTGCAGAAAGTTGTTGCTATCTCGTGTGTTATGCGAAGAAGTACGAAAGATGGTTTACCGCAATTTAAGGTCGGTAGTCTAGGAAGTATTCAAAGCTCTGAAAAAGAAGTTATTAGTGATTTCTTTCAATTAATTGACAAATACACACCGCAATTAGTCTCTTGGAATGGGGGAGGCTTTGATTTACCAGTCTTAGGTTATCGGGCTCTGGTTAATGAGGTGAGTGCATCGCGCTATTGGGAGATGGGTGAAAGCGGGGATCATGATGCTCGGGATTTTAAATATAACAATTACATCAGTCGATTTCACTTAAGACATTTAGACTTAATGGATTTACTCGCTTTTTATCAAGGTAAAGCCAATGCGCCACTCGATGCGTTAGCTAAACTCTGTGGTTTTCCTGGAAAAATGGGTATGGATGGATCACAAGTATGGCCTGCTTATGAAGCGGGTCAGTTAGATCAAATACGTGCATATTGTGAAACTGATGTCGTTAATACCTATTTAATGTATTGCCGTTATCAGCTATTCCGGGGGGCATTTAACGCCGATGAATATGCATTAGAAATTGATTACATAAAAAAAGAGTTAAAGGCACAATCTCTTCAAGAGGGATGTGGGCATTGGTCAGAATATTTAGCTGGATTTAAACAATAGTTTGGTTCGGCGAATAAAAACTAGCCCTTTACTGGGTATCAAAAAGCAGATCACCATCGAGGCAATGGATTTAGAAGCGCAGGGGATTGCGCGATTGCCTAGTGATGATGAGCATAGTCCCAATAAAGTCATTTTTGTTGCAGGAGCACTCCCTGGGGAGCGTGTTGAGTATCAAATTACTCAAGATAAAAGTAAGTTCTTAAAAGGTAAGCTAACGCAAGTTTTTAAGCCTGCAATCTATCGTCGAACACCGCAATGCCCTTGGTATGGTAATTGTGGTGGATGCACGATGCAGCACTTAGATTCCAGAGCGCAAATTGCATTAAAGCAACGCGTTTTAGAGGATCAATTTAAGCACTTAGGCAAAGTCAAACCCACTACGATGTTAAGTCCGGTCGCAGGACCCGATTGGGGCTATCGATATCGTGCGCGCTTAAGCGTTGTCAATCGTTCGATAAAAAAAGGGACTGTATTGGTAGGCTTTCATGAGCCACAAAATCGGTATGTTGCCGATATGACGAGTTGTGAGGTACTACCAAAGCAATGGTCGCTACTACTCCCTGAATTACGTCAGTTGGTCATGGCTTTGTCGATTCGGGATCGTATACCGCAGATCGAACTAGCTATGGCTGAACAATCCTCGCAAAGCAATACCTCAATGGTCTTAAGAATACTTTTACCACTCACACAAGAGGATGAAGAGATTCTGATAGCGTTTGCGAAAAAACATCGCATCTGGATATGGACTCAGACCCATGGACCTGAAACGGTCAAGCCTTTCTATCCATTGACTGGAGAGTTGTTTTATGACTTACCTGAGTTTGGAGTTCGGATTCCGTTTCAGCCCACGGACTTTACTCAAGTCAATCATTCGATGAATCAGGTATTGGTTGGCAAAGCCATTCGGTTATTAGAAATTGCGCTAGACGAGCGTGTTTTAGATTTGTTTTGTGGTATAGGTAATTTCACATTACCGATAGCCACCATGGCTAGAGAGGTCTTGGGTATTGAAGGGAGTGCGGCGCTCTGTGAAAGAGCGCAAAAGAATGCGCAAAGTAATCCCGTAACGGCAGCTCTTAACTTTTTAGAGATGAATTTATTTGCTGTGACTCTAGAGCATCTCAGAACTTGGGGCTATTTTGAAAAATGGTTAATTGATCCCCCTCGCGACGGGGCTTATGCCCTAGTCCAGGCCCTAAGAGATGCACATCTATCCAAGGATGTAGAGAATTTACAGTTATTACCGCAAAGAATTGTTTATGTATCCTGTAATCCGGCGACTTTAGCCAGAGATGCTGGAGTACTCGTCAATGAGGCGGGATATGAGTTGTCGCATGCAGGGATTATGAACATGTTCCCGCATACCTCGCATGTAGAGTCGATTGCAGTATTTCAGCGGATTTAAATAGACTCTCTTAAAACAAAAAACACGGGCGAACCCGTGTTTTTTATGACAGAGATACTAACTTAGTCGCGGTCGCCACCAAAAATACCAAACAAAGCAAGTAAGTTTGAGAAGACGTTATAAACGTTAAGGTAGATGGATAAAGTCGCCATCACGTAATTTGTTTCACCGCCGTTTACCACACGCTTCACATCATAAAGAATAAATGCAGAGAATATACCGACTGCGATCACCATAATGCTGAGTGAAAGAGCAGGAATGTTCAAGAAAATATTTGCAACTGATGAAAGAATCAAAAGTATAACGCCGATGAACAGAAATTTGCCTAGACCATCAAAATTAGATTTTGATGTTGCAGCCCAAGTTGCCATACCAGCAAAAATTAAGCCTGTTGCACCAAAAGCCATCATGATCAGCTGTGCGCCATTTCTAAACTGTAGAGTGTGCGTGAGCAAACCTGTCAACATGAGACCCATGAAGAAGGTAAAGCCAAAGAGAAGTACAACGCCAGTGCCAGAGTTTTTGTTCTTTTCAATCGCCCAGAAGAAACCAAAGGCAACAGCAAGGAACACAATCATTCCCATGAAAGGACTAGACTTAAAGAAAGAGAAACCTGTTGATACACCAATCCAAGCACCGAGAACGGTAGGTACCATCGTTAATGCAAGTAGTGCAAAGGTATTGCGCAAGACACGATTTGTTGCAAGGGCGCCAGATAACGAATTACCAACACTGTAACCAAAAGTTTTTTGTTCACTCATTGAAACATTCTCCTATAAAAAGTTGTTTATTCAACTAATGGTTAATTATAGGCATTTTTTAGAATTTCAACAGAGCTATGTGAAAAAAAAGATACGCTTTGAAAAAGGCATATTTGAACAAAAACAGTAACTTAGGTAAAAATACTATCGTAACAATTAAGGGTTTTAACTAGTATAAGACTGTATAATCTTCCTTTTTAATCTACTTTATCAATTTTGAGGAGCTTTACCCATGGCAATTGAAAGAACTCTTTCTATCATTAAACCCGATGCAGTCGCTAAGAATGTGATTGGTCAAATTTATAGTCGTTTTGAAAATACTGGTTTAAAGGTGATTGCCTCTAAAATGGTGCATTTGTCTGATACTGAAGCTGGCAAATTTTACGCTGTGCATGCCGCTAGACCTTTTTTCAAAGATTTAGTGAGCTTTATGGTTTCAGGCCCTGTCATGATTCAGGTACTCGAAGGTGAAAATGCCATTGCAAAAAACCGTGAGTTGATGGGTGCTACAGATCCTTCTAAGGCGGACAAAGGCACAATCCGTGCTGATTTTGCACAAAGTATTGATGCAAATGCTGTGCATGGTTCAGATAGTCCGGAAACAGCAGCACAAGAAATCGCCTTTTTCTTTGCTGGATTACAAGTGTATTCGCGTTAAGACGTGACACAAATTCCCCGCACGAACCTATTGGATTTAGATGGGGAAAGGCTAGCAATGATGATTGCTAGCCTCAATGAAAAACCCTTTCGGGCGCAACAACTGATGCGTTGGATTCATCAACGCGGCGTGAGTGATATCCATGCCATGAGTGACTTAGCTAAAAGCTTTCGTGAACAGTTGTATGACACCGTAGAAATAAAATCTTTACCTGTTATTAGTGATCAAACAGCTTCCGACGGCACCAGAAAATGGTTGCTTGACGTTGGGCAGGGCAATGCCGTGGAAATGGTCTACATTCCAGAAGATGAGCGGGGTACTTTATGCATCTCTACACAGGCTGGTTGTGCGGTAAATTGCCAATTCTGCTCCACAGGGAAACAAGGATTTGCGCGAAATCTGACAGTTGGTGAAATCATTGGTCAGCATTGGTATGCTGAGCATCATTTACGTAATGATCCAAAGGCGGTTAAGCGTATTGATACGTATGATAAAACGCAACTTGTTCATGAACAAGGTCGCGTGATTTCGAACGTGGTTTTGATGGGTATGGGTGAGCCACTGCTTAATTATGAGCCTGTTATTAGTGCAATGCGGATTATGTTGGATGACAATGCTTATGGCTTATCAAGACGTCGTGTGACATTATCCACTTCGGGAGTGGTACCTTTTATCGACCGTTTAGCACATGACCTACCGGTAGCTTTAGCTGTCTCTTTACACGCACCCAACGACAAACTCCGGGATATTTTGGTACCTATCAATCGTAAATATCCAATCCAGGAGTTAATGGCGGCATGCCAACGATATTTGCCTTACGCCCCTAGGGATTTTTTGACCTTTGAGTATTGCATGCTCGATGGTGTGAATGATTCTGACCAATTGGCACGAGAGCTTGTTAAACTTTTAGCACCGATACGCTGTAAATTAAATCTGATTCCCTTTAACCCATTTCCTGAGTCCGGATTAGCGCAATCTCCCAGGTCGCGTATAGAACAATTTGCAAAAATCCTTTTGGATGCGAAAATAGTTACAACAGTCAGAAAAACACGAGGTGACGATATTGCCGCTGCTTGTGGTCAATTAGCGGGAGATGTGCAAGACCGCACCAATTTAGCAAAAAGAAGTGAACGACCGATTGTTTGGAGTAAACCTATTCAAGTTGACGAAGATCATGAATAACAACAATTTACAAATTAATAAATACCGCCGCCATAAAACCCAACAAGCCGAAGTCGTTTGGGGATCGAATATTGTCACCATTGGTGGTGATGCACCGATTCGGATTCAGTCCATGACCAATACCGATACGGAAGACGTTATTGGGACTGCGATTCAGGTCAAAGAGTTAGCTAAAGCAGGATCAGAAATGGTCCGAATCACGGTGAACACCCCTGCAGCTGCGGCTGCAGTCCCACTAATTAGAGAACAGCTCGATAAAATGGGCGTTGACGTTCCTTTAGTGGGGGATTTTCACTATAACGGGCATACCTTGTTAAAAGAGCATCCTGAATGCGCCAAAACCTTATCTAAATATCGTATTAACCCAGGTAATGTTGGTCAAGGTGCTAAACGTGACATACAGTTCTAGAAAATGATAGAAATGGACTGTCAGTACAATAAGCCCGTCGGAATCGGGGTGAACTGGGGCAGTCTTGATCAAGATTTATTAGCCAGCTTAATGGATCAAAATGCATCTTTAAGTGTCCCGCTAGAAGCTAGAGAAGTCATGGTTGAGGCATTGATTCAATCAGCCTTGCAATCGGCACAAAAAGCGATAGAAATTGGTCTGCCGAGTCAGCAAATTATTCTCTCTTGTAAAGTGAGTGCCGTACAAGATTTAATCGCAGTCTATAGAGATCTTGCGAGTCGTTGTGATTTTCCCCTGCACTTAGGCTTAACGGAAGCAGGGATAGGTAGTAAAGGGATTGTGGCATCAACTGCGGCATTATCAGTTTTGTTACAAGAGGGTATAGGCGATACGATACGTATTTCCTTAACACCAGAACCTGGAGCGCCACGGGAAAATGAGGTTATCGTAGCGCAAGAGATTTTACAGACTATGGACTTGCGTCATTTCACGCCAATGGTCATTGCATGTCCGGGATGTGGTCGCACCACAAGTACAGTTTTCCAAGCGCTTGCTTCGAATATTCAAAGTTTTTTACGCCAACAAATGCCGCAGTGGAAGCAGCACTATCCTGGTGTAGAGTCCATGAGCGTTGCTGTGATGGGTTGCATCGTTAATGGTCCTGGCGAGAGTAAGCATGCCGATATCGGTATTAGCCTGCCAGGTACAGGTGAATCTCCTGCAGCGCCTGTATTTATTGATGGTGAAAAAGCGAAAACTTTACGGGGTGATAACATTGTGGCTGAATTTGAGCAAATTGTTCAAGACTATGTGGCACGCCGCTACGGCAAGAACAATCCATAAATAATAAAGAAAGTATGTCTGATTTAAAGCCAACAACTTCGACTCAAGAAGTTACACCGAAATTAAAAAAACTCTCTGGCGTGAAGGGCATGAATGACCTACTTCCGCAAGAAGCGCATCGTTGGGAATTTCTTGAGCGGACAATCCAAAGCTTAGCCAAGTCATATGGCTATCTAAATATACGAACACCTATTGTTGAGCATACGGAAGTTTTTCAACGGGGCATCGGTGAGGTAACGGATATTGTTGAAAAGGAAATGTATTCCTTTGAGGATCGACTGAACGGTGAACAGTTGACATTACGTCCTGAGGGAACTGCTGCAGTAGTAAGAGCGGTCGTTGAGCAAAATTTATTATACGAGGGGCCTAAGCGACTTTTTTACATCGGACCGATGTTTCGTCATGAGCGTCCGCAGCGAGGAAGATACCGTCAATTCCACCAGTTTGGGGTTGAAGCTCTTGGATTTGCAGGGCCTGAGTTAGATGCCGAACTCATCTTGATGAGTGCTAGGCTCTGGGATGATTTGGGACTTACAGGCGTGCGCCTAGAAATTAATTCTTTAGGTAATGAAGCTGAACGAAAAAGTCATCGTGTTGCCTTGGTCGAATACTTTGAGAATCATTTAGGGCAACTAGACGAAGATTCGCAAAGAAGGCTCAAGACGAATCCATTACGTATATTGGATACCAAAAACCCACAAATGCAGGATTTAGTTCTTGCGGCGCCAAAACTCATTGAGTATCTTGGTCAAGAGTCCTTGGAGCATTTTGAAAAACTCCAATTTTTACTCAAGGCTAATAATTTACCTTTTAAAATTAATCCTCGATTAGTGCGTGGTTTAGATTATTACAATCTCACGGTCTTTGAGTGGATTACAGATGAATTAGGTGCACAAGGTACGATTGCTGGTGGCGGACGTTATGATCCACTGATAGAGCGCATGGGCGGTAAGGCGGCGCCAGCATGCGGTTGGGCAATGGGTATCGAGCGTGTAGTTGAACTCATGAAAGAGCAGGGGCTTGAAGAGCAAGTCCAATCTCAATGTGACATTTACATGATTCATGCGGGTGGGCCAACACTAGAGCCCACTTTAGTTTTG
>JBBAKF010000032.1:0-24365 GCA_040403635.1 Polynucleobacter sp.
AATCCTCGCGAGGCTTTATCAAGTTCTGAGCCCATCATCTCACCTTCATGGTCGGCTGATGGTAAGCGAGTGTCTTATGTTTCTTTTGAAAGTAAAAAGCCTGTCGTTTATGTTCATGAACTAGCTACTGGCAAACGTATCGTCTTGTCCAATGAAAAAGGAAATAATAGTGCGCCTTCTTGGTCTCCGGATGGTTCTCGACTCGCAGTATCACTTTCTCGCGACAATAACACCCAAGTCTATGTCATCAATGCCGATGGCTCCGGACTCAAGCGCATCTCTAGAAGCTCAGCCATTGATACGGAACCACAGTTTTCAGCAGATGGTAAATCTATTTATTTCACGAGCGATCGGGGTGGTTCGCCACAAGTCTATCGAATGAACGTGGACGGGGAAGCTGTAGCTCCAGCAACGCGTGTTACCTTTAAACATGCTTACGCTACAAGCCCACGCCTTTCTCCCGATGGCAAATATTTAGCTTATATTGCTCGCTCTAATGGCTTTCGATTGCAACTTATGGAGCTTCGCACCGGTGAAGTCACCGCCATGACACAGACCGGCAATGATGAAACCCCAACTTTTGCTGCCAATGGCAAATTTTTACTCTACGCCACACGCGTGGGTGGACGACCTGTTCTGGCTGCAGTTTCTGTCGATGGTCAAGTAAAACAAGTCTTAAGTATTCCAGGATCCGTAGTGCGTGAGCCAGCTTGGGGCCCATTTTTGAACTAAGTGCTCCATTAATCTAATTGGATCTTAATAGGAATTTTTGCTTTAAAAATACCGTTTTAAGACGCAAAATATCTCTGATTGAGTGTTGCCTCAACTCATGAAAATAATGATCTTCAGGTACCCAGCTTCAGTAGAAGTGTATTTTTTGAGTAATTGCCTGTGAAATGCAATAAAATAAGCTTTATTCAATGTTTACTTTTACAAAGGCTTCTAAAATGCAAACTTACATGATGTCTCGCCTACGGTTATATATTTTGATTCTTGTCACTTTAGGTCTTGGTGCCTGTTCTTCTGGCGTTACATTAGATGACGTAGAAGCTGCCAAAAAAAGTAGCACCCCCTCTGACTCTAAATTTGCCAGTGAGCCTTGGAATGATCCTGCTAGCCCCATTTTTAAGAAAAGCTTTTATTTTGACTTCGACAGCTATACAGTCAAGTCGAGTGATCAAACTTTGATTAATGCCCACGCCCAATATCTCAATAACAATAAGAATCAAAAAATCGTGATTCAAGGCAATACTGATGATTCCGGCACAACTGAATATAACTTAGCTTTAGGCCAAAAACGCTCCGATGCTGTGCGTAAATTACTCAGTCTGTTAGGTGTTTCTGATGCCCAACTAGAGGCCGTGAGTTTTGGTAAAGAAAAACCAAAATCAACCAGCCCTGATGACACGGGTCGTGCAGAAAACCGTCGCGCTGATATTCTTTACATTAAGTAATTTTTCTGAGTGACCAAGACGCGATTTCTGATACTGTGTTGCTTGGGGGTAGCTATCGGCTCCTCACAAGCAGCACTATTCGAGGATGGGGATGCTAGAAAGCAAATTAATGTGCTGTCGGAGTCTCTCCGAACCAATCAAAAAGCCGTTTTGGAACTATCGATCTCTAATGACAATCTCACCCGTGAAAATCGAGAGCTGCGCGGTCAGCTCGAAGAGCTGAAGAAAAATAATGCAGAGCTAAGCGAAAGCTTGAAAACTTATTACAAAGAGCTTGATGCACGACTACAAAAAGTTGAGCCTCAAAGCATCGAAGTAGAGGGCGTTAAAGGACTTGTTTATCCGGGAGAAAAAGAATCTTATGACACTGCGCTGAAAAACTTTCAGGGAAGTGATTTAAGTTTAGCCAATAAATCTCTCAATGAATTTATTAATAGGTATCCCAATAGCCCCTACTCCCCTTTAGCTAGATATTGGCTTGCCAATACACAATATGCTCAAAAGGAATACAAGGCCGGTATCGCTACTGCCCAGTCTCTTATTAAAAGATATCCTGATCATCCCAGAGTTGCTGAGACTTTTAATACTATCGCCAATTGTCAAATAGAATCTAATCAAAAATCAGAGGCGCGCAAAACTCTTGAATCCATTGTGAAGAATTACCCTAACACTAAAGCTGCTGAGAACGCTGCTGCTACTTTGAGTAAATTGAAGTAATAATGCTTAATCAGGCTTTTTCACAATTTGCGCCTCGCCAATCGAAAGACAGCGCTGTTGTTCTTCTCTCCGGCGGCCTTGATTCAGCAACAGTATTAGCTTTGGTTAAAAGTCTTGGCTATACTCCCTACGCTTTATCGTTTCGCTACGGTCAACGGCATTCTTCTGAGCTAGACGCTGCAAGCAAGCTTGCGCAAAAATTAGGGGCGGCTCGCCATGAAATCATCGACTTAGATTTAAGACGCTTTGGGGGTTCTGCTCTAACAGATATGACACTAGAGCTACCAACCTCGCAAACTAATACACCGCATCAAGATATTCCAATTACCTATGTCCCTGCGCGTAATACCATTATGTTGT
The DNA here is from genome assembly GCA_040403635.1 of Polynucleobacter sp. Lineage (GTDB taxonomy): Bacteria > Pseudomonadota > Gammaproteobacteria > Burkholderiales > Burkholderiaceae > Polynucleobacter. The sequence goes on from JBBAKF010000032.1 coordinate 2,532, forward strand.
CTTGCGCTCTTGGCTGGATGGAAGCACTGGGCGCTTGTGATATTTTCTTTGGGGCGAATGCTGTGGATTATTCAGGCTATCCTGATTGTCGTCCGGAGTATGTCAAATCTTTTGAGACATTAGCTAATCTTGCAACACGTGTAGGTGTAGAAGAGCATACGGTTCGCGTACACGCGCCGATCATCGAGATGACTAAAGCGCAAATTATTCAAACGGGTCTGGGCTTTGGGGTTGATTTTTCTATGACAGTTTCCTGTTATCAGGCCGATGCACAAGGTCAAGCCTGTGGTATTTGTGAGTCTTGTCAACTGCGAAAAATCGGTTTTAGTCAGGCTGGCGTTCCTGATCCAACGGTCTATCAAATTTAAGATGAATCAATACACATTCGAAGAACAATCCTTTATGCGCGAAGCCTTAGATTTTGCTAAGCTTGCCTATGGGATTTCTGATCCGAATCCTCGTGTAGGTTGTCTCATTGTTAAAAATAATCAAATCATCGGTAAAGGCTTCACGCAAGCAGCAGGCAGTCACCATGCAGAAGTCATGGCTTTGCAAGATGCCGCGAGTCAAGGACATAATCCTGAAGGTGGCACGGCATTCGTTACCCTGGAGCCCTGTTGCCATTTCGGTAAAACGCCGCCGTGTACCCAAGCATTTATTGCTGCAAAGCTCGCAAGGGTCATCATTGCTGCGAAGGATCCTAATCCTTTGGTATTTGGCAAGGGGATTCAAGAACTACAAGCGCAGGGTATCGATGTACAAACCGGCTTATTTGAACAAGAAGCGATGATGCAAAACCTAGGCTTTATGAAGCGTATGCGTGATGGATTGCCTTGGGTACGCCTCAAAATTGCAGCAAGTCTTGATGGTATCACCGCACTTCCTAATGGCCAACGCCAGTGGATTACTAGTGAGTTAGCTAGAGTAGATGGTCATCGATGGCGCTCCCAATCTAATATTCTGTTGACGGGTATTGGTACGATACTCGCTGATAATCCTCAGCTCAATGTGCGTGGTGTTCATGTTACCAACCAACCTGTACGTGCCATTATTGATTCACGCCTTGATATTCCGCTGGACGCAAATATTCTGCATAACGGTAGTGCTGTGATTTTTTGCGCCGAGATTGATTCTGCAAAAGCTACAGAAAAAATGGCGCTTCTGAGTGATATGAATATACCCGTCATACAAATGCCCAATCCAATGGGTAAAGTGGATTTACCTGCGGTCCTGAGATACTTAGCCGCGGAATACAGCGCCAATGAAGTCCATATTGAAGCTGGTTATAAACTGAATGGCTCTTTAATTAGAGAGCATTGTGTTGATGAACTCCTATTTTACTTAGCTCCCCAACTTTTAGGCACGGGAGCAGGTCTTGCCAACGTTGGCCCCCTGAATGCCTTGTCTGAGGGTTATTCCTGGAAATTTATAGATCAAGAGTGCATCGGTGATGATCTGCGTTTAAGGCTTGTTAGGCATAACTAGTCTTTTGTATCTGCAAATGACAGCTTCATCGTGGATAATAGAGGTATGTTTACAGGAATTATCGCCTCCATTGGCAAGATTACACAAGTGCATCCTTTTGGAGATGGGTTTCGCTTAAGCGTTGAAGCTGGCAAGCTCGACTTATCCGATGTCATTTTAGGGGATAGCATTGCCATCCAAGGGGCTTGCATGACCGTGGTTGAGCTAGATCAGAACACACGTACGTTTGCGTTCGATGTTTCTGCTGAATCTATTTCGAAGACCAGTGGTTTATCTAGTCCTGGACCCGTAAATTTAGAAAAAGCCCTGCGTTTTAATGATCGGCTTGGTGGCCATTTAGTCAGTGGTCATGTCGATGGTATGGGGACTGTGTCTAGTTTTTCTGCTGTGCAAACTCAGAGTCAAGATCAACAAAGTGTAAGCTCTTGGCATTTGGCGATCGATGTCCCGCCTCATCTTGCAAAATATTTAGCTTATAAAGGCTCAATAGTGATCAACGGGACTTCCCTTACAGTCAACCAAGTTCAAGATCTTCATCTTGATGGTCGTGCATTTACGCGTGTTGATATCAATTTAATTCCCCACACATTAGAAAACACGACCTTACAATTTTTACAAGTGGGACATTCTGTCAATGTTGAAGTCGATCTCATTGCTCGCTATCTTGAAAGAATGTTATCGCTTGATCCCAGCCTAGGTAAAACCTCATGAGCAACGAACTTTCAGCGTTTTTAAGTCCTACCACCGAAATTATTGCCGACATGCGTGCCGGTAAGATGGTGATCCTTGTCGATGAAGAAGATCGTGAAAACGAAGGTGACCTTGTCATTGCTGCTGAGCACGTGAATGCAGAAGCAATTAATTTTATGGCACGCTTTGGTCGCGGTTTAATTTGTCTTACACTGACACAGCAGCATTGCGAACAGCTCAAACTGCCGCTCATGGTGCGTGACAATGGGACTTCGATGGGCACCAATTTCACAGTCTCTATCGAAGCCGCCCAAGGAGTGACAACGGGGATATCAGCGGCCGATCGTGCTCATACGATTCTGACTGCTGTTGCTGTAGATGCTAATCCACAAAGTATTGTTCAGCCAGGCCATATTTTTCCTCTCATGGCGCAAGCAGGTGGTGTTTTAGTCCGCTCTGGCCATACTGAGGCAGGTTGTGACTTAGCTGCGCTTGCAGGTTGTCGCCCCGCTTCCGTGATTTGTGAAATCATGAATGATGATGGCACGATGGCGCGGCTACCAGATTTAATTACGTTTTCTAAAGAACATCAAATCAAAATTGGTACCATCGTTGACCTTATTAAGTACCGTAGTCAGAATGAAAGTATGGTCAAGCAAATTGGCCAGAAAACTTTTAAAACCGCGTGGGGTGAGTTTTTAGGAACCTTATATCAAGATGTCCCCAACCAACATCTTCACTTAGCCTTGTCTGTTGGTAATCCTACACCCGATCAAATAACCTTGGTCAGAGTTCATGAACCAACCATTATTTTGGATTTTTTAGATCAAGGTGCCAATTTTCATTCTTGGCCACTCGATAAAGCTCTCGAAAAAATTGCTAGCTCACCCTGTGGTGTAGCCGTTTTATTAAATGTTGACTCGAACAAGTCTCAAGAGCATCATTGGTTTAAAGAGTTTGCTTCAACACCTCGTGCAAACGATGCACCGGCGATTCGTAAACATGACTTTAGAACTTACGGGATTGGTGCACAAATCTTAAAAGATCAAGGGGTGGGTAAGATGCGTCTGATGAATAAACCTGGCCCATTATCTGGAATGGCTGCATACCAGCTTGAAGTTGTCGGATATGTAGAAGTTAATTAATACCTGTTATATAGTCATATTTTATTGTCCACCTCACCTCAAGGAAATTAGCTCATGATCGAAAATCAAGCCCCAGAAGAACTCGGACAAATCGATTTTTTAGAGCCTAATCTTGAAGGCGCTCAGATTAGTATTGCTATCGTGCAAGCGCGCTTTAATGAAGAACACGGTCACGCTCTGACCCAAAGTTGTATTGCTGAACTCATACGTTTGGGTGTTGGGACCGATGATATTTTGCTCACCACCGTACCCGGTGCACTAGAGATTCCGCTCGCGATCCAGAAACTAGCTGAGACAGGTGAATTTGATGCCTTGATTGCTCTTGGCGCTGTTGTTAGAGGTCAAACCTATCATTTTGAGTTGGTTGCCAATGAATCAGGTGCTGGATTAACCAGAGTCAGCTTAGATTTAGGGATTCCGATTGCTAATGGCATTCTGACTGTCGATAATGACGAGCAAGCACGCGAGCGCGCGAGCCAAAAAGGGAAAGATTGTGCCTTAGCCGCTGTCGAGATGGCTAATTTTTGTATCACGATTCAGGACGGGGAAGATGGCTCCTAGTCCTTACCTTACAGAGCAGCACAAATTAGTTTCGTCAACCCAGATTAAAAGGTCTTTAACCCCACGCAGGAGGGCACGAGAATATGCCCTTCAGGGCATTTACCAGTGGTTAATGATTACAAAATCTGGCGGGATTGCAGCAACACAAGCGATTTCTAAGCAGCTTGGAGAAGATCCTGCATTTACAAAAGCCCAATATGAGCTCTTCGAGTCAGTTTTTGAAGGTGTTTGTCAAAATGCCGAGAATTTACAAACTGAAATTACTGCTTTCTTAGATCGCCCCATCGAGGAGTTATCTCCTATTGAACTCGGTTGCATGATGATTGGTGCTTATGAGCTCAAGTATGACTTAGCGACACCCTATAAGGTGGCAATTAATGAAGCAGTTGAACTGACAAAAACATTTGGTGGTACTGATGGACATAAATATGTCAACGGCGTTCTCGATCAGATCGCCCAAAAATTGCGAGCCCAAGAGATTTCTGCGGGCTGATAGCATTTTCGACTTGTAAGCTAGTGCACTGCGCACAGATCACATTAATAGAACCTATAAAAAAACCCCGATTGAGAGATTCTCTCAGTCGGGGTATTGCAGTACTTTTTAATTCAGCAAGAAACCCAGTTAGGATTCGAGCTCTTTTGACTCAGCGACTTCTACCGCAGGGGCATTCTGGAAACTCACTTCAGGCTGCTTTTCCAACTTCGGTGTTACAGGCGCTGGTAATACTTTATTGAACTGCGCTGAAGAAACTTCCAAAGGCACTTCTTGGATTTGAGTATTCTTCAAAAGAGCATGAATAACTTCACGCTCGCGCATCACCTTACCAGCATAACCGCCATCACCTACAACCGCGCCACCTACGTAATAACGCAAACCACCCTGTAACGAACCTGCCTGGGCAATAAAGTACTTCAAAATATACGCACCGACACGAATATTCGCTTCAGGCTTAAATGCCGCTGATGGTCCACCATAGGCTGCAAACTTATCGACGTGAACACGGGTTAAGACTTGCATCAAACCTTGTGCACCCATATTACTTTGAGCATTAGGCTTAAAGTTAGACTCAATCGCCATCACAGCAACGATCAAGGCAGGGTCAAGATCAACTTCCTTAGCAACCACGATCGCATGGGAAATATACTGGTTGATAGCACTCGGGTCAACCCGATACTTGTTCGCCATCAAGTTGGCTACTTTTTGCTGGTTAGAAAGGCTACGCATTAATTGCGTATCTTTCGCTGCAGGGTCAATATTGCCTGTAATTCTGTTTGCTAAAGGCGCAATAGAGGGCACTGGAGCACGCAAAACTTCAGGGCTAATCAACTCGTCACCTGTTTTGGCGCTATCGATATTCGTTCTACCCATAGACACAGACTTCATGCTTGAAGTATCCGTTGAATCCGAACGCTGATTATTGATACTTGCCAATTCAACATCAGGACTAATCGATTTTGCCAGTTCAGCCCGGAGTGGACCATTCACGGCAACAGCAACACCCATAAAAACACCAATGACTGCTGCAGAGTTACCAAGTCTCATCAAAGTGGCTTTAACGCCAGTTTGTGGCTTTGCTTTGTACACTCTATAATCTGACTTTTGAGCATAAGTGCTTAGCTTTTTACGAGTACTACTGAAGAGGTCCAAAGACTTCTTTTGAGTCTGTTCATAAAAGTTAATCAACTTTGTTTTCATCAATTCTTACCTGCTGCTTTGTTAAGGAAGTTCAATACTAGGGGAGTCTTTATATACAGTCAAGAATATTGAAAGTACTTTCTATACTCAAAAGTAATCATTTAAGGGGTCAAACCTAGATGTTGATGCTCACTCACTATAAAATGTATTGAATTCAAAACCAAAAAATGTTAGTAAGCACTAATTTTATTATGTGAAATGCCGTTCTATTTTGATACTTTTACTCGAATTTTTATACTGTGAAACATAAAATTTTGATTTTTTGGGATGTTTCACGCACGTATCTTTTTATTAGCTGTGTGTTTATCCATCAATTGAAAGCTTGATCCCCCAAGTTGAAATTGTGGATCTCATCCATTACAAGCACCCTATCCTGCTTTTTAATGATCTAGAGTAATTAATTGATCCACGAGTCCTTTTAGGGAAATGACCTCAACATCCTCTGCCATTCGATAAGATTCTTGGCCAGGGTACACTACAAACTTTCTACTTGGCCGAACATCCTCACATGCAGAATAAAATCCTCGCTCTAGTTTGGGTTTAAGACTTCGCTTAATTTCAATTGCCCATATTTTTCCTTCAGGCCATAACAGTAAAAGATCTATTTCTGCCCCCCCGCTAGAGCGGTAATAATAAGCTGAAGCTTCTTTTGTTAAACACGATATAAGATTTTCAATCACAAAACATTCCCAACTGTTTCCAATGATGGGATTTGATAAAAGGCTTTCTTTATCTTTGATATTCAATAAAGCATGAACTATTCCACTGTCCCTAATGAATACTTTTGGCGTTTTTGAAATTCGCTTTCCTAAGTTTGTATGCCAAGGTTGTAATTTGCGAACCAGCATTAAATCAACCAATAAATCTAAATATGTATTGACTGTTTTTACATTGATGCCTAGACTGCGACTTAATTCGGCCGAATTGATTGGACAACCCTGATGATGGCAAAGCATAGTCCAAAATCTTCTCAGATCTTCCGATGAAATCCTAAAACCTAATTGAGGGATATCTCTTTCAATATAAGTTCGAATAAAGTTTTTACGCCACAACAAGCTCGATTCATCATTGACTGCTAATAAACTATTTGGAAAACCACCTCGAACCCATAAGTCATCTTGCAAAGACGGGGAAATTTCAATCATGTTTATCGGATCTAACTCTAAATATGCGACTCTGCCAGCCAATGATTCGCTGGATTGTTTTAACAGATCAAATGATGCCGAACCAAGCAGTAGAAATGAATCATTTACCTTTCCAGAACGTCGTCTTTTGTCTATGATTCCCCTTAAATTTGGGAATAATCCTGGCGTGCGTTGTACTTCATCAAGGATAATTAGTTGGTCTTTATGATCCTCTAAGTAAAGTTCCGGTTGATCCAGTTTTGCGCGGTCTGACTCAGATTCTAAATCTAAATACACTGCGTTAAACTGATTGCTAATATCAAAAGCTAGGGTTGTTTTACCAACTTGTCGTGGGCCCAACAGTACAACTGCTGGAGAGTACTCTAGCTCTTTAAGAAGTTTTGTCTTTAAGTATCGATCAATTACGCTCATTATCCTTGTAATTCTACCAGTAATATGGACGATTTGCAAGGATAAATAAAAGACCATCTCTCAAGCCAAGAGTTTTATTTGGACTAGAGGGAGCCCTGCATGCAGTGGTCATATGGACCATATGTACAAGAATCCCATAACAAGTCGACACTAGTCATGTTAAATTAGTGGTTCTGATTAAATATTGAAAGCCAGATTAAATGGCTATTTTGGAGATTGATATGAATGCACCTGAACGTATGGCCCAACCCCCTGTGCCATCACAGTTAAAAAACCCGAGCCTTTTTCAAGAAAACAGCTTTATTAATGGCTCCTGGAAATCTTCCTCCAAAGGAGAAACGTTTTCAGTGAATAACCCAGCTACTGGCGACATTATTGCTAAAGTTGCCAATATGGATACCCAAGATGCTACAGCTGCCATCGCAGCTGCACAAGCAGCACTCAATCCTTGGAAAAATAAACTCGCTAAAGAACGCTCCGCCATTATGCGTAAGTGGTTTAATTTGATTGAAGCCAATACAGATGATTTAGCCAAGTTGATGACCATCGAACAAGGCAAACCTTTAGCCGAAGCCAAAGGTGAAATTACTTACGGAAACTCATTTATCGAGTGGTTTGCAGAAGAGGCGAAACGCGTTGCCGGTTCTGTGCCTTCAACCACTTGGTCGGATAAGCGCATGATGGTTCTCAAACAACCAATCGGAGTGTGCGTATCTATTACTCCTTGGAATTTTCCGATGGCGATGATTACGCGTAAGGTTGCTCCTGCTATTGCAGCAGGTTGTACGATTGTCATTAAACCAGCGGAACAAACACCACTCTCCGCTTTAGCACTTGCAGTTCTCGCTAAAGAAGCAGGATTGCCCGATGGCGTACTCAATATTATTACTGCTGATGCTGATCGCTCGATTGAAATTGGTAAAACATTGTGCGCATCTAAATCAGTTGCTCACCTCTCCTTTACCGGTTCAACACCTGTAGGTCGCCTATTGATGGAGCAATGTGCCCCAACCATTAAAAAGGTAGCACTCGAACTCGGTGGACATGCGCCATTTATTGTCTTTGAAGATGCCGACATTGACGCCGCCGTTGCTGGTGCAATTGCTTCTAAATATCGGAATGCTGGGCAAACTTGTGTGTGTACAAATCGGTTTTACGTCCATGCTAGCGTGCATGATGCGTTTGTGGAAAAACTCACTAAAGCTGCCGCAGCTCTTCCAGTCGGTAACGGTCTTGAAGCAGGCATTAATCAAGGACCGCTGATTGATGAGCTCGCTGTTGAAAAGGTCGAGCGTCATATTTCTGATGCGGTGGCAAAAGGTGCTGCACTCAAGACAGGCGGAAAAAAGCATGCCCTGGGTGGTTTATTCTTTGAGCCAACTGTTCTCGCCAATGTCACGAATGAAATGATCATCATGACGGAAGAGACTTTTGGACCTGTATCTGCAGTCATTCCTTTTAAAGATGAAGCTGATGTGATCGCCGCCGCCAATAATACCGAATTTGGTTTAGCCTCCTATTTTTACAGTCGTGACATCGGCAGAATCTGGCGGGTAGCTGAACAACTCGAATACGGCATGGTGGGGATCAACACTGGTTTATTCTCCAACGAAGTTGCCCCATTTGGTGGTGTTAAACAATCTGGACTCGGTCGCGAAGGTAGCGTCTGGGGAATGGACGAATATCTCGAAATGAAATATCTCTGTATTGGTCTGTAACACCCCACACTTAAAACGTTACTGTAGGCTAACTTTTTAAGTAAAAACTCAGTGTAATGTTAGCCATAGTTAACTTTATACTGAGTTTTCATGATTTAGCTAAAGAATTTAAAGCTAAAAGAAAAACTTTGGGATTCACACAAGCTCAAGTTGCAAAAAATGCAGGATTGCGCAGAGAAACGATTATTCAGATTGAAGCTGGAGAAAATGTGCAAGTGTACTCCCTGCTCAAAGCTGTTTCCGCACTAGGCAAAGCGATTGAAATTGTTGACCGCAGAATTGACTATGATCGTTTGAAGGAAATGTTCGATGACTCCTAATTGCGTCAAATAACTCTTAAAAAAATGCATCTATACCGGCAAATTAACCGGAAAAAATTACCTTATAATTAGCACTTGTTATATTTTTAAGTAATTGTTATTATTAGGTTTATTAACTAATGCCAACCGGCAAATTAACCGGCAAAAATGTCTGATAAAAATCATTCCTATTATCACAGTATTCGTCAATTTGAACCTTTACTACCAAGACAAAGGGTAGATGAATTACAGGCAAAAACTTTAGCAATTGAGGAAAAATCTTCTCTTCTAGGTAATGGCATTCATGTAAGTACTGTTGCATCTATTCAAGAACTGGTACGTTCCATGAACTCCTATTACTCTAATCGTATAGAAGGTCAAAGTACCCATCCAGCTAATATTGAACGCGCTTTAGCTCATGATTTTTCGGATAAGCCTGATATCGCCAAACTTCAAAGAATTGCAATTGCCTATATTGATGCCGAGAAGGAGCTTGAACTCATTGAAGGCAGAGGTCTCGAAAACACCTTGCACTCAACTATACTCGTTAAGGCTCATTGCGCTTTGTATCATAAACTTGACTCTCTCGATAGAACGATACCAGAGGGTCGTATTATTGAGCCAGGTCAAATTCGACAAGAACAAGTTGTTGTAGGCAATCATCTGCCGCCAATTTGGAACAGTATTCCCAACTTTTTAAATCGCATGGATGGTGTTTATGCAAAGCCGACCCCAAGAAACCAATGGCTTATCTCCATAGCGTGTGCACATCAGCGAGCAATGTGGGTGCATCCATTTTTGGATGGTAATGGTAGAGCAGTTCGGCTACAAACTCATCTTGCCATGATGGATATGACGAAAGGTTTATGGTCTATGAATCGAGGGCTTGCTCGTCATCGAGAGGCATATTATATTCAACTTGCGGGGGCAGATGAACCTAGACATGGTGATTTGGATGGCAGGGGAAATTTAAGCGAAAAAAGGTTGTGGGAGTGGTGTCAATGGTTTATCGGTATTGCAGAAGATCAGGTGAGCTTTATGGAAAAAATGCTTCATCTTTCCGCAATGAGGAAAAATATTGAGGCACTGATTTCCTTTCGATCAAGTCAAGACAGAGAAATTCGTAGAGAAGCGATTGCGCCTTTGTATCATCTGTATCTCGCTGGCCCTACAAAGCGGGGTGACTTTTTACAAATGACCGGTTTAGGAGAACGAACAGCTAGATCTTTGCTTGCTCGATTATTAAAGACAGGAATTGTAACTAGCGAAAGTCATAAAGCACCTGTTCAGCTTGCGTTCTCCTTAGAAAATCTGCAATTCTTATTGCCCAATCTATACCCCGAGGCAGCAACTTTAAATATTTAAAACTTACAGTATTAACCTTACTTTTTTAAAATTCATTTTTAGTGAATACAAACCCCTTACTTCAAATACCTAGTCAGCTACGCAGCGTGATTAGAAGCTTGACAATTTGAGCAATTGCAGTATAGGGTTCAGAATCTGTATCTGCAGTAAAGCGGGTAGCCAAAAGTTCTGCGCGTTGCATAGCGACTTCTAAATATTTATTGGTTGTTGCGAATGTCTTGCGTTCGCCTTTCTCATAACCAGGAATATATGTTTGTAGGCGTTGCAACACTTCGTTACGATTAAGCGGCGCCTGAATGTCTTCGTAGTGAAGGAGCAGCCACAGCTCAAAACATGGAACTGAAGTAACGGCCTGAAAAGTAACAGCTTGTTTGGCGTCATTTCTAAGTTTGCCATCTAGCGACTTAGCTAGCCTAAGCGCGTCGAAATAGCTGTCGTGATCGTCGCGATCAAAAACTACATAGATTTTCTCAAACGCTAGCCTTTGAATATTTTTCTGGCGATCACCTTTTACAAACAATGCATGAGCGTACTGTACCACCTGTATAGGCGCTGTTCCCCATTCGCTAGGTTGCACTTCTACATTGGCGGTATGCAAGCGATAGGAAGCTCGAATCTCACGAAAATATTCGGTTCGGTCTTACTCCCCTCAGAAACAATCAAGATACGATCGTAGCTCGCCCGTCGTCCCTGCTTTCGCTCAAGCTGCCGCTGTTGGCGCTCTTTAGGAGAGTTATCTCGAGCCATCAGTGATTCAGCCCAAAGGTACGGTTGATAAATGGAACGCCGCCGTATCGCCCAATGAGATAACCACGCTCAAGTGCCTCTTTCTTACGAGGACTGAATTCAGACAAACTAAGTAATTTCGAAGCTTGATCCTGATCTTTCTCAACGAACCAAACTTGATCGCGCCGAAAGAGATCAGGCGCATCCAATAGCGATGTGTCATGAGTGGCAAAGACTAACTGTGCACCACTAGTATTAATTTCTGATCGATGGAATAAACCTACCAATTCACGAACTAACAAAGTATGCAAACTAGTGTCAAGTTCATCGATGACTAGCGTCAAGCCTTTATTGAGAATGTTCATCACGGGACCTGCAACAAATAAAAGATTTCGTGTGCCACTTGACTCATCCATCAAATCAAACACAGCCTTACCATGTTCGGTGACATGGTGGAAGCGCACTTTGTGCTCCTCTATTTCTTCCGTTCGTACTTCAGTTTTTTCAGCTACCAAGTCAAAATGCAAAGCCTGCCTGGGGACCTTTCGAGTTTCCACATCAATGTCGGCGATGCTGATATCAGCAGCAGATAAAAAGTTGCAGATGTCCCTACAGCCTTCAGCTTGCTTAAGCATCTGGATTGTTACCTGTGGACTAAGTTGAGCTTGCTCATTAAAGATGACAAGCCGATTCAAGAACCACTCGAATACTGGACTCAACGCATTGCTGTTCAATTGCACCGCCATGGAGAGGAATAGTGCATTCGGTCTAGTGGCACCTTCCCAAAGATTTTTTGGACCTTTTAGGCCTGGCCCAAACTCATAGACATCATTACCAGTACCGATGTCAAAGTAGCGTGTAAACCACCGTTGTGGTTTGAAAGCTTTGTAAACCAATAAATGCTCGCTGATGATACGCTGTGCAGTCATGGCAAAGCCATACTGATAACGTACGCCACCGAGTAAAAATGTGACCTCAAACTCAGTAGGCTGGCTTACAGATTCCGAATCTAGTCGGAATGGTTGCACTGAAAAAGTCTGACCAGGCTGTATTGCCGTCGCAGACTCAATCACTACGTTACGCATATATTGCAAGGCTTTGATAAGATTGGATTTGCCACTCGCATTGGCGCCATAGACGACTGCACTGCGAAGCAGTGTGGGGGCTGCGCTAATTCCAGTAACTTGAGTGTGGGTATCTTGCAAAGTCTTGTCCTTGGAAGCCACAAGGCTTAGCACTTGCTCGTCGCGCAGGCTTCGAAAGTTCTTAATACGGAACTCAATTAGCATTATATTTGACCTTAAATTTAAAAATATATTGTTATTATGCACTAATAATGCAAATAATTGCTTTATTTTTAATTTAATGATGTTTTATTCTAAAAAACGAATGAACTTAGTTCTTTTTAACAAACACCAAATCCCAAACACCATGACCGAGCTTTAATCCCCGGTTTTCAAACTTGGTAATAGGACGGTAACTAGGTCTTTGCGCATATCCCAATACGATTGTCCCATCACCAAGTGTCTCTTGGCTTGTCGCTGTGTTTTGCAATTGTGATTCACTATTTAATACTTCTAGCATTTTCTGAGCATACTCCTGCCAATCTGTTGCTAGGTGAATGTATGCGCCTGTTTTTAGTTTTTTACACAGTTTAGATATAAATTCACTCTGTACTAATCTGCGTTTATTGTGCTTTTTTTTATGCCAAGGATCGGGGAAAAAGATATGTACTCCGTCTAGTACCTCATCTGCAATCATGTGCTCAAGAACTTCAACCGCATCATGACGAATAATGCGGATGTTCTCGATATGCTCTTCACCAATTTTTTTAAGCAGTGCTCCTACTCCAGGTTCATGCACTTCAAGGGCTAAAAAATCATCGCTATTTCTGAGTTTAGCGATGTGCGCTGTAGTCTCTCCCATACCAAATCCAATCTCTAGGATTTTGGGGCGCGTTTGATCTGAGTGCGAAAATACGTGATCCCAAGCCAACTGTTCTGGCATGTACGGAATCAGATATTTGGGGCCTAGCTCATCAATAGCACGCTGTTGTCCCTGCGTCGTGCGTCCCGCACGCATCACAAAAGATTTGATGCGTCGCGGGATAGAGTTTTTTTCTTCTATAGAATCGATTTCTTGTTCAGGCATGAATCTCTTTAAGCACTCCAGTTGATCCAACCCATCGAGGACGTGATAAGGATCATCAGTCCAAAGGCAATCCGGTACCAAGCAAATGGCTTGAAATTATGATGACTGACATATCCGATGAGCCATTTAACGCAAAAAAAAGCCGAGATAAAAGAGGCAATAAAACCTACGCCTAAGACGGGCCCATACCCAGCAATATCCAAAAGACTTGGGTCATGTCGCATTTTGTAGAGCTCATACACGGTAGCTCCAGTAATCACAGGAATCGCTAAGAAAAATGAGAACTCAGTTGCAACTTGCCTAGGTAGTCCAAATAACATCCCCCCAATAATCGTGGCACCTGACCGTGATGTTCCAGGAATAAGTGCGGCACATTGCGCAAGTCCCACTTTAATCGCATCTTTAATACTCAGGTCTTCTACGTTTTCAATACTGCGCAAGACAACTTTACGATTACTTTGTTTTGCTTTTTCAAGATGCTCTGCCCAAAGGATAATGAATCCACCAACAATAAAGGCAGTCGCCACAGGAATTGGTGAAAACAAATGCGCTTTAATGTATTTACCCAGCAGAAGTGCTAAAACAATTGCTGGAATGGAAGCCACGATAATATTCATTGCGAAGCGATTAGAGCGGGGTCTTCTCCCCAAACTAGCGATGATATCCCAGATCTTCTTTCGAAATTCCCAACATACCGCCAAAATAGCCCCTAACTGAATGATGACTTCAAAGGCCTTACCACGCTCATCATTAAATCCTAATAAGTGGCCGGCAAGGATAAGATGTCCCGTACTAGAAATAGGCAAGAACTCTGTTAAACCTTCCACCACGCCTAAAATAACTGCTTTGATGAGTAATGCAATATCCATGAATGCCCTTGACTGAATTTAATGAATAGATCTTGTACTTGAATTATCGATATATATCTTTACGATTTCCTAGATGAACGCCAATGTACGTTTTACAAATTGTCGATCAAGTTTTTTTAGTTGTTTTCTGGCAGAGTCAGTATATTTAATGATCCAAGCAAAGCTCGCCCCTTACATCACTCGAAGAATACAACGCCTCTTCCCCTTTACGAACTCGCTCCATAATGGCTGATGCTAGATAAAAATCCTCTAAATCTTCTAATCCTTGGACAATAAGTTCTCGAAGATAATAGGCCTTTGACCTTCCTATAGATGCGGCTAAATGATCGAGTCGCTGCTCAATAGCAGGTCCTAAATGAATAGATGTAGCCATCAAAACTCCTTATGAATACAACTAGTATATGTATTTATTGTAGTCAATTTAACTACCCTTCTGCAATCAGACTTTTAAAATTACTCATAACGCAATGCTTCAATCGGTTGCATCTTTGCTGCTTTTTTTGCAGGGTAATAACCAAAGAAGATGCCAATTGCCGCTGAAAACCCTACCGCTAAAATAATCGATAAGGGATTTAGACTAATATTCCAATTAGCAATATAGGCGACGAGCCAAGAGATCAATACCCCAAGTAATACACCAATTGCTCCCCCAAGGGTGGCCAGTGTCATCGCCTCCACCAAAAATTGCATCATGATGTCACGACCCCGTGCTCCAACCGCTAAGCGGAGTCCGATTTCTCGAGTGCGCTCTGTGACGGATACCAACATGATATTCATAATGCCAATACCCCCCACTAAAAGACTGACCGAGGCAACTGCTGCAAGTAACATTGACATCACTTTACTCGCCGCTTCTTGTGTTTTTAATATCTCGGTTAGGTTGCGGATCTGAAAATCATTTTCCATTCCCGGTGCAATGCGGTGACGTTGACGCAGTAACTCAGTAATACGTGCCTCAACTTCTTGCGTACTTGCTCCCTCTTGCGCTTTGATCATGATGGTGCCAACCCGTGCAATCCGCCCACGAGGCTCACCAAATAAACGATTACGCCCTGTCGTGAGTGGCACAAAGATGACATCATCTTGATCTTGCCCTTGCGAGCTTTGTCCCTTGGTTTCCATCAGGCCAATAATCTCAAACGGAATCCCCCGAATTCGCACGACCTGACCCACCGGATTATCTTCCCCAAATAATTGACTTGAGACCGTTTTTCCTAAAATGGCAACTTTTCCGAAACGCGTGATTTCCCCTTGATCAAAAAAACGTCCATCAGCAAGATTCCATTCACGCACATCAAAATAGTCGTTATAGACCCCATGAATACTTGTGGCCCAATTAGTGTTACCAAAGACTACTTGCGCATTACTGCGCGTCAGGGGCGCTGCAAATGCTACATCAGGGATTTCGTTTAAGATGGCGCGTGCGTCAAGCTCCGTTAAGGTTTGTGCATTTCCAGCCCCAAGTCGCGCGCCCGACTGAATAATGGATCCTGGCACCACAATCAATAAATTCGATCCCAGACTAGCAATTTGTTCTTGCAGTCTTTGTTGTGCACCGTTACCAATCGCAATCATGGCTATCACCGCCGCCACCCCAATCACAATACCTAACATCGTGAGGATCGAGCGCATTTTATTAACGCGCAAAGCCTGCATAGCGATCGCAAGATTCATGAGTGAGGCAACTCTCATGATGGATCCTTTGTCATTTCTGACTTATTTGTAGGATGATCATTGATATGAATATCAATGATCTTGCCATCTTTAAAGGTAACTACCCGGTTAGCGTAAGCCGCCACATCAGGTTCATGAGTGACGACAATCACCGTCATGCCCTCATGATTGAGCTCTCGCAGTAAATGCATAATCTCAATAGTCATTTTTGAGTCCAAAGCACCTGTAGGCTCGTCTGCCAAAATGAGTGCTGGATCATTGACGAGTGCACGTGCAATTGCCACACGTTGTTGTTGACCGCCTGACAGTTCGGCAGGGGTATGATGCAGTCGATCACCGAGCCCGACTTGTTCAAGACGATGTTTGGCGTGATCCAACTGTTCTTGTTTCGTTAAGGATGCTAGTGGTCCCTCCCTTGCATATAAGAGAGGCATCGAAACATTTTCTAGAGCTGAGGTACGTGCCAATAAATTAAATTGCTGAAACACAAAGCCGATACGTCGGTTACGCACATCAGCAAGGGCATCAAAACTGAGATCACTAACATTTTGACCAGCAAGCTCATAAACGCCGCTGGTAGGTTGATCAAGGCAACCAATCATATTCATGAAAGTAGACTTACCTGATCCCGAGGCGCCAATAATAGCAACAAAGTCCCCCTGCTCAATATCTAAACTGACACCGTTCAATGCCCGAACTTCAAGATCACCCTGACCATACGATTTAACGAGATTGTGAGTAGAGATTAGCGCCATAGAACTATCGATCCCAAATCATCTGGTGTTGACGCTCTAAACACTGTTTCACTTTTACCAATAATGAATCGCTTCCGCCTTGTGCTTGAATATTTTTGATTAATTGCACCGGAATAATATTTTGAAAATTTTGAATCACATGATTCGCTTGCACATCACTAATACCTAACAAAGGAGCAATCTCTAAAGCGTAACTCATCTTCGAGTGATGTTTGTCAGGCAGGATAGCTAACTCTTGATAACCTAAATTCGTCATTTGCATGACCATATCAAATGCAGGGCTCAATCGGTATTGTCCATGCTCGACATGGATCACCCCATGGTTTTTGACATGATCATCCGTGTTATCAATCATTAAATTAAAAACTAAACGAAAAAATAACTGCTCTAAATCTTTTGCGGGTTGCACGGAAATTCTGCGAAGAATATTAGCAAACTCAAGATAACTACCCTGATGACTTTCATAGGGAACATTCATTAATGCACAAGCTGACAAATAATGTTTTTTTATTTCGCCACCAACTAATCCATGACGATCAAAACGCTCCACTAAAAGTGCATGACCACGCCCCACCGGTAGCAATATAGATGGCGCGACTTCTATGCCACATTGCTGCGCCAAATCTAGAATACATTTTTCTAAAAGTTCCACATCATGATCATCCCCCAAAGCAGGAAATTTTGCTAAGTATCGTTGGTGCTCATGCACAATGGTTGTTTTAGGTCTTGCCCCGCCGAGTGAACCCCCATACTGCAACAAGCGTCGCATTTCAGGTGAGACCTCCATCGAAAGTTCCAACTGCCTGGTTGCCTTGGAGATGTCCTCAAGCAAAAATGTACTTTGCTGCATGGATGGAACAACGATGGGTAGCGTTTGAGAAAACATCAAAGCACCAACGCGATCTTCATTCGTGGCGCACAGGGTCTCAATATCTGTTAATTTTTTCTCAAATTGAGCTTCTAAAACTTTTCGACCCCAGGAGTCTGGTAAGGCGTCCTGAAATGTCAGGGGTAATGCCCCACCATCTCTTAATCGTTTCTCTGGAATTGGAAATGGCTCTACTCTTAAGGGAAAAATTTCTGGGTGGATAGCAATAGCCATGTCTGACTGTAGATAATTTTTCCCATACACAAACTCACCAGACTCGACCATCCCTTGTCGTTCAATTTTCAGTAAACCCACAGGCAGAGCCTCGGGTGTTCCTATATCAAATCCAACGAATATGTTCTGCTTAGAAGTCACGCTCGGCCTCACTAATAAGACGACCTAGTCCCATATTTTTACGGGCACGCACTCGCTGAACAGTAACTGCCTCGATTGGTATCGGCGCCACTAAATTAAGCGTATCTACTTGACCAAATAACCATAATGCACTCGCCATCACTCCAAGGCTTGCTGTAGGTTTACCCATTTCAATGGATCGATAGGTATTTTGCGAACAATACAGTCGTTCTGCCATTTGTTTAATCGTCCAGCCCCTTGCTATACGCTGGGCACGTATGCGCTCGCCAAGATGCGCCAAAGACTCTAGAGCCTCAGGATGGATCCCTTCGATAGCAAGTGAATGTTTGGACATAAGCCTATTATAGGTCAATAAAATGAATCTTAATAGCACTAACAATCAATTTAATGATTTATTACTATATTTTTATTAAAACATCCGTGGGCTACTACGTTGGGAATTGTTAGTCGCTTCAGGCTTATTTCCGCCCTCAATCCCCACAATCACTTGATCACCCACATTTAACTCATTGGGCTGATCTTTTTTGATAGGAAGTATTTCAGAATACTCACCGTCAGAGAGCCCCAAGCGGAAGGCTTTACGCACTGGCTTGGCATCTTTACCCTCGCCCTCTAAGACATAAACACTGCGCATATTACTCATTCCAGGACTTGGGCGCGGTGGCTTGGGCGCGTCTTTACTCACCGGTGGGGATGGCTTAGCATTTTTATCCACCGGCATTCTGAAGCGCAGTGCAGTATTGGGTATTTTTAAGACCTTCTCATGTTCTTCCACGACGATACGAGCATTAGCCGTCATCCCCGGCAACAGTTTTAAATCAGGATTATCCGCACTAATCAGCACGGTATAGGTCACCACGTTCTGAATATTCACTGGGGATTTTCTGACCTGCTTCACTTTGCCTTTAAAAATGCGCCCCGGAAAAGCATCCACTGTAAAGGTGGCTTTTTGCCCTTCTACAATGCGGCCAACATCGGATTCATCAATAGAAGTCTCGACCTGCATTTCTGCTAAATTTCTGGCAATCACAAATATTTCAGGGGACTGTAAACTAGCCGCGACCGTTTGACCCACCTCAACACTACGTTTAACAACCACCCCATCGACAGGTGATCGGATTAAGGTATCGTCGAGTGATTTTTTGGCTAAATTGAGCGCTCCTAAAGTAGCCCGCAGCGCGGAATCTGTTGTAGAGAGTGCTTGCTGGGAAATAAATCCCTGCTCCATGAGCTTTTGGTTATAGTCATGATTTTTCTGCGCTAAATCATAATTGGCTTGTGCTTGATCAAATCTTGCCTGAAACTCCCGCTGATCAATTTTGGCAATCACTTGTCCTTGTTTGACGCGATCATTAAAGTCCACGGTCAACTCTCGGATCATCCCAGATACTCCTGTACCAATAGTGACTGAGCGTACAGGGTTTAAAGTGCCACTCGCCCGAATCGTGGCGATCAAAGGACCCTCTTCCACACTGACGGTCTGATATTTAGTTGCTGTTAATCCAAAATAAGGTTTACCAAAGTACCAAGCCGCTGCTCCTAAAGCAAGCAAAAAAATAAAAAAAAGACCCCACTTGATAAATGGGAACCGTTTTACATCTTTTTGCGATATTGGCGTATTAGAATAAGCTGGCAAGATAATCTGTTCAGTTGTGATTTAACAGTATTTTATGATTTCAGTGATAAAGGAACTAGGTATGACAACAATTTCTCCGATGAATCAAAATGATACTCCCGTTTGGAGTATTGCAAGTGCTCGCCACAAAATGATTGAGCAACAGATTCGGCCTTGGGGGATTTCTGAAAAAAAATACTTAGATGTCTTAGAGATTGTCAAACGTGAGATCTTTACTTTAGAGTCGCAAATCCCTCTCGCCTTCTCCGATTTAAAGTTACCGATTAATGGCACCGCAGAAGTGATGATGGAGCCTAAAGTCGAAGTACGTGTCTTGCAAGCCTTGTCGCCATCAGGTAAGGAGGAGGTATTAGAAGTCGGTACGGGTTCTGGTTATATGGCAGCTTTACTGGGTTATTTTTCAAAATCAGTCAAATCTATCGAAATCAATCCCCAACTCGTCAATTTTGCTGTCTCTAATTTAAATAAATGCCGTATCCCCAATGTGCGTGTTGAACAAGGTAACGCCGTCAAAGGCTGGGGGCTTGAAGCTAACTCTAGTTTTGATATCATCTGCGTCTCGGGTGCGGTGGTCAAGATTTCTGAAGGTCTAAAATCACAATTACGCATCGGTGGTCGGCTATTTGCCTTTGTTGGTCAAGAACCTTTAATGAGCGCCATTCTCATCAAACGTATGAGTCATGATTATTTTCAATCACAAGTGCTCTTCGAAACTTTGGTGCCTATGCTACAGATCGACCAAGCAGAACTGAGCTCTTTTGAGTTTTAGTCATCGCAAAATTTGGCATTTTTTTGCTTCTCTCGTAAAAAAATGGATAATGGTGTTTAATAATTCGCATTCTTATCCAAAAAGCTTGAATGTATAACAAAAGACAACATCCCTTCTTGAGCCGTCGTTCCTCAAATCTTTGCACTCTTAACCAGTCTGTAGGTTCTAGGTTCTTCATTGGCGCTATGTCTTTATTCGTGGGTTTTACCGCTTGCGACCAAGTCTTTGCACAGCGTAAAGCAGTGAATCCCAATAGTGTTAATTCCACAAACTCTGTCCCAGTCGTATTGCAAACACCGCCGCAAAGTTCAGTGCCTCGTTTTGTGGATCCGAAAAATGCCTTAGCGATGGATTTAATCAAGTTGTTTCAAGAGGCGGCACAAAACGATCCGGCATTTATCAGTGCTAAAAATGCTTACGTTGCAGGTAAAGAATCGTATTGGCAAGCATTTTCAGTCTTGTTGCCACAAATTACAGGTACCTACTCCACGGGTCACACAGATTTAAGATTTGATCCTGCAATTAACCGGAGAGACTATGGCTATTCCGCCTCTGGTTGGGGTCTACAACTCACTCAACCGCTCTTTAACTGGGCAGCATTTCAAAAGTACCAGCAAGGGGATTTACTGACTGGCGTTGCGGAGAATAACTTTTCCCAAGCCCAACAAGATTTAATTCTACGTGTGTCACAAGCCTATTTTGATGCTCTGACTTCACAAGATAACGTCGATCTCTTTAGTAGTAAAAAAGGCTTAATTAAACAACAGCTCGATCAAGCTAAACGTAATTTTGAAGTGGGAACAACGACGATTGTAGATGCCAATGAAGCACAATCTCGATTCGATCTCGTTATCGCTCAAGAGATTGCTGCACAGTCTGATCTTCAAGTCAAAAAAGCCGCTTTAGAGCAGATTGTTGGTAAGCCCATCCCTGCGATATTACCTTTAGCCAAGCAAGCCCAAATCGAACAAGTCGTCGAAGGCAGGAAAGTTAAGTATCTGCAAAAAACTAAAGGGGAGTTGGCTACTCAAGATATTGTTCAATCTCTCAATCTATCCACTGGTCAATCGATAGATGATTGGGCGCGGCAAGTAGAAGATGTGAACTATAACGTATTAGTTAGTCGCCTCAATAGCGAAATCGCTAAGAGTAATTACAGTAGTTCTCGAGGGTCACGTCTGCCTACAGTGAATTTTGTCGGCTCCACAGGTTACAACACGTCTTTAGGAAGTCTGACATCTGCCGCCCCGAATACGTATTTCTCGACACAGTATGGTTTGCAATTGTCTATGCCGATCTTTACTGGGGGTCTTATTTCTTCGGTGATCCGTCAAAATGCAGCCCTGTACGATCAGTCTTTAGCGAATCTTGAGCTTGTGAAAAAAACTAGTGCCACGGCAGCGCGCCAGGCTTATCTAGGTTTCAATAGTGGCCTAACTCAAATAAAGGCCTTTGAAGCTGCTGAAAAATCTGCCTTGTCTTCATTGCAGTCTAAT
>JBBAKF010000033.1:0-24194 GCA_040403635.1 Polynucleobacter sp.
ATCAATATTTTTATTGAAGACCTGAACTCATGTTAATTCAGTGCCACGACCAATTGAGTGTCATCATCACTGCATCATGACAATTAATTACTGTCAACGAAAACCATTGAATCTCAAGTCTTCACCTTTAGTTAAAACTTCAATTTGTTTTCCTGCGGTATTTTTATACACAAAAATACAGGGTGCAAATCCAGCATCTGCACAATTCTCGGTTTTATAGTAGCCGTTACTACGTTGTATATTGCACCAACTACCACAGGGCTCATTTTGTTTTACTGGGGTCCAACCACTTTTAATTAATTGCACCCTAACATTTCCGTATGGGGTATTCGGTTTAATTATGGGCAAGGCTTGTGCGAAAACTTGAGTTGTAATTAATAGCCCAATGAACAATACGGCTTTTTTTATCATGTAAGACTCCTATTAGTTAGCATTTAGAAATCGAATCAATTTCCTGAACTGTTTAACTGTTATCAGTTTTTATCAGAGTAAAGTTTATATTATTTTTTTGTCTTTTCACGATAACTTTTGAATCTAATGGTTTCTTGTCTTTTATCCTACTACTTGCTATTTAAGTAGTGGCGCACTTTGATTTAATCGTTGGCATGTTTTGAATATCTCCTTAATCGTGTATTACACTAAGATGTATTCAACTCTAGTAAGTTCTGGAATTCAATGAAATTTAATATCAGGCATTTCTTTTTGTTGTTATTAGTACTGTTTGGATTAGTTGCTTGTGAAAAAAAGCCTCCATTACAAACGCCTTCAGCCTCAACAGAAATTTCACCTGTATATGCTTGGGATAATAGACCTAAAGTTCAAATAGCTATTGCTTATCCAGGTCACGGGGGGATGCCAAAAATGGATGTCTGTGCAAAATCAATTGGTACTCAAGAGGAAACATGTATAAAAATAGCTGAAGGAAATAGTAATTTTGATGTCATCATGTACCTAGATCCAGATAAATACATTTTTTACATGAAAAATTATGGGTATGATTGGAAAGGTAAAGGCCCCGTGAGCATTAATTACCACACTAATACTTATTCCGCTTATGAGAATATTCAAATATATGGGATTACAAAAATCCAAACCGTCGATGTAAATGCGCATTCTAGGCATGTTATAGAATTTGATTTTTATAACACGATTGGCGAAAGAGCAAAAACACCAATTCCTAGCCCAAATTGTTACGATCCAAATATTCCAGAATGCTACGGACCAATTCTTAATAACGGGATTCCGCAGAGAAAACTTGACTGAGGGTATGTTGAAATTTGGATTACTTCCTAAAGAGAACATCCTGACTTCACCAAGATACCAATAACTTCATAATGACCTCTTTTTGTGAGTATGTTTTGGAGAGAACCGAGTTCTATTCACACTTATACTCACATTTTTGTAATCATACTCAAAATTTCTACAATCCCCGATAGATAGTAAAAATAGGCTTTAAGCCTTGTTTTAATTTCAATTTTAGTATTACGGGTGTTGGTTGGTGTCATCTTGGAGGCGCGAGAGGGAATCGAACCCCCGTTCAAAGCTTTGCAGGCTTCTGCCTAACCACTCGGCCATCGCGCCATTTGTGCGGAATAAAAAGGGAAGCTTTTGGCTTCCCCACATATTCTGGAGCGGGAGACGAGGCTCGAACTCGCGACCTCAACCTTGGCAAGGTTGCGCTCTACCAACTGAGCTACTCCCGCATATTTACTGCATTTCTTATTTAATCCTAAAATCAAATAAGTCTCATATTCTACCAAACTTTATTTCAAAAATCTAGTAATTAGCCTTTTTCAATAATTACCTGTTTGGCTTTTTGTAAATAATAAAACATTGACCATAAGGTGAGTAAGGCTGCAATCATAATCAACCACTTGCCAACCTGTCCACAATTGATCCCCAAAAAAGGTGCATCATAGAGCAAGAAGCTGATAGCAATGAGCTGCATCGTTGTTTTAATTTTTCCTAAAAAATGAACCGCCACACTGGCAGAGGCTCCCATTGATGCCATCCATTCTCGCAATGCAGAAATCGTAATCTCCCGCCCAATAATAATAATCGCCACCCAAATCTGTACGCGATCGAAATTAAGGAGCACGAGTAAAGCCGCTGCAACGATCAATTTATCAGCGACCGGGTCTAAAAAGGCCCCAAAATTAGAGGACTGTCCCCATTTTCTGGCAAGATATCCATCAAGCCAATCTGTGAATGCCGCAGAAACAAATAAGATCGTTGCAATCAGATTTTTATCCGCAAGTCCAATGACTGCATCCGGTATGTAATAGATCCCAACAAGCAATGGGATCACCGCTATGCGTAACCAGGTCAGAAAAATAGGGAAATTAAATGGCATGCAAATTTATGTGGATTGAATAATACAAGAGAATACCATTAGTGTAATTGTTTATAAATTTGTTGCGCAAGACTGGTCGATATACCCTCTACTTGGGAAAGCTCTTCTATCGTGGCACCTGCAACCCCTTTAATACCACCAAACCTAGCCAGTAATTTTTGACGACGCTTCGCCCCAATCCCTTCTATCTCCTCTAATCGTGATACATTGCGCGTTTTCTGTCGCTTAGCGCGCATTCCCGTAATCGCAAATCGATGGGCCTCATCCCGAATTTGCGCAATGAGCATTAGGGCAATATTATCAATTCCCAACTCGAGGGGCACACGCTCATCTGCAAATATTAAAGTCTCAAGACCAACCTTCCGACCATCCCCTTTAGCGACTCCCACAATGAGCCGAGTATCAACTCCTAACTCACCGAGAACCTGTCTTGCCACCTCAACCTGACCCTTACCACCATCAACCAAAATAATATGCGGCACCTTATCTGCAGCGAGTTCATTAAACGCGGCATATCTTCTACCGATAACTTGTTTCATTGCGGCATAGTCGTCACCCGGCGTGATACCTTCTATATTAAATCGACGATATTCTTTATTTTGCATCGCATATTTTTGATACACCACACAGGAAGCTTGTGTAGCTTCACCAGACGTGTGACTGATATCAAAGCACTCAATTCTGAGTTGCTCTGGGTCCTCGATTTCTAGATGCAGTGTTTCTATCAACTCGCGCGCACGTAAACTCTGCCCACTGTTTTCGCTAATGCGTTTCAGTAGTGATAACTGCGCATTGTCTTGTGCCAACTTTAACCAATGCCTTCTTTGCTCTTGCGGTTGTGTGATCAATTGCACTTTTTTGTGAATGAGCTGCGCAATCGACTGCGCAAGCAACTCCCCCTCCTCACCCAAATCCAAATTAAGCACGTAAACACTAGGCAAAATACTATTCACTAAATGCGTTTCTGGTTCACCATCATCGATGTATCGCTGCGCCATAAAGGAGAGTAAATAATCTTTTAATTCGGCTTGAAGATCTCCAGGGACCTTCACCACACTCGGGAAATAGGCATGATCTCCTAGATGTCGCCCTCCTCTGACCATCGCCAAGTTGACGCACACTTGCCCCATTTTTTCGACGACAGCAATAATGTCAATATTAGTTTGACCATCCGCCACCACATCCATCGATTGCTGCTGCAAGACATGGGATAAATCTGCAATTCGGTCTCGTACCGCCGCTGCTTGCTCAAACTCAAGGGCTTGGCTATGCTCTTGCATTCGTATCTCTAAGTCATGCATGACATCCGTATGATTACCCTCTAAAAAAGAGATTGCTTTGGCAACATCTGCACTATATTCAGAGGTTGGAATGAGTCCTACACAAGGCGCACTACAACGATGAATTTGATGTAATAAACATGGTCTACTACGATTCTTAAATATCGTATCTTCACAGGTCCGGAGCAAAAATACTTTTTGTAAGATCTGCACACTGTTGCGTACCGCCCAAGAGTTTGGAAACGGCCCAAAATAGGTGTGTTTTTTGTCCGTTTTCCCGCGGTAGGATGTAATCCTTGGGAAAGTATGTCCCGTAATCATTAAATAAGGATACGATTTATCATCCCGAAACAAGATATTAAATGGCGGTGCTAAAGCCTTAATCAGATTGTTTTCTAAAATTAATGCTTCGGTTTCCGTACGGGTAATGGTGGTTTCAAAGTCTACAATTTTGCTGACCATGCGAGCAATCCGCGGCGATTGCTGTGTTCTTTGAAAATAACTCGATACCCGTTTTTTTAAACTTTTAGCCTTACCTACATAGAGGATGTTTTTCTGCTCATCGAAAAATCGATATACTCCAGGGAGCTCTGTCAATTCTTTGACTTTTTCCTGCAATCTTTCAAAGCTTATAGAATTCATGCGTTTCGATATTTTCTGTCGTATTGTTGATCATCTTGGCGATGCCGGTGTCTGCTTGCGTCTCACTAGACGCCTAAGTCTTACTCATTTTTCTTCCAGTGAACATTTTACGTCTTCTGCCAAAGACCATATCAGACTCTTTTGTGATCAGCCACGTTTGATTGAAAAAATTGCTGGCAAGGAGTTGCTTGCGGAACTCCTTGCCAATCATGTTGAAATTTTACCTTGGGAATCAGCAGCTCAGTCATTGACCGCGAGCACTCTCCCAAATGTCGTACTTGAAACTTTTTCTTGCCAACCGCCGAGCAACTACTCGGAACAATTGCGAGCATTGCATCGCCCCTTGATTATTAATGTAGAATACTTAAGTGCCGAGCCATGGACCGCAACGGCTCATGGTCTTGCTTCTGCACCTTCTCATCCTGATGGGGTTTTGCGCTATTTTTATTATCCAGGATTTACTCCCAATTCGGGCGGCATCCTCCAAGGTCAACTCCCCACGATGGACTCCTCTCTCAGCCAGATCCCGAAGTCCCTAGAGCAGACTTGGTGCCATACTCGTCCAAGCTCTGCAGCCAAAAAAGTCTGTATTTTTACGTATGGCGGCGATAAACTCAAGCGCCTTCTGGATCAAATGCATGCGAGCAACTTACCCCTAGATCTTTTAATTTGCGATACGCCCTCTATGCAAACAGTGCAAGAATGGCTGGGTGAACCTTTCAAGCAAGCGATTTGGCGCAACAGTCTGCAATGTATTCCCATGCCATTTATTCCACAGGATGATTTTGATTGGCTTTTACTGCATTGCGATCTCAATTTTGTCCGTGGCGAGGACTCTTTTGTTCGTGCCCAGTGGGCAGGTCAGGCTTTTGTTTGGGATATTTACCCCCAAGACCAAGATATCCATCTCAAGAAACTCGGCGCTTTTTTAGATCTTTTCTTAAAAAATGCCAGCCCTAATACACAAAAAACCATTCTAGAAGCGATGCATTGGGAAGACTTTTGCACATGGTCTAAAAGCTTGGAGGTCATGAGCCAACATACCATGATGTGGCGTCAAGACCTCATCCAATCTCAAATTAACGGTGATTTGGCGATTCGTTTACGTCGGTTCATTCTCGAGAAATTAAAACAAGGTTAAAATATGAGGTTTGATATTCAAGGGAAATAGACGATGAAAATCGCTCAAGATGTTCGTGTAGGAAACGTTGTCATGATTAACAACGAACCAATGGTTGTGCAACGCACAGAATACAATCGCTCAGGCCGTAATTCTGCAGTTGTAAAAATGAAGTTCAAGAACTTGATGACCGATGCCCCCAATGAAGGCATTTATAAAGCTGATGATAAATTTGACGTAGTCGTTCTCGAAAAGAAAGAATGTAACTACACGTATTTTGCAGATCCGATGTATGTGTTTATGGATACTGAATATAACCAGTTCGAAGTTGAAGCTGAAAACATGGGCGACGCACTGAACTATCTTCAAGATGGTATGACCGTTGAAGTTGTTTTCTATGAAGGTAAAGCACTTTCTGTCGAACTGCCCACCATGATTGTGCGGAAGATTATTTATACAGAACCCGCTGTCAAGGGCGATACTTCATCTGGTAAGGTGATGAAGCAGGCCAAGATTGAGACTGGCTACGAATTACAAGTACCTCTGTTTTGCGCAACGGACGATCTCATCGAAATCGATACCCGTACTGGTGAGTACCGTAGCCGCGCTAATTAATCGAGAAGTTTTATCGATTGCTGGAGTGCTAGATTGACACGCATCAAAAAGACCCATTCATATAACTGAATGGGTCTTTATTTTTTAGCTAAAGATTTAGACCGCAATCAATCCATGATTTTGTAATAACATCTTCGCTTCAGAGTACTGTATCTCGAGTTGCAATGTTTTCCAGTCATAACTAGGATTTGATGGAAATAAACGGATTAATCGTTTCTTGGACACGGCATAGAGTTTTTCATTAATCTTTAAGTGCGCTAGCAGTTGATCGGCTAATTCAGGGCGATTACAAATCAAAACAGCGTCACACCCCGCTTCGAGCGCGGCTTGCGCACCCTGCACTACATTACCCATGACTGATGCTCCTTCCATGGATAGGTCATCACTAAAGATAACGCCCGTAAATTCCATTTGGCGTCGCAATATATCCTGCAACCATTTCTTTGAAAACCCAGCCGGTAACTCATCTACGCGAGGATAAATCACATGTGCAGGCATGACCGCATCTAAAGTAATCCCTAAATCTAAATATGGCCGCGCATCGTTTTTCAGAATCGTCTCCAAAGAGCGATCATCTACCGGGATTTCAATATGCGAGTCTGCCTGCGCAAATCCATGTCCCGGAAAATGCTTTCCACAGTTTTTCATACCCGCCAGTAGTAAACCGTGATTTAAACTTCTCGCTAAGATTGAGACAACACTCGGTTCTACATGAAAAGCACGATCACCGATTACCTCACTATTGCCATAACCTAAGTCTAGAACCGGAGTAAAACTAAAATCTACACCGCATGCGAGTAACTCAGAGGCGAGAACGTAACCCACTGCAGTCGCAGCTTTCATAGCGAGTAAGGCCGTTTCTGCTGGGGTATATAAATCCTTGGGTAGTTGCTTACCACTCCATAAATTACCGAGCCGTTGCATCGCAGGTAAATGTGTAAATCCATCTGTCTTGCAACGCTGGACCCGTCCACCTTCATGATCAATGGCAATTAATACGTCTTCACGAATCGCTTTAATCGATTGCGTTAATTCTGTTAACTGGGCGCGTGTCTGAAAATTACGCCCAAATAAAATAACTCCACCCGTCAACGGATGCCGAATACGGGCTTTATCTTGCTCATTTAAAACTAAACCCTCAACATCAAGGACCACGGGGCCTGGTGAATAATTCTTTTTTTTCATAGGTCAATTTTTCTTCTAGGTCAATAATTTATTAAGACATACTATCAAGGCATTCATGATGTTCTATGAAATTTTAGGGATTCTTTGTCACAATTACTACAGCACTCACGAGCTCAATTTCATCCGTAATTGTGACTTGTGCCGACCATTCGCGCTCTTGCATCCACTGGGCGAGTGCGCCACTATATTTTAAATAGGGCTTGCCACTCGGGGCATTGAGTGTTTGTACAGATTGCCAGGTCATCGGAAAACGCATGCCCAAACCAATTCCTTTTGAAAACGCCTCTTTAGCCGCAAATCGTGTGCATAAATATGCCATCCCACGCTGAGTATTACGCTCTTTTCTGGCCAGGAACACCTGATACTCCACTGGACCTAAGATACGCTGTGCGATGCGTCCTTGTGTGCGTTCATAGGTTTTTTCCATACGCGCAATCTGCAATAAGTCATTGCCAATCCCTATGACCACGATTTCCCCCGATTGCGCGTGGTTTGAATCAAGGCTTTCATATCCGCAATGGCAATTTTCCAGCCCTTAAATATCGCTTGTGCAACAATCGCATGGCCGATATTAAGTTCAGCAATCGTTTGAATCTGTGCAATCGGCAATACATTCGCTTCATGTAATCCATGACCCGCATTAACGCGTAATCCTAACCCATGCCCATATTGAGCAGCTTGTGCAATACGCTCGAGTTCATTAGATAATTCATGCGGGGCAGCATCCGCATATCGTCCCGTATGCAACTCAACAACCTTGACTCCAAGACTGCATGTGGCCTCTAGAACTTTTGGGTCTGGATCGATAAATAATGAGACACGTATGCCCTGCCCATGCAAAAGCTTAACCGCACTCTCAATCACCTTCATCTGCCCCAAGACATCCAAGCCTCCTTCTGTGGTCACCTCTTGACGCTTTTCAGGCACCAAACAGACATCGTGTGGCGCCACACGACAAGCGATCTCTAGCATCTCTGGGGTAAGTGCACATTCAAGATTCATGCGTGTAGTAATTAATGGACGCAAAGCAAATAGGTCGGCATCTTTAATGTGACGTCGATCTTCCCGCAAATGGAGTGTGATTAAATCAGCACCTGCCTGTTCAGCTTCAAGTGCCGCTCTAATCGGATCAGGATAGTGCGTTCCCCGAGCATTACGAAGGGTCGCGACATGGTCGATATTGATGCCGAGTTCGATGGATGAGTGGGCTGTCATAGTTTTTTTAAGTCAATTAATATTTGCCGCGTGGTTAATACCTGATCTTGTAAGTGTAAGCTTAACAAAAATCGCATGAGTGCTTTACTCAGCGTAATCGTCTCTGGATCCTCTAAGGTTCGCTGCGCAAGTTGCAGTAAATGCTTGCCTTGTAATACCGGCCAATGCGTAGGATCAAGTCCCGTTGCCGGTCGTAGACCTCGCTCCGGTTGATAAACATACTGTAACTGCGGGTCAAGAAGTGCGCCTGTGTCCTGACAATAATCGAGTGGTGCACAAAAACCTGTTTGTTGCAGTAAAAATATCTCAAATGGCCGCAGGATTTTTTCATAAGACCCACTCGCTTGGGATAACTGCGCGATCGTCGCATGATAGCAATCATATAAATCTTCATGCGCATCTTCCCGCGCCAGGAATTTTACAATGAGTTCGTTCATGTAAAACCCACACAACAGAGCATCACCGACTAGGGGCACAACACCCCCCATCCATTCTGATTTAGTGAGTGTTTTTAGTTCGTTTTTACCCGTCCAATGCACTTGTAAGGGCTGAAATTGTTGTAATACCGGACGCAAACTCGAATGGGGTCGCTTTGCACCCTTCGCAATCAAGGCGACTCGGCCATAGTCACGCGTAAATACATCTAAGATTAAACTCGTTTCTTTGTAAGGAATCGAGTGTAATACGAAAGCAGGCTCGTTTAAAACCCGCATTCCTTACTCTAGGCCCTGTTCGCGAAGTGCAGACTGGTCGTCTGCCCAACCCCGTTTAACCTTGACCCAAGTTTCTAAAAACACCTTACCATCAAAGAGTTTTTCCATATCTATCCGGGCTTCAGTAGAAATACGCTTCAAACGCTCACCTTTTTCACCAATGACCATAGGTTTGTGACTATCACGATCGACCAAAATAGTCGCGGCAATACGTCGCATCTTGCCATCCATCTGAAATTGATCAATGACCACCGAGCTCGCGTAAGGTAACTCTGCGCCAGTATGACGAAACACTTTTTCACGCAGAATCTCCGCCGCTAAAAAACGCTCACTACGATCCGTTAAAGTGTCCGCATCATAGATTGCCTCACGTTCCGGTAAATATCCCTCAAGCGTCAGCATTAAACGCTTCACATCATCTGGGTGCTTTGCAGTCATCGGAATAATTTCAGCGAATTCAAATTGATCCTCCATATCTTTGATAAATTCCAACAAATGATAGTCACGATCCCCTGGCGTCGATGAATGACTTGCCATCACATCCAGTTTATTCGCGACCAAAATGACAGGAACTTCACCCTTTAACATCTCGAGAACCTGCGCATCGTCTTTAGAAAAATGCCCCGCCTCGATCACAAAACAAATCACATCGACATCACCCAAAGTATTCGTGACTGTTCTGTTCAGTGATTTATTGAGCGTACTGATGAAGTGTGTCTGAAAACCTGGAGTATCTAAAAAGATAAACTGCGCTGTCGGCGTTGTATTAATTCCGGCAATCCGATGCCTTGTGGTTTGCGCCTTACGCGAAGTGATACTAATTTTTTGCCCAACCAGCGCATTCAGTAAAGTCGATTTACCGACATTGGGTCTGCCTACAAGAGCAATCGATCCGCAGCGCATCGTCATGAAGATGCTCGCAGGGTGAGATTAAGCTGTTCATCACCAGAGCTTGGCTCAAGCAAACTCTTTTTCTTACGTGCAGAGATTTTCTTACTCACCTGAGTCGTTTGCGGTAATGCTTTTTGAGCAGCAATTAAGGCAAGTTTTGCCGCCGACTGCTCCGCACTCCTACGACTAGCTCCAGCCCCAAAGACATGAATATTTAAATTCTCCACTACACACTCAACTTCAAATTGTTGATTATGCGCCACACCCGTCGTTGCCGTCACGGTATAGACTGGCAAAGGTAATTGATGACCTTGTAAATATTCTTGCAATAAGGTTTTATCATCTTTTCCTAAAGTCTTGGGATCAACATTTTCTAATATCTGTGCATATAAGCGACGGAGTACATCTCTGACTTTTTCAAATCCAGCTTCGATAAAGATCGCCGCAATGATTGCTTCCAAGGTATCCGCTAAGATGGATGGGCGTTTAAATCCACCACTTTTGAGCTCTCCCTCACCTAGTCGCAAATAATCCGACAACGATAAACTTTGCGCAATTTCGTACAAGGCTTGCTGTTTGACTAAATTAGCTCTCACGCGGGATAAGTCTCCTTCATCGAGCGTGTTAAATTTTTCAAATAAGATTTCTGCAACGATGCAGTTGAGTACCGAATCACCTAAGAACTCTAATCGCTCATTATTTTTTTTACCATGACTGCGATGCGTTAAAGCTTGCATGAGTAAATCATTTTTCTGAAATCGATACCCTAACCTTTCTTGTAAGGCCATGGTATCGATGGTGATTCGTGCATTCATCTATTGAAAGCTTCCAATGCGCTTCAAATCACCCAGATTGAGCCAAATAAATACCGCCTTACCCACTAAGTTCGCCTCTGGAACAAAACCCCAATACCTTGAATCTAAACTATTATCTCGGTTATCACCCATCGTAAAATAACTACCTGCAGGCACCTGACATTTAAAACCTTCAAAGTTGTACTGACAATTTGTCATGTTTGGGAAAGTTGGATTGGGCACAAATTGACTTGGAAAACCACTGGGGCGCTGTGGATCAGTCTCAATCATATGCTTCACACCCCCGAGGGTCTGTGGAATGTTTTCTACAAACTGTATAGGCCTTAAATTTTGCGGCGTCAGATTTTGGATGAATTCACTGCGCTCATCATATCCTACAGGTTGAATAAACATCATATTGTCGTAAGTAAAGGGCTGACCATTAACTGTCAACTGCTTATTCTTATACTCCACAACATCACCCGGAACACCAATCACACGTTTAATGTAATCGACAGACTCGTCCACAGGATAACGAAAAACTACTACATCACCCCGAACTGGTGAGCCCACTTCTAGTATTTTTTTATTCCACACCGGAAAACGCACACCATAGGTAAATTTATTCACCAAAATAAAATCACCGACTTGTAGAGTTGGCACCATCGATCCCGATGGAATCTTAAACGGCTCAAAGAAAAAGGATCGCAGTATAAAAATAAAAGCAATGATCGGAAATAAATCCGCCGTAAACTCAAGCCAAATCGATTTCTTCTGAATACCAGATGCCTCACGCTGTTTGGCAAAATACAATTTGTCTAAGACCCAAAAAATCCCGCAAACAATAAATAACCCTAAAAGTATTTTTGCAAATTGCTGACCAATAATTGCCCAGTAACTCATTTATCCTCCACTTGTAATATTGCTAAAAAAGCCTCTTGAGGAATTTCGACATTACCTACCTGCTTCATTCTCTTTTTACCCGCTTTTTGTTTTTCTAATAACTTCCGTTTACGTGAGATATCTCCGCCGTAACATTTTGCTAAGACATTTTTACGTAAAGCTTTGACGTTCTCACGCGCAATGATGTTGCTCCCAATTGCCGCCTGAATGGCTACATCAAACATTTGCCGCGGAATAATCTCGCGCATCTTAGCGACTACCTCACGACCACGATATTGGCTATTGGCTCGGTGCACAATTACCGATAAAGCATCAACCTTGTCACCATTGATCAATATATCGACCTTGACCACATCCGATGGACGGTTTTCTTTAAACTCATAATCCATCGAGGCATACCCTCTTGAAATCGACTTTAAACGATCAAAAAAGTCCATCACGATTTCAGCCATAGGGAGCTCGTAGGTCAACTGAACTTGCCGCCCTAAATACTGCATATTTAACTGGATACCGCGCTTGCCCGTACACAAGGTAATCACAGCTCCAACGTATTCCTGCGGCATATATAAATTGACCGTCACAATCGGCTCAAGGATGGTCTGTATTTTGCTCGGATCCGGCATCTTCGAAGGATTATCCACCACCACTCGAGATCCGTCAGAAAGCTCGACTTCATAGACTACGGTCGGGGCTGTCGTAATTAAATCCATATCAAACTCACGCTCTAAGCGCTCTTGCACAATTTCCATATGCAATAAACCTAAGAACCCGCAACGAAATCCAAAACCCAAAGCTTGCGAAACCTCAGGTTCATACATCAAAGAAGCATCATTAAGTTTTAACTTTTCTAAAGACTCACGCAAGGCCTCATATTGGTTCGCCTCAACCGGATATAAGCCAGCAAAGACCTGTGGCATGACCTCTTTAAAGCCCGGCAAAGGAACTTGCGCGGGTACTTTACCAGTCTGGCCTGGCGCATGGGTGATCGTGTCACCCACTTTGGCGGCTTTTAACTCTTTAATGCCCGCAATAATAAATCCCACTTGACCCGCTGATAATTCTGCTCGGTCAATCGATTTTGGGGTGAAAACGCCTACATGGTCCACTAAGTGTGTTGACCCATTGGCCATGAGCGAAATCTTATCTTTGGGCCGCAGTGTGCCATTCTTAATCCGAACCAACATCACCACACCGACATAGTTATCGAACCATGAATCAACGAGAAGTGCTTGTAATGGTGCATCTGGATCACCTTCTGGTGAGGGGACATGGCTGATCATGCGCTCAATAACGTCTTGTACCCCAAGTCCAGTCTTGGCTGAACAAGTCACAGCGTCCGTGGCATCAATCCCAATAATATCTTCAATTTCTTGTTTAGCTTTATCCGGATCCGCCGAAGGTAAGTCAATTTTATTGAGAACCGGTACCACCTCAACTCCAAGTTCAATAGCGGTATAACAATTAGCTACCGTCTGCGCCTCAACACCTTGGGAGGCATCAACCACCAGTAAAGCCCCTTCACACGCGGAGAGTGAACGACTCACTTCATACGAAAAATCGACGTGCCCTGGGGTATCTATGAGATTCAAGTTGTAGATTTGGCCATCGCGTGCCAAGTAGCTTAACGCTGCCGTTTGAGCCTTGATGGTAATACCACGCTCTTTTTCAATGTCCATAGAATCAAGGACTTGGGCTTCCATTTCACGGTCGGACAGTCCGCCGCACAGTTGAATAATGCGATCTGCTAGAGTCGATTTACCATGATCAATATGGGCAATGATGGAGAAGTTTCGAATATTTTTCATGAATTCCTAAAGGCGCCTTGCCGAAACACAACACCATGTCGTGCTGCAATAAGACGTCTTCCTCTATTGTAACGGTTTAAGATTTGCGAGGCGTTTCTATCTCAACAACAGGGACGTTAATCTCCCGCGTGACCCCTTTGTGCCAAATGACAAGACGTACTCGTGTCCCCGGCCTTACCTCACTGATGGTACGGGTAAGGTCCGCACCTTTTTCAATATCTTTTTCATTGATTTTGAGAATGACGTCTCCGACCTCAATGCCTGATTGAGCAGCAGGGGCATTAGGGTCAAGCCCACGTACTAAAACGCCTCTTGGGCGACCACTAAACCCAATACTTTCTGCGAGCTCTTTGTTGAGGTCCGTAATCGTAACCCCAATCCGTCCCCTTACCACCCGGCCATTGGTTCGTAAAATATCTGATATCCGAATTGCTTCATCAATCGGTATTGCAAATGAAATCCCCATAAAACCACCTGACCGACTATAAATCTGCGAATTAATACCAATGACTTCGCCACGTGTATTGATCAAAGGTCCACCAGAGTTACCTGGATTAATCGCCACGTCAGTTTGTATGAAAGGGGTAATACTGTCGTTGACTTCGCGCCCTTTAGCCGAAACAATCCCCGCACTCACGGTATTATCAAACCCAAAGGGTGATCCAATCGCCAGCACCCATTCGCCAACGCGCACCCTTGATGATTCACCAATCGGTAGCTTAGTTAAGTTAGTCGCATCAATTTTGACTAATGCAATATCTGATTTTGGATCAGACCCAATCAACTTCGCCTTAAATTCGCGCTTATCCGTCAATGTGACATAAATGTTGGTTGCGCCCTCCACGACATGGGCATTGGTCAATATAAATCCGTTCGTATCAACCACAAAACCAGAGCCTGTTCCCCGCTCTTGCTCTTGAGATCTCGGTCCTGATTGGCCAGGCGTTTTAGGTGGGGTTTGTTGCGGCAGACCTGGAATAGGTATCCCAAAAAAACGGCGCAAAAACTCCGCTTGATCTTGCGGCGTGATATTAGACGGGACTTGGTAAACGGTTACACGCTCCGTTGTACGAATATTCACTACAGCAGGGCTGGCTTTTTCTACTAAATCAGCAAAATCACCGATGACTCTTCTTGATGATGGGGCGGCAGGAGACTCAGATGTACTTGACACTGAACTTTGACTATGAACAAGGCTAATACTTGTCCAACCTAAAATTAAACACACTAGGTAAAGTCCAGTTTTTTTTCTGAATAAGTTAAAACCGCTATGCATAGCCATCATAGAAAAAAAGAAATATCGTTGGTGAAAGAATGTATATTTTATAGTCTTTTGAAAACTAAGGTACCGTTAGTACCCCCAAAGCCAAAGTTATTTTTGACGGCAACATCAATTTTGAGATCTCTAGCTGTATTTGCACAATAATCTAAATCACACTCTGGATCTTGATTAAAGATATTGATTGTCGGCGGAGATTTTTGATGATGGAGTGCCAGAACAGTAAAAACTGCCTCTAGTCCACCTGCACCACCTAAAAGATGACCAGTCATCGATTTCGTGGAATTGACCACAATCTTTTTGGCATGATCACCGAGAGCCGCTTTAATCGCCTCTGTTTCGTTTTTATCACCCAAGGGAGTTGAAGTCCCATGCGCATTGATGTACTGTACTTGATCAGGATTAAGACCTGCATCCTTAATTGCATTGAGCATACAACGTCTTGGACCATCCATATTCGGCGCAGTCATATGATAGGCATCACCACTCATCCCAAAACCAGCTAGTTCAGCATAAATTTTTGCACCGCGTGCTTTGGCGTGTTCGTACTCCTCAAGAACCATTACACCACCACCTTCGCCAAGAACAAAACCATCACGGTCTTTGTCCCAAGGGCGTGACGCTGTCAGTGGATCGTCGTTTCTGACGGATAGAGCTCTTGCTGCGGCAAAACCACCAACTCCCAATGGAGAAACCGTTGATTCAGCACCACCAGCAATCATGACATCTGCATCACCATATTGAATCAAACGAGCAGCAAGTCCTAAACTGTGCAGACCCGTAGTACATGCAGTAACAGCACCTAAATTAGGACCTTTGAGATTTAAGTTGATGCTTAAATGTCCAGAAATCATATTGATAATTGAGCCTGGCACAAAGAATGGTGAAATCCTTCTAGCACCCCGCTCGACATACTCAGTATGGGTTTCTTCAATCATAGGCAAACCACCAATACCCGAACCTACGAGAACACCACAGCGCTCTGCATTTTCTTCAGTAATGACTATGCCACTGTCTACAAAAGCTTGAGTACCTGCCGCAATCCCATAATGGATAAAAGTATCCATATGGCGAGCCTCTTTTGCAGAAATATAATCTTCAATTTGAAAATCCTTAACCTCGCCAGCAAAATGCACTGACAAGCCAGAATGATCAAATTTAGTAATCGTCCCAATACCTGATTTACCAGCGAGGAGGTTATCCCACGCTAATTGCACTGTATTGCCAACTGGACTTACTAAACCTAAGCCGGTCACAACTACCCGGCGTGGGCCTCTTGCAAAAGACACTAGAATTAGCCTTTTGCTTTCGAAGTAGCAAAATCAATTGCTAACTGAACAGTAGTGATCTTCTCTGCCTCTTCGTCAGGAATCTCAATACCAAATTCATCTTCTAAAGCCATTACAAGCTCAACGGTATCAAGTGAATCGGCGCCTAAGTCATTGACGAATGAAGACTCGCTCTTGACCTCAGCTTCTGCTACGCCTAATTGCTCGGCGACGATTTTCTTTACTCGTTGTTCAATATTGTCCATGCGTTCCCTCCAGGGATGTTGTTAAATTAAAAAGTATTTTATCAGTTTCGTGAAGCTTTATGCCAGATATAAACCACCATTGACATGTAAAGTCGTTCCAGTAACATATCCAGCTTGTTCTGATGCCAAAAATACCACAGCATTTGCGACATCATCTGCCGTGCCCAACCTGCCAAGAGGAATATTCCCCTTCAAAGCATTTTGCTGCTCTTCTGACAATGCACGTGTCATATCAGTGTCAATAAATCCAGGTGCCACACAATTGACTGTAATGTTGCGACTACCAATTTCACGCGCAAGAGAACGACTCATCCCCGCCACACCCGCTTTGGCCGCTGCATAGTTAGCTTGTCCAGGATTGCCCATATGTCCAACGATAGAAGTCACATGAATAATACGACCGCCTTTAGCCCGCATCATCGGTCTTAAAACTGCACGACTTAACCGAAAGACTGCCGATAAGTTTGTCTGAATCACTTGATCCCAGTCATCATCTTTCATGCGCATGGCTAATTGATCTTGCGTAATACCCGCATTGTTAACTAATATGTCTAAACTTCCGAATTCTTTGACAATGTAGTCAATGATTTGATCACAGGCTCCAACATCAGTCACATTAAGAACCATCCCTCGACCAGACTGGGCAATATGGGCACTTTGCACTAAAGCTTGTGTTACCGCAGCCGCACCACCCTCAGTGGTTGAAGTGCCTATGACTAATGCTCCGGCCTGCGCCAAATGCAAAGCAATCGCTCGACCTATTCCGCGTGAAGCTCCTGTAACTAAAGCTACCTTACCTTGTAACTGTACATTCATGATGTTTTTAACTCTTCTAAAACGCTTTGAATACTACTTGGGTCAAAAATATTAAACACTTTTAATTCGGGATTAATCCGCTTGACCATGCCAGCTAATACCTTACCAGGACCGCATTCCACTACGTGAGTAATCCCCGCACGGGACATATATTGAATGATTTGTACCCAACGAACAGGCGAATAAGCTTGTCTAATTAAAGTATCTTTAATCCCAATAGGGTCGTCAATCACAGTCACATCCACATTATTCACCACCGCAATCCCGGGGGGTGTAATCGTGATTTTATTTAAATATTCGCGCAGTTGCGCCGCAGCAGGCTGCAACAGGCTCGAATGAAATGGCGCAGAAACCGCAAGGGGTGCAACCAACTTCGCTCCAGCAGGCTTAGCCTTAGCGCTGGCATCATCCACAGCCTCTTTATTACCTGCAATCACTACCTGACTCGGTGCATTAAAGTTCACCGCCTCAACAATTTTTCCAGTGGTTGCCTGACTTGCTCGGCATAGTTCAATCACCGCAGCATCGTCCATACCCACAATCGCCGCCATACTACCTGCTCCAACCGGAACAGCTGCTTGCATTGCTTGCGCACGAAATCTCACAAGTGGCACCGCATCATGAAATCCAATTGCACCAGATGCAACGTACGCGGTGTACTCTCCGAGGCTGTGACCCGCCATCATACTGGGCACAGTGCCTGCTGCTGCCAACCAAGCACGATAAATCGCTATCGCACTCGCTAACATGACAGGTTGAGTGTTTTCTGTTAACGCAAGGGTTTGGGCTGGGCCTATATGGATCATTTGAGCCAGATCAAATCCGATAGCCTCACTCGCTTCATTTAATGTGCTGGCAACTATTGGGTCTGCGCCAAATGCATCTAACATGCCAACAGATTGAGAACCTTGTCCCGGAAACACAAATGCGATTTTATTATTCATAATTATTTTTTAAGATATGCTGTATTTTAATACTGAATACACGCAGCTCCCCAAGTAAATCCGCCACCTACACCCTCTAAGAGTAAATACTGTCCCCGCTGAATTTTGCCACTTCGGATCCCTGCATCTAGGGCTAAGGGAATAGACGCTGCAGAAGTATTACCCTGATCAGCCAAGGTAACAATCACTTGATCTACAGAGATGCCCAGTTTTTTTGCAGTTCCCTCCATAATCCGAATATTAGCTTGATGGGGGATTAACCAATCGATCTGCGTAATTGATAAGTTAGCTTTTTCTAAAACTTCTATTGCGACTTGCTCGAGGACTTTAATCGCCAATTTAAAAACAGCTTGTCCATCCATGTGTAAAAATGCTGAGCCCTCTAAAGCCCCAGCCCGCGTCGTTCCTGGCACACACAAAATATCGCGATACGAGCCATCAGCATGAATAGCGGAACTTAATATCCCTGGCGTATCACTTGCACCGAGGACAACAGCTCCAGCACCATCACCAAATAAAACACAGGTTGTACGATCTTGAAAATTTAATATCCGCGAAAATATCTCCGCACCAATTACGAGTACTTTTTTGTTTAATCCCGCCCGAATCAAAGCGTCGGCAATGTGTAATCCATAGATAAATCCTGAACAGACAGCCTGAACATCAAACGCTGCACAATGATTTTTAATTCCTAATTTATCTTGCACAACACAAGCACTACTCGGAAAACCACCTAAATTATCTGGAGTCGACGTAGCCATAATAATTAAGTCAATGTCATGTGCATCAATACCCGCAGCAAGCAAAGCATTTTGTGATGCTAAAACGGCTAAATCACTCGTCATTTGATTCTCAGCCGCAAAATGGCGCGATTGAATACCGCTTCGGGTGAAAATCCATTCATCACTCGTTTCAATACCTTCTTTGGCAAGTCGTTGTGCCAAAGCATCATTACTAATTTGCTCTGCAGGCAAATAACTACCGGTACCAAGGATCTTTGAAAATAGCGTCATAACTTAAGATTTTATCTCAGCATTTTCCGCAGTCGGCGAAACGGTCGCAGCAGAAGATACGGTTAACCCCACCGGCTCACTGTGCTCAAATTCTTTTTCAATATTCTCTACCATCTTATTTTTGGCAGCTTCATAAGCCCTCTTTAAGGCGACATAAAAAGCATACTTATCGGCAGAGCCATGACTTTTGATCACTAAACCTTTAAGACCCAATAACATAGCACCATTGTAGGCACGATGATCGACACGTTTTCGGAAACGCAATAAGATAGGCAAGGCTAAAAATGCTAAAAAACGTGTAAGTATTGAACGTCCAAACTCTTCTTTGATCATTTGCGAAATCATACTCGCTAAACCTTCACTGGTTTTTAATGCCACGTTACCTACAAAGCCATCACAAACAACTACATCAGTGGTGCCCTTAAAGATATCATTGCCTTCAACATTGCCATAAAAGTTCAAATTACTTTGACGTAATAACTCACCTGCTTGTTTGACAACTTCGTTACCCTTAATGACCTCTTCACCGATGTTCAATAAACCAATCGTCGGACTGGGTTTGTTATCAATAACTCTCACCATAACATTCGCCATTTGGGCAAACTGCAATAAATGTACAGCTTCACAATCCGAGTTTGCACCTAAGTCCAAAACCGTTGTTCCCGTGCCCTTTTGATTGGGCATCCGGGTTGCAATCGCAGGTCGATCAATACCGCTTAAAGTTTTGAGTAAATATCTGGAGATTGCCATCAAAGCACCGGTATTTCCAGCTGAAACAACCGCGTCCGCATTTTGGTCTTTTACCTGCTCAATCGCAATACGCATTGACGAGTCTTTTTTCTTGCGCAAAGCAATTTCGATAGAGTCATCACTATCAACGACTTCCGTTGCCGAAATGACTTGAATTCTGTCTTTATATTCAGAGGATATTTTTTTGAGTGCTTTTTGAATACCAGTCACATCACCCACAAGCATTACACGTGCATCATCATATTTGTGGAGCAAGTCTAAGCAAGCAGGGACCGTGACGGAAACACCAAAATCACCACCCATCACATCAACAGAAATGGTAATTGTCATTTTAGAAAGAGATGTAAATAAGACGACTCATGTCGTCCTATTATGCATATGAATTCTTTAAGAGAATCCATTGATATATTCAAACCCTAGAGGTTCAAAAATACAATTAGTCGTTTTTAGTCTTAACAACTTTACGACCACGATAGTAGCCAGTCGGGCTAATATGATGACGCAAGTGTGCTTCTCCAGTCGTTGGCTCGATAGCCAATGATGGAGCAACTAAAAAGTCGTGGGCTCGGTGCATGCCACGCTTAGATGGGGATTTTTTATTCTGCTGGACGGCCATAGTTATTAACTCCTAAACAATCCGAAATTCTAACACTTTTTTAAATAAAAATCTAATCAATTTGTTGATCAAGCATCAAATTTCAGCTTTTTTAAGCTCGAGAATGGGTTTTTTGCTGTTTTAGATTCG
Source organism: Polynucleobacter sp. (assembly GCA_040403635.1). GTDB lineage: Bacteria > Pseudomonadota > Gammaproteobacteria > Burkholderiales > Burkholderiaceae > Polynucleobacter. The sequence continues at coordinate 20,598 of JBBAKF010000033.1, forward strand.
CCTAAAAGGTCACTCGACAGGTTTTCGGCATCCATAATTTGAGGGACATAAATGTACTGTGCGTCACACAATGCCTGCGGATGCTTTGGAATTAATGGGATATTTAACAAAATTTCATCTTCCAATAATTCAATCAAATCAAATTGATGACTATTTAGAAGTGCATCTTCATCATCATTGTCCAGAGGAAAGGCCTCTACTTCTTCAATGGTATTTTTAAGTATGAATTGGGATACGATCTGCAAGTCCTCTGCATAATTCTGTAAACACCGCTGACACTCTAATGGATAAGACAACTGTATTTTTAATCCAATACGATATTGCAGCTCGCCTCCAGGAATTTCATCAATCCAAGAATCTAATTCCCAATCAACACTCTGAGTCAATGGGTCAAACTCCTGAACACGCTTCTGAATTTCCTCAGCTATTCTAGGTAAATCACTAAAACATAAAAATCCTTTACCATGCAGTAAATGACCTGCTTTAAAATCAACCTGCTTAAGCGATGAAGTGCTGGGATGTATTTCTTTAACTGGTAAATTTTTTCGTGACATGACTTTTATCTATAGAATATTCTTATGAAAGACCGACCTCCTCTTATTCTAGCCTCTTCTTCTGTCTACAGAAAAGAATTACTGGCTCGATTAAAAATTCCATTTGAATGTATTGCACCCAATATCGATGAGTCACCTTTACCGCAAGAATCGACTGATGAACTCATCGAGCGCCTTTCGCATCAAAAAGCACAAGCCGTTGCTCACTTGAACCCGCATGCTTGGGTCATTGCCTCCGATCAAGTCGCAGATTTAAACGGTCTAGCCATTGGCAAACCAGGTAATCACGAAAAAGCGCTTGCCCAGTTGAAAATGATGCAAGGAAAAACTGTGGTCTTTAAAACTGGTCTTTGCTTAATGAATCACCACTCCCAACGTTCTATTTTTTTATGTGTGCCTACCAAGGTGAGTTTTCATGATCTGGATGATGCCATCTTAGATCATTATTTGCAGATTGAAAAACCTTATGATTGCGCAGGTAGCGCCAAATCAGAAGGCCTTGGCATCTGTCTTTTATCAAAAATCAAAAGTACCGATCCCACAGCGCTCATTGGTCTTCCCCTCATTGCTCTGTCTGGACTACTCAGAACGGTGGGCTATACAATGCCCATGCCCACTCCTAAAAATACCTCCCTGCCATGAAAGGTACACTCTTTTTAGTACCTAATACTTTAGGCGAAGTACAACGTGAGTTGCAAATACAACATGTCATTCCACCTTTGGTCGCTCAAAGGGCTGCGCAACTCGATCGATGGATTGTCGAGAACGCAAAGACTGCACGCGCTTTTTTGAGTGCCATTCATAGGACAACACCTTTGCGTATTCCGCTTCAAGAAATCCAAATGACCCAGTGGCGAGGCCCAGAGTCTGAGATTGATTTGAAAGATCTGCTTGCCCCTCTTCTCGCAGGACATGATATGGGCTTAATGTCTGAAGCCGGCTTACCAGCGATTGCAGACCCCGGGACGGAGATTGTTGCTTTGGCTCATCAACTGGGTATCATTGTCCGACCTCTGACAGGACCAAACTCTTTAATGCTCGCACTCATGGCTTCCGGAATGAGCGGCCAAAGATTTTCGTTTCATGGCTACCTCCCCATTAAACAGGCTGAGCGACAAAAAAAATTAAAGTCGATTGAACAGGATGCAAAACTGCATGCCAGCGCGCACCTTTGGATCGAAACCCCCTATCGCAACACATCAATGCTCACAAGCCTAATCGTAGATTTGCAACCCAATACGCAATTGTGTATAGCTATTGATTTAACGCTAGATACCGAGCAGATTATTCGCCAAAGCATATCGCAATGGAAAAAAACAGTGCAATCTAACACCGCTCAGTTACCGCAAGATCTCGATAAAAGACCTGCGGTTTTTATTCTTCAAGCTTGAACTGCGGCCCGTATTTTCATAGCTTACTGAATCGATAGCTTTTGTAGTGCTTGAGCGAACGATGTTCCAAATGAGGCACCAAATCTTTTCGCTAAGCGCTCCGCCACATTTTCTGTTTGTGAATAATCGATGATATCTTTTTGGCCGATCACATCTTTGGCAACTGAGTCGATTGTTCCCAGGCCATCAGCAAGACCTAAATCAACACTCTTGGCCCCAGTCCAAACCATCCCCGAAAATAGATCATTATTGGGCTTCAGACGATCGCCACGCCCAGTTTTTACGACCTGAATAAATTGTTGGTGGACCTCATTGATCATGGCTTGGAGTGCCTCACGATCTTTAGGATCTTGCTTAGCAAAGGGATCCATCATGTCCTTATTCTCGCCCGCAGTAATGACACGGCGCTCAACACCTAACTTATCCATCAGCCCTGTAAAGCCAAAACCACTCATGATCACGCCAATAGAGCCTACTAAACTCGCTTTATCCACATATATTTTATCCCCCGCTACCGCGATGTAATATCCTCCTGAGGCGCAGATATCTTCAATTACGACATGCGTTTGTTTTTTTGGATGTTCTTTGCGCAGCCGCAGTATCTCATCATGAATCATCCCCGCCTGCACTGGAGATCCCCCGGGGCTATTAATTTGAATGATGACCCCAACACTATCTGGACTCTCAAATGCTGCTTGTAATGCACTATTGACATCCGCAGCATTTGCCGGGGTATTACTTGCAATCTCCCCTTGAATACTTACAAGTGCTGTGTGCTTGCCAAGAACAGTACTCGATTTATTTTTAAATGGATTAAAAAATGTATACAAAGCAAATAAAATTAATCCCAAGAAAATCACCCGCCAAATCGTTTTCCAACGTCGATCACCACGCCTATCTTTAATATTCTCGTTAAGTAGGTTTTCTAAGGCTTGTTTTTCCCAACTGCTTTGTTCACTCATGATAAATTCCCTTACTTTGTGATTTTTATACTTTAACTCAGAAGTATGTCTCTCAGTTCAGTGACGTGATCAACACAGGCTAGGGGGTCATGCGCTAGTAACTCTGATTTTGGATGCGCCCCATAACTTACTGCAATTGCCTTTACGCCTGCATTTTTTGCCATTTTCAAATCATGCGTCGTATCACCAATCATCAACATGTGATGTGGTGGGGTTCCCCATTTATCCATCAGCTCGTGCAACATCTGCGGGTGCGGCTTAGCACGAGTTTGATCAGCTGTTTTCGTATCGTGAAAAAAATTAACGAGGCCATGGTTGATTAAAGTTCGGTCTAATCCATGTCTAGGCTTACCAGTGGCTACAGCTAAGAGATGACCTTTTGTTTTTAACTCTTCTAAAAGTGGCAATATCCCTTGAAACAAAATCAATTCGTGATCTTGACTTAAGTAATAGTGACGAAAACGCTCAATTAATAAGGGGTAATCCCCAGGATGTAAATGAGGTAAGATGATTTTGATCGACTCATTCAGGCCAAGTCCAATGACATGGCTTGCGAGCGCATCATCAGGAATTTCAAGATCTAAGTCTGCACAAGCCTTTTGCATACAATCAACAATCGTCGGCGTGGAGTTCATGATTGTGCCGTCCAAGTCCCACACAATCATTTGATAACGTAAATTCTTGGTCTTC
>JBBAKF010000034.1:0-23134 GCA_040403635.1 Polynucleobacter sp.
TTTTGGAATGGCTAATCTGTTTAAACAGGTAGGCATATATTCTAGCGTTGGCCAACACTATGAGCCAGAGGACATTGATTCTGTTTTAAGTTATCGAGAAGCTTTAGATGGACAAATTTTAGAGGAAGGTATTAGTGAGGCAGGCGCTATAGCCAGTTGGACTGCTGCTGCCACTAGCTATAGTGTGCATGGACTTGCCATGATGCCTTTTTATATCTATTACTCGATGTTTGGTTTTCAACGCGTTGGTGATGCCATTTGGGCGGCGGCAGATCAAATGGCACGAGGATTTTTATTAGGCGCCACATCAGGTAGAACGACTTTGAGTGGTGAAGGCTTGCAGCATCAAGATGGCAGTAGTCATTTAGTGGCTGCTACGATTCCTAACTGTAAAGCATATGATCCAGCATTTATCGCAGAATTAGCCATCATTATTGATGATGGCATGCGGCAGATGTTAGAGGAACAACAAGATTATTTTTATTACCTTACTCTAGTGAATGAAAAATATGCCCAACTCAGTGTCCCGCAGGAATGTAAGCAGGATGTGATTCGGGGTTGTTATTTACTCAAAAAAGCAGCCGTGAAGAACGCTAGTGACCGACAAGTCACTTTAATGGGCTCTGGCGCTATTTTGAATGAAGTCATACGCGCTGCTGATTTACTGATCGAACATGGTATCCATGCCACGATATTTAGTGTGACGAGTTGGAGTGAATTAGCTAGAGATGGTAAGTTAGTCGAGAAAAATCAAATGACGCAAAAAAAGGATTCTGATTTAGCTTTTATCACTCAGCAACTTGCGCACAGTGAGGGTCTAATTATTGCAGCAACCGACTATGTCCATGCTGTACCAGAGAGTATCCGCGCATATATTCCACGGGGACGCAAGTACGTGACACTGGGTACTGACGGTTTTGGACGTAGTGATACTCGAGCAGTATTGCGAGATTACTTTGGAGTGGATGCAAAAAGTATTGTGCAAGCAGTCTTAGCTCATATTGAAGAAATATCATAGGTAAGGCCAGGGTAAAGATTGCGTCATTCAGAAGCCAATGTATTGTCCATGCTGAGATGCGCCAAAAAAATACTTTCTCTCTTTAGAAATCAATCTAATGCGTTAATCCCAAAGCGGTGCTCTGCCAGCTGGGTTTGCTATTCTTCCATCCGGTTTGGCTAGTGCGTGGATTTGTTCCATTTCTGCAGGGGATAGCGTGAAATTAAATATATCTAAGTTCTGCGCAATACGCTCAAGATTAGACGATCTTGGAATTGGAATAATCTGTCCTTGTTGAGTGAGCCAACGTAAAACAATTTGTGCGATGGATTTATCTTTATCTCTAGCCATCTGGCCGAGGACTGGATCATCAAATAAACGACCACGCGCCAGTGGACAATACGCCGTAAAAGTTAAGCCTTTGCTTTTACAAAACTCCAAAACTTTACTCTGATCTAGGTAGGGATGATACTCCGCCTGCAAAGACACAATAGGTTCAGGACAGAGCGACATAGCCTGCTCAAGTAAGGCAATATTAAAGTTCGCTACACCAATATGGCGAGTTAATCCTTGTTGCTTGGCTAGGGCTAATGCAGTCATTGTTTCAGCCATGGGAATATTGTCAATCGTTGGCCAGTGGACATGCAGCATATCCACATAATCGACTTGAAGATTTTTCAAACTCTCATCAACTGATTTTGCAAAAGCATCTTTAGAGAGGTATTCGTGGGAGACTTTTGTTACTAAGAATATTTCGCTACGTGGCACACCAGATGCACGTATACCTTCGCCGACGCCTTTTTCTGAGCCGTATTTCCAGGCAGTATCAATATGTCGATAGCCTAATTTTAAGGCATGGCAAACGAGTTCAGCACAGTCTCCTAATTGAGAAGTTCCAAAACCAATTTGAGGAATACTACATCCTTGAGAGGTAATAACAGGGACAGATGTTGCGTTAGTCATATGTGCTCCTTTTAGTATTTAATTATTAGATGATCATCGTTGATCAGGACTCTTGAATGAACTGATGTCAATTATTTACCTCGATCAAAGAGAGTATTCATATCTTATCATTGGATACTTACCTACCTCCCTATGATTGGGATGCGATCGGAAAAGTGTCAACCATGTGTTTAATACAGACTTGTTTTCAATAGTGGCCTGGCGCGGAATGGACCAGTACCGAGGACGCGTAAATCCGCGCTCAGACTGATGCTAATTTATTCGTAGTGAGCCCACATTCTTAAGATCCGAACCGTCTTCTCCTTGCGAAAGATTTCATAAACCAAGCGGTGTTGAATATTAATTCTGCGTGAGTAAGCCCCCTTTAGGTCGCCAACCAACTTCTCATATGGCGGTGGATTTTGGAGAGGGTCTACTTCTAAAATATTCAATAATGCCTGTGCTTTATCTTTAAGATCTACAGCCGATAGTTTTTTTGCATCCTTAATAGCATATTTTGAATAAGCCAAATTCCAAGTCACCACTTCAAAGCCCTTTTACTTTTAGCAATAGGCTCAGCCATTGCATCTTTAATTGACTCGCGCATTCCTGGAATTGCCAAGAGATAAAGCGTCTCCTGTATGGCGCTCCAATCTTCTTCAGAAACTAAAACAGCATTTGCCCGCTTTCCAGAAATGACTATTGGCTTGTGTGACTCTGCCGCCTGATCAATCAAGCGGTAAAGACCTGCCCGGGCTTCGCTTGCAGTTAATGTAGTCATGATTTTGCTCCTTTTTTATATAGTACGCTAAAGCGTACGCTTTTTCAAGTAATTATTCCACCTAGGCCACCAAAAGGGCATTTCTTACTCCTTTTAAAGATGGATTATCAAAAATTACTCTCTTTGGAAGTAGTGCAAAAAATTGGTTCAGATCAGTTTTAGTTTGGGAAAATCTTTTATAAAAAAGATTAACTAACATTTTTTAGTACTTGTGCATTACAAGTCCTTATCGTTTTCTCTTCAAACTTTGTTTAAAAACTCTAAGGCGGCTTTTGCACATTGATCAGGGTAAGCGGCAGCGGCATGCCAAGCATTTCCCTCAATGACAAGTAGACTAGATTGATGCATCTTTTTTTGCCAATCCTCAACGCTTTTTACCGTTCGCAAACCACTTCCTGAAGTTGTAATGATTAAGGTTGGGCAAAGCACTTTCAAAACCTCTTCCCGTAAATCTAATTGAGGTACCCAATTTAAATATCCCAGTAAGGTTGATTCGGGTGTAAGGCCTTGCACATGGTTAACCCACCATTCAATCTCCATTTGACTTGCATTGCTACCTAATCTTCCCGGCATTGTGGCAGTTGCCCAAGGCTTCACTCCCTCATTTTTAATTTTTTCAATCCAATCCGGCACTGCCTTGGCACCAACTACAGGTGGAGTGACTGAAACTATCGAAATAACTTTATCGGGATTCTTTGCCGCATATTGCAATACTAGCGATCCGCCACTCTTGGCACCAATTAAATGAAATTGATTTACCGAATAATAATTGGCTACTGCAGATATATCATCTAATAAGTAGCCCATGCTCCAAGCAAAGTCCTGCGCCATTGGCGTAGATTTACCGAAACCTCTCATATCAAATAATATAATTCGATAGTTTCTGGCCAACATTGGAATCCAAGCATACCAAGCTGTAGAGCTTTCTGCAAAACCGTGCACCATCACAATGGTCGGTGCTTTTACCCAAGGATCCGTAAAGTCATATACCCGTGAGTACAAATTTACCCCAGAACTTACTTCAATCCATTTACTTTCCATCATCACTGACTCTTCAAGTCTGCGCGCTTTACAACCTCAGACCATTTAACAATATCACTATTAATACGATCAGAGAACTCCCTAGGAGACCCTCCTTTTACTTCAGCACCATCAGCTCTGATTTGCGAAATAATATCTTTCTCTTGTAAAATTTGAGCTATCTGATCATTCAGTTGCTTTACAACATGAGATGGAACACCTGCTGGGCCCAATAATCCGTACCACCCAGATATTTGTAAACCTTTATATCCAAGCTCATTAAATGTTGGCACATTTGGTATCACCTTCAATCTCTCAGATGATGTAACTGCTAGGGCTTTCAATCGACCATCCTTAATATATGGCAAGGCAGATTGCATATTGTTAATCATAAAAGAAACATGTCCAGCCAGTAAATCGACAGAGGCAGGCGAAGCTCCTTTGTAGGGAATATGATTAGCTTCAATACCAGCCTCAATCTTCAACAATTCTGCGGCTAAATGAGGTAAGCCACCGACCCCAGCAGAGGCATAGTTTAATGGTGTGGATTGACTCTTGGATAACGCAATTAAGTCAGCTAAAGTGTTTACTTTTAAATCTTTTGGTACCACAAGAACAAATGCATTTTCTGCAACAAATGTGATTGCAGTAAAGCTTTTTGCCGCATCAAAAGTCATATTTTTATAAAGGCTTGGGTTAATCGCATGCGTAGATGCCACCATCAACAGAGTGTGTCCATCCGGTTCAGCGTTAGCAACAAATTGAGATGCGATCATACTGCTCGCACCTGGCTTATTTTCTACTATAAATGGCTGCCCCAAACGCTCACTCAAACGCTTCGAAAGAATTCTAGAAATATTGTCAACTGGACCTCCTGGGGAAAAGCCAACAACGATACGAACTGGTTTGGAAGGAAATTTTTCTGCAGCGTCTACCTGGGAGGTAATAAAAATAAAGTTCATTACACCTAAAAATGCCAGAACTTTTTTTAATCTGAATAGCTTTTTCACTTGAATCTCCAATTTATAAACCTTAATGTAAATTATTTAGTTTTTATCTTCACTCTATTTGACCACAATATTTTGACCTTTTTAATTGGTATCAATATCAATTAGTTTCTTTTAAATTTTTTTAATTGAAATTCTTATGTCTCGCAAAGACCTATTGAATAAGCTTTAATTGGTAGCACAAAGATTTTCGTCAAGTTAAGACGCTCTCAAAATCTCCCGCCTAATATGTATGTCGGTTTGAATCCGACCCGCGCCACCAAATTCTCGCGCTATTACTGCGTGGCTCAATATAAGTCAAACCTAAGCTCTAAAAAATTCGTGCAACCCATCTGTAGCGGAGATAGCCATTCGCCATAACCTCCCCACACATCGTTTGCCAAAGTCGATTTATTTTAGGCAGCCCTTTAGACGACAAAAATTCCTTGCAGTTTTAAGCTTGTAGTGGAAATGTAGTGGGAACTGGAAGACCCAGAGGAGTCTACGAAAACGCATCTCGAATATCCACCAAAACTCTATGATTTAATTGGTCGGGACGGAGTGATTCGAACACTCGACCCCTTGCACCCCATGCAAGTACGCTACCAGGCTGCGCTACGCCCCGACGAACTTCAAATTATATCAGTTCGGTGATTGAGATTGTTCTACGAGTTTTTTGAGATCACCCAAGATATTAAATACTGCCTCAAGTTCAGTTCTAATCTGACCTTGACTATCTAACTCTTCCAAGCGATTTTTGGCCCCATGAATCGTAAAGCCATCGTTATAAAGTAAATCTCTGATTCTTCTGATCAGAACGACTTCATGATGTTGATAGTATCTTCGATTACCCCTGCGTTTTTGAGGTTTGAGTTGATTAAACTCCTGCTCCCAATAGCGCAGTACATGAGGCTTGACCGCACAAAGCTCTCCCACCTCCCCAATCGTAAAGTATCGCTTGGCAGGTATCGGCGGTAAAGTGACCTTTTGGGTCTCTTTAATGTCGCTTAGTGAAAGTTCTGTTGGTAAGTTCATCTTCGAGTGATTGAGTCTTAGTTTAATTGCTTTTGGCTACTTGGATTACAGTTGAACTTCACAATGACTTCTTTATTAAAACTCAATACTTCCAGATGATAAAACTAGAAAGTTTTAACGTCTTTGCTTTCTTTACTATCTTTACTATCTTTAGTATCAATAGCATCTTTTAACTTTTGACTTGCATGAAAGGTAACTACCCTTCTTGCACTAATCGGAATCTCTTGTCCAGTTTTAGGATTACGTCCTGGTCTTGCCGTCTTATTTCTAAGCTGAAAATTACCAAACCCAGAAATCTTCACATCAACACCACGCTCTAAATGATGCGCAATGTTTTCAAAAAAAGCATCAATCATCTCTTTTGCTTCACGTTTATTTAACCCAACGTGATCAAAGATTGCTTCCGATAACTCAATTTTAGTTATCGTTGTTGTATTGTTTTCCATAATTTGTCTCTAAATTCTTATAGTTAGGAGTATATCCTACCTTAATCTCGCTGAAAACTGAATAAGAACTTGATCTAAAAGTTGTTTAATTGCGTTTTCAACATCGGTATCCTGCAAAGTCTGAGTATCATCCGACAAAGTCACTCTAAAAGCGAGACTCTTTTCATCGATTTGCATCCCACTTAAGCGCTCAGGGGTGGGTCTAAATTCATCAAAAAGAGCGATATCGGTAACCAAACGTGAAGCTGCATGATTCAGAGCGTCCAGAACTTGCTGTGCTGGAACATTCCCTTTCAGCACTATCGCTAAGTCACGCTCCACCGACGGAAACTTACTCGGCTCCAGCAATTTAGGTAAATCGATGGCTAAAACCTTCTCCAAATCAACCTCAAAAAGCACAGGTGCTAAAGCAAATCCATAGTGCTGCTGTAACTTAGGATGCAATTCACCGATGTAACCGATTTCAATACGATTTCCTGAAGCATCTTGTTTGAAAACCTGAGCACTTCTTCCCGGATGAAACGCGGGATGCTGCGCTGCTTGCGTCACGATAACGAGGGGTTGCAAGATCGCTTCAAGATCGGCCTTAACATCAAAAAAGTCAATTCTTCTAGAGGTACTTCCCCATTGCTCTGGTTCCACATTACCGTAGGCTAAGCCAGCAATACGCATTGGCTGCTCAATTCCAGCAACACTAAGTGGGCCGTCTTGGATGTTTTCATTACGTGCAAAAACACGTCCCATCTCAAATATCCGAACACGCGTGGCCTTACGGTTGAGGTTGGTTTTCAGGTTATGTACTAAGCCGCCGAGCAGAGTGCTACGCATCACCGCAAATTGTTCGGCAAGAGGGTTGAGGACTTGAATAGCTTGCGTATTGTTACTAATGATAGTTTCAGACTCTTGATCAATAAAACCATAATTAACTACTTCTTGATAATCTTGTGCAGCAATCGTGTGACGCATCGCATGCATAGTGCGCTTCTTCTCAGTCGTGGGCTTCACGCGAATAATCGCTTGCGGTGCTAATTCTGGAATATTTTCAAAGCCATATAAACGCGCAATCTCTTCGATTAAATCTTCTTCAATCTGTAAGTCAAAGCGGTATCTCGGTGTCTCCACCACGAAAACTTCTTGTGGTGTGGCAGGATGCATTCTTGCATACGAAAAATCTAAGCCGTCAAAATACTCACTGATTTGATTACCATCCATCGGGATGCCTAAAATCTTTTCTACGCGCGGAACACGTAAAGTGATTTGATGACTTTTAGGTAACTCAAACACCTGGTCATCCAGAGGGCCGATCTCACCACCACAAATTTCTTGGACGAGTTGGGCCACGTAGTCTAAATATTTAACGGTACGGTCTGGATCAACACCTCTCTCAAACCGAAACGCAGCGTCGGTAGAAAACTTCAGTTGTCGCGCTCTACCCTGAATAGCACTTGGCCACCAAAAAGCAGATTCAATATAGATATTCTGGGTCTCTAAAGTGACCGCAGAGTGATCACCACCCATAATGCCCGCAATGCTCTCAATCCCGCGATCATCAGCAATCACACCGACGGGTAAAGAGATATCACCGAGCTGCACTTCTTGACCACTCAGTAACAGAACTTTTTCTTCAGGCTTAGCAAAGCGGACTTGTAAGTCCCCCTCAATTTTTTCTAAATCAAAAATATGCGTGGGTTGCCCCATCTCTAACATCACATAATTAGAGATATCGACTAAGGCCGAGATACTTCTTTGTCCACTGCTGGCTAAGCGTTGCACCATCCATGCGGGACTCACTGCTTTGGCATTGACACCTTTGATCACACGTCCCGCAAATCGGCCACACAGGGCCTTGTCCTCAACATGGACTTGTAGTCGGTCTTTGATCGTTTCTTTAATCTTAAAATTAGGCCGCTCAAGCAAAGGTGATCCCGTTAGGGCGCTGACCTCTCTAGCAATCCCAAAGACAGATAAACAATCCGCTTTATTGGGAGTAAGCTTGATCGTAAAAATGGTGTCATCCAGCCCCAAGTATTCACGAATATTGGTGCCGACTGGCGCGTCAAGGGGCAGTTCATAGATACCGGCGTGGTCTTCACCGAGACCAATTTCTCGACCAGAGCACAGCATGCCGTAACTCTCTACACCACGTAATTTACCAATCTTGATCTTAAAACTTTTACCGTCTTCTCCAGAGGGTAACTCTGCACCCACCATCGCACACGGAATCTTAATGCCGACTCTGGCATTCGGTGCACCACACACAATTTGCAAGGGCTCTGGTGAGAGCGCCCCAACAGATACTTTGCAAACGCGTAAACGATCGGCATCGGGATGTTGTGTGGCTTCAAGGATTTCAGCAACGACAACAGAATGGAACGGCGGTGCTAATTTTTTTGTCTCTTCAACTTCTAATCCTGCCATGGTCATTAAATGCTCAAGGGCATCGGTGGTGATTGGAGGATTAACAAACTGTCTTAGCCATGATTCGGAAAATTGCATGTTAACTCTCTTTGGAAGATGAACTAAGCGGGAAATTGATTTAAAAAACGTAAATCGTTTTCAAAGAACAAACGCAAATCGTCAACACCATAACGCAGCATCGTGAGTCTCTCTAGTCCTGAACCAAAGGCAAAGCCAATGAAGTGTTCGGGATCAAGACCCATATTACGAATCACTGCGGGGTGGACTTGTCCAGACCCGGAAATCTCGAGCCAGCGTCCTGCTAATTTGCCAGACGGAAATGCAATATCAATTTCAGCAGAGGGTTCGGTAAATGGGAAATACGATGGTCGAAAACGTAAGTTGAGTGCATCGTTTTCAAAAAAAGCCTTTAAGAATTGCGTGTAAATTCCTTTTAAGGATGCAAAGGTGACATCTTTACCAATCCATAAACCTTCGACTTGATGAAACATCGGTGAGTGGGTTGCATCACTGTCAACACGATACGTTCTACCAGGGGCAATCACACGAATCTCTGGCATATCATCAAAATTGCCAAAGCTAGCTAAATGTTGCTTGACTGCTTCACTCGCATACCGAATTTGCATTGGGCTGGTATGGGTTCTGAGCAGTAATGATTTTTTCTGTGCATCATGACCTTCTACATAGAAGGTGTCTTGCATCGATCTTGCAGGATGATTCTCGGGACTGTTCAGCGCCGTGAAATTAAACCAATCATTTTCGATCTCAGGGCCTTGGGCCACATCAAAACCAATCGAATGAAAGATCTCTTCAACGCGCTCCCACGTCCGCATCACAGGATGCAAACTACCCATACCTCTGCCACGTCCGGGCAAGGACACATCAATCGCTTCCTGGGAGAGTCTAGCTTGTAAGAGATCATCAGCGAGCTGCGAGCGTCTTACATGCAAAGCACCTTCAATGGCTGCTTTAGCAATATTGATACGCGCACCTTCAGTTTTTCTAATGTCTGGGTCGAGCTTGCCAAGCCCCTTGAGCATTTCTGTCAAGAGACCTGACTTACCGAGGTATTTAGCTTTGACCTCCTCCAAAGCGACGGCGTCGCTGGTGGAGGAGAAACTTTCAGTAGCTTCTTTGACCAGTTGATCTAAACCAACCATACACTACTTACTTAGGCTGCAGCTTGAACAGACTTGATCTTTTCGACCAATGCGGCAAAAGCAGGCTTGTCATGGATCGCCATGTCAGATAAAACTTTGCGATCGAGATCAATTTCCGCTTTCTTAAGGCCATTGATGAAAACACTGTAGCTCAAATCATGCTCACGAACCGCTGCGTTAATACGCGCAATCCATAAGGCACGGAAAGTACGCTTCTTGTTACGACGATCGCGATAGGCATATTGCCCAGCGCGCATCACCGCTTCTTTAGCGATACGGAATACATTACTACGACGACCGCGATAGCCTTTGGCTGCGTCGGTTACTTTTTTGTGACGGGCACGTGCTGTGACTCCGCGTTTTACTCTAGGCATGAGATTCTCCTTTAATCAATTAAGCGTATGGCAACATCGCACGGACAGATTTCACGTTAGATTCATGAACCTCTGCAGAACCACGTAAGTGACGTTTGTTTTTCGTTGTCTTTTTGGTTAGGATATGGCGCTTGAACGCCTGTCCACGCTTAATCGATCCGCTTCCGCGAACCTTAAAGCGCTTGGCTGCACCGCTTTTGCTCTTCATTTTGGGCATAATTGCTCCCTTTTCACTAATTTGTATTGCTCAGGTGGTTATTCATGCTCAATAACACTTTTAAAACCCAGCCATACTTCTATTGAGCTTGACGCTCTCACTGCTTTGAGCTTGCGCTCTAGTTAAAAGCTTACGCTTTTATCACTACTTCTTTTTGACAGGTGATAACACCATCACCATCTGTCTGCCTTCCATCTTCGGAAATTGTTCAACAACTCCGTAAGGCTCTAAATCAATCTTCAAACGATCCAACATCCGCATCCCAATTTCTTGGTGGGCCATTTCACGACCTCTAAACCGCAGCGTTATCTTGGTTTTATCGCCTTCTTCTAAGAAGCGAATCAGATTTCGCAACTTCACACCGTAATCACCGTCATCAGTACCAGGTCTAAACTTCACTTCTTTAACCTGAATCACCTTCTGCTTTAACTTCGCTTCATGCGCTTTCTTGGCTTCTTGATACTTGAACTTACCGTAGTCCATGATCTTACAGACCGGAGGCACAGCAGTTGGAGCAATCTCCACCAAATCTGTTTCTTCCTCTTCCGCTAATTTGAGTGCATCAAATACTTTAAATACACCTAATGCTTGTCCTTGGGAACCAATCAATCGCACTTCAGGAACATTGATTTCCCGGTTAATACGATGCAGTTTTTCTGTAGCGATATCTTTACCTCTTCTCTCAATTAATCAATAACAGTTCCTGCTCGTCTGTCATAGACGCTCTTTTCAGACATCTTTTTGAGAAATATCTTTCTGGAGCATGCTAGAGAAGTCTTCAATTGACATAACGCCTAAATCAACTCCGCCTCTAGCACGAACAGCAACTAAGTTGCCATCACGCTCTTTATCACCCACCACAATTAAGTAAGGATGTTTTTGTAAAGCATGGTCTCGTATTTTATACGTTATTTTCTCATTACGCAAATCTGCGAAGGCTCTAAACCCTTGTTTTTTGAGTATTTGCGCGACATTTTGGGCATATTGCCCTGAATTTTCTGAAATATTCATCACTACTGCTTGGGTTGGCGATAACCAAGTTGGCATCGCACCAGCATGATTTTCAATCAAAATTCCTATAAAACGCTCAAGAGAACCCACAATCGCACGGTGTAACATCACCGGCACCTTACGGCTATTGTCTTCCGCAACATATTCCGCACCTAAACGTCCTGGCATCGAAAAATCGACCTGTACAGTGCCACATTGCCATGAACGGCCAATCGAGTCTTTGAGGTGATACTCCAGTTTAGGACCATAAAAAGCCCCCTCACCTGGCAACTCTTCCCATTCTTGACCGGAAGCTTTAATCGCAGCACGCAGTGCATCTTCAGCTTTATCCCAAATCGCATCTTCACCCACGCGCTTTTCAGGACGGAGGGCAAGTTTGACTGCAACCTCTTTAAAACCAAAATCTCTGTAAACACTTCTAACGAGTTTGTCAAAATCGGCAACTTCTTGCTGAATCTGGTTTTCAGTACAGAAAATATGGCCATCATCTTGGGTAAAACCTCTGACGCGCATGAGACCGTGTAATGCTCCAGAAGGTTCATTGCGGACGCATTGCCCAAATTCACCAAAACGCAGGGGCAAGTCACGATAGCTATGAAGGCCTGAATTAAAAATCAGCACATGACCGGGACAGTTCATAGGCTTGAGAGCATACGTTCTGTTCTCCGACTCAGTCGTAAACATATTGTCTTTATAGTTATCCCAGTGTCCTGACTTTTCCCATAAGACACGATCTAAGATTTGTGGTGCTTTGACTTCTTGGTAACCATAGTTCTCATAGATTTTGCGCATGTACTGCTCGACCTGCTGCCAAATACTCCAACCTTTAGGATGCCAGAAGATCAGCCCTGGAGCCTCTTCCTGAAAATGGAATAAATCCAGTTGCTTACCTAACTTACGATGATCACGCTTTTCTGCTTCTTCGAGCATATGAAGGTATTGCTCAAGATCTTCTTTTTTCGTCCAAGCAGTACCGTAGATCCGCTGGAGCATTTCATTCTTCGAGTCACCACGCCAATAGGCACCAGCGACCTTCATCAGTTTAAACACTTTAAGTTTGCCGGTGCTTGGCACGTGCGGGCCGCGGCATAAGTCAGTAAACTTACCCTCCGCATACAAAGAAACATCTTCGCCTTGGGGAATGCTGCCAATCAACTCTGCTTTGTAATGCTCACCCAAGCCTTTGAAATACGAAATCGCTTCATCGCGGGGCACAACGGTACGTGTAACTTTTTCATCTTTTTTGGCAATTTCAGCCATCCGCTTTTCTATCGCGAGAAGATCTTCTGGAGTAAATGGTCTTGAATAAGCAAAGTCGTAATAAAAACCGTTATCAATCACAGGACCAATCGTGACCTGTGCCTCTGGAAATATTTCTTTAACGGCATAGGCGAGTAAGTGCGCAGTCGAGTGACGAATCACTTCTAAAGCTTCAGGATCCTTATCCGTCACAATCGCCAGATCAATATCTTGGTCAATCAAGTAACTGAGGTCAACGAGGTTTTGGTTGACCTTGCCAGCAAGGGCCGCTTTAGCAAGACCAGAACCAATACTTTGCGCAACATCAGCAACAGTTAAAGGAGCATCATATTGGCGTTTTGAGCCATCAGGTAAGGTAACTACAGGCATATTTTCCTAGAGAAAAGCATCAAATTTGATTTGAATAAGAATTATAACCTTTTGATTCATTGACTTAAATGAATATAGCAACATGACAAATTGTCTAGTGCTTCATAAATCACTCTGTCTGGCGACTAAGAATTAACCTAAGCATCTAACTGAGATAAATAACTTGCCATGTCCTCAATGATGATGCCATTAGTTCTTTGCGATATTCTGAGGTTATAAACGAGTTGCACCGCCATTGCCTGTGGAAATTGTGCGGCAAAACGAATGAGGGTTGCGTGCGGCGTATTGTCACTACATTTAACTTCAATAAGATGCGTAAGCTCATGGTGATGCGTGAGCGGATTATCAGTAGTTATTACAAAATCAATCTCAGCACCATCTTTAGTTCGCAAATAATGCAATCCCGTATCTAATCCTTTTGTATCCCTGATGAAATCCAAATGTTTAAGCAACATACATGCCACAGCATTCTCTAGCCTCACGCCCTCATTCCCTCTAACTAATCCTTGATCATAGAAATAAACTTTTGGAGTTTTTAACAAAGACCGACCAACATTGTCGTGCCACGGTTGAATAGTAAAAACAATAAATAGAGCCCTCAGAATATCTAAATATTTATTTAGCGTAATTGGAGAACAACCAATGTCTCGCGCAATGGACGCTAAGGATAAAAGAGAGCCGACTCGATCGCGGAGAATCTCAATAAAGATTTTCATGGTATTCAGTTCTTGCAATCTTGAAAACTCAAGAATGTCTTCTCTTAAAAGATTTTTTGAATATTCCATACGCCACTTCAACACATCTTCAAGGGAGTCTCCCAAGCAAGGCTCAGGAAATCCGCCTCTTTGTAAGAGATGCTCTAACGCCTCTCGTGGTAGTTGTTTGTTACTTGAACAAATTTCTTTGACAGAAATCGGATGCATCCTATAAGAGTAGTACCTACCTGCTAAAGACTCGCCTGCTTGACGGAATGTATCCATCCGCGCACTTCCAGTAACTAACAGAGCAGTCCCAGGTGCTTTGGCATCAGTAACACCTTTTAACCATTGTTTCCAATGGGACATTTTATGAATTTTATCCATGATGACAAAATCATATTTATCATACCAATCTTGCTTTTGTAAGCGAACCCGATGCTCTGGAACATCCCAATTGAGATAAATTGGGTTTTGAAAATTAGGCATCAATTGACGGCTCATAAAAGTCTTACCAACCTGCCTAGGCCCGGTCAAAATGACGAGTTTTTTCTTGATATCTTTCAAAATGAATTGTTCAATATATCTATTCATACGACTATTATATACCACTATATCAAAAAGTGGCGACTTTTTGATATA
Organism: Polynucleobacter sp.; assembly: GCA_040403635.1. Classification (GTDB taxonomy): domain Bacteria; phylum Pseudomonadota; class Gammaproteobacteria; order Burkholderiales; family Burkholderiaceae; genus Polynucleobacter. The sequence continues at coordinate 14,354 of JBBAKF010000034.1, forward strand.
GTGGTATATAATAGTTAAGAAAGTATGTAAATTACGTAAAATCAATGACTTAAACTACGACTTTTTTATAAAACGCCTATATTTTCTCTTCCATACCCTCCGTTCGATAGGGGGTTCTAGCAGAATATTTGTAAAAAATTTGATGTAAATGAATAACTTGCAATCAAATGTAACGAAATAATCAAAAATATGATTTATATTCAAGCAAGCATATTTTAATAAACCTTTATTTATGAATTGACTATGAAAAAACTTCAAAAAGTATTATTTATTGTTCTCAGTCTATCGGTATCAACGGCATTTGCTTCTGGCGGTGGTGCAGTTCTTGCCGATCCAGGCGCCATGGAAGGCAAGCACTTTGATAAAAAGGGAAAGTACCCTTCTAGCTATACCGTAAAAATGCAAGAAATGTCACGCAAGTCTTTACCGTTTCAAGATCAAACCGATTTTGAAGAAGCTAAAAAAGGCTTTATGGCTGCACCTCCTTATAAGACCATTAAGGCAGAGGCTGGTAACGTTGCTTGGGATATTGGTAGTTACGAATTCTTGTTACAAGGTAAAAACTTTGACAGCGTTCATCCTTCATTACAACGTCAAGCGATTCTGAACATGGCTTACGGTCTTTATGAAGTGCTTCCAGGAAAAATCTATCAAGTCCGTGGCTTCGATCTCGCAAACATTACTTTTGTTAAATCGAACAAAGGCTGGATCATATTTGACCCTCTCACCGCAAAAGAAACCGCTAAAGCTGCTTTAGATTTTATTAATGACAAAGTCGGTAAGCGTCCTGTTGTCGCTGTTATTTACTCGCACTCACATGCTGATCACTTCGGTGGTGTGCGTGGTGTAGTCAATGAAGCTGATGTGAAGTCTGGCAAAGTACAGATTATTGCCCCAGCTGGCTTTATGGAATCTGCTGTTGCAGAAAACGTCTACGCAGGTAATGCAATGACGCGTAGAATGTTCTTCCAATATGGTGTGTTACTCCCAAGAAGTCCTTTTGGTCACGTGGACCAATCGATTGGTAAAAATACAGCTGCCGGTAACTTAGGTTTGATTGCCCCAACAAAATATATCTCTAAGCCTTTCGAAGAAATGATCATCGATGGCGTGAAGATGGAGTTCCAAAATACACCAGGTACTGAAGCACCAGCAGAAATGAATACCTATTTCCCAGACATGAAAGCATTTTGGGCCGCTGAAAATATTACTGGCACTATCCACAATATTTACACCCTACGTGGCGCGCTCGTCCGTGATGCTTTGGCTTGGTCAAAGAACATTAACAACGCTCTCTATCGTTACGGTACAAAAGCTGAAGTGATGTTCGCTTCACACTCATGGCCGCGTTTTGGTAATGATCGTATCCAAGACATTATGAGAACGCAGCGGGATACCTATGCGCATTTAAATAATGAAGTCTTACATCACGCTAATAAGGGTGTGACGATTAGTGAAATTCATAACGTCTACAAACTGCCTGATAGCTTAAAGAACAAATGGGCGGCGCATAGTTACCACGGTTCAGAAGAACACAATAGCCGTGCGGTTATTAACCGTTATATCGGTTACTGGGATGGTAATCCTGCGACCTTGACACCTCTTTCACCGAAAGATTCTGCACCTCTATATGTGGAGATGATGGGTGGTAGTAAGAAGATTATCTCCAAAGGTAAAAAACTCTATGATGAAGGTAAATATCTACAGGGTGTGGAGATTGTCAATAAGCTCGTTTACGCTGAACCGGATAATACGGCAGCCAAAGATTTGTTAGCGGATCTTTTTGAGCAAATTGGTTATCAAAAAGAAAGCCCGAGTGTACGTAATAGCTTCCTCGGCGCCGCCTATGAATTACGTAACGGTATGCCAGCAGGAACGCCGCCTAAGTCAAGTGGTCCTGACATGATTCGTGGGATGCCTACTGAGTTATGGCTTAACTCTTTAGCAATCTCTCTAGACTCAAAAAAAGTGGCTGGGAAAAAATCCATCATTAATCTTGTCACTCCCGATAATGGTGAGAAGTTTGTGGTCGAGTTGAGTAATTCAGCGCTGACCAACATTAAAGGTCAACAAGCGAAAAATGCGGATCTAACCATCACCCTCAATCGTTCTGATTTAAATTCAGTCATGGGCGGTACAAAAACTTTTGATCAGCTTATCACTGAGAAAAAAGCTAAGTTTGATGGTAATCGTCAAGTCTTTGAAGACCTGCGTAGTAGCTTAGTCAGCTTTACGCCTGACTTTGAGCTCATGCCTGGTACAAAATCAAAGACAGCAGCCTCTCTCAAAACATTAGATCCACTCGTGGTTCAAGAGGCTGCTGAGTTACATCAGTAATTAATTTTGAATTGCTCCTCTCTTACTTAAGAAAGGAATAAAAAAAGCGAGGATTGCGTGGCAACTCTCGCTTTGTATCTTTAGTGCATTGCAATCTCAATTGACATACGGAGAAAAACCTACTCCAAATTTTTCTGCCATAGATAAAAGTCTTTTATCTAATGTCCATAATTTTGCATTAGGTGTGATGATGGTTGAGGCTAACAAGATCATATCCACTATGCCACACCCAAGACCATAGAGTTGCTCTCGTTCTACAAACTCCATAACCTCTACCAATGTTATCAATTGTGGTTTTTGTAATTCGCTCAAATCAGATAATGTAGCCAATCTTAATGGTGGGTTTTATAAAATCACCCTTTAATGTCATACCCCTTCATTGATCGCTTTTATATTCTGTCGGGATGTTAACTCTTGCTTAATTTTATTAAAAAATAGTGCACAACTATTTTGTTTCCTCTTTTTCTACTGGATGAGTTAAGGTATTTCGAATAAATTGTTTTTCGTAGTGTCGGTCTCGGCGGGATTTCTTAGCATTTGAACGCTGTCCTTTACGTTTATCAAAAACAATTTCGTCTAACTGACTCAAATCCTCTAAGTCATGTATTTGATTTGGCGAATTACGACGAGGCATGATGAATTACCGATGTTTTAAATTATTTTGATAATTTAACATTGAATGATTGGCTTAGAGAAAGCCTCACTCAAAATGATTTCCTAGTTGAGATCTTAGAATACGGCCTATCTAGTGAAGATACCTCGGTATACAGGCGATTAAAAATTTTGAATAGATGGACATGCTGAATGTTATTTATTCTAAGCAAGCTATAAGATAAGTAATAAGTGTGCTACCATCGAAATATTGGTTACACCGGTCTTATGTTGTTCGAAAACGATTCTAGTTTTCTTACATTTTTTCTCTTGACTTGTAAAAACTTTCATTTAATTACCTCTATTGGACTGCCACGGTTAGACACTGCATATTCCAATTTATAAGGATATGTCTATGTTTGGTTTACTAAAGTTTTTTTATTACTTACTCAAATCAGGTAATCAACTGATTAATCCCAATTTGAACCCATTAAAATATGCCCCGCCACAAATAAAGTACATCGCTACGATTCTACTTGCCTGTTTTTGGTGCCTCTCATTCGGCTTATATTTTCAAAAATTTCAAGGTATTGGTTACAACATGTTGGGTCATATCGCTGTCATCAGTATGGTCTTTGTCACATGGGGAGTATTTGAACTTTCCAAAAAGACTTACGGAAATAGACAAGGTACTCTAGCCTATCTGCGTATGCCAGATGCATCAAGTCGTTGTGATGAGTTGACGGATGAGGCAAGATTGGCGCGTGTCAGTGCATTAGACAAAAAATACTAAGCTTTAAAAAAAACATTCCTCACGAGGTTTGATCAAGTTTGGTTTAGCTAGTCGAAAAGAAAAGGCTCCAACCGAGCTCGTCATTTTTTGTTTCTGGTAGCCCAAGACGGAGCCTACCAAGGCCAAGAATGTCTAACTCTGTCAGCTTTTGAGCCAATTACTTGGGTATGAGAACAAAATCAATCACATGGATAAAGCTAATTTCAGTAAGGATTTCAGTTTTAATGAGCATAGCGTTGTAAACCATAACATCCTTCGAAGTTGTAACTAAGTGCGCTGAGCTTTTAATGTGGGTTTTAATCAATCATTTTTTATTGTTGCCCTTTAGGGTTATTACCTATAACACTACAAATAATAGGGTTTTTGCTGCTCTGCACAATGTTTGATATTAGGGCATACTAATTAGGTAGAAACCCTAATATCAATCCTAAGGAGCCTCACATGAAACAGTTAAAACAGTTTATTAGTTATGTAGTCACATTTTTAAAAGAAGTTCGTACAGCCTACTTCAATCGTCACTCAAATGGTCTTTTGGGTTCATGATTGGAATATTCGGTTTTTATGGCGTTTGACTAACCGAATCTGTATTGACAGCTTCAAGAGATTTTGCCCTAAGAATTGTTGTTAAAAAATTTAGGTTTTATAGGGCTCTTAATACTATGCTTTTGGTTTGAATAGATTGAAACATGTGATCTAGTCTCTTCTCCATGCTGAAATTTAGTGAGAGAATTATTTCTTCGAAAACTTGGTTATATTGGTTTCTTTAAAGATTTTGCTAATTCTGCACAGTAGTCTTTAGGCGCTATCGGAGGCGTTAACCAATTAACATCAGCGATTAAAATATTGGGGTTTACTGTTGTGACTGCTTGCATCCACACCACCGACGTATTACTCGCAGCTAATGCGTTCAGTAACAATGGTATGCCACGATCCTTTTTAACATGCTCTGCACCTGCCAGTAAAAGCACAGTCCCTCCTTTATTCATCCACTGTTGAGCAGTTCGAGCCATACGTTCATCGCGCGCGATCTGAATACGGGCCATTGCAGGAACTTGAGAGGCAGGCAAAAGTCCGCAATGACTCTCGACCATACTTTCCCTATGAGCACTTAGCACTGCACTCGGTACTTTAGTATCCCAAGAGCTGTCCTTCATTACGCCACTCATCTCCGAGAACGGCAAATTAGAACCAATGACGGGCACTCCTAATCGAACAGCTTGCATCACTATCGGGCCATAGTTACTCCAAGGCCATCCTGAATTGTTCCACAGCAAACGCTTACGCACAACGCTCTCAGTTGAGTCGACTGGGAGACCTTCCGTATTTTGGCCGTAGTCAACCATTTCTAGTAATAGAGCTGAGAGTTTTTGTTTACCCGCTAAAGTCTCAACGATCAATCTTGCAAGCTCTTGATGCTCTAACGCATCATGCTGCTCCCCAAGAAGCAATAGCTTACTGGTAGGCAATGTCTTCACTTGTGAGCGCCAATCATCTTGCCCATAAGCAGGCGTAAAAAATATTAATGCCAATAGGCCCGAAATAAATAAGGTCCCAAAAAAGCGGAATAGATACAAGGTTGACATAGATTCTTATCTTTATCCTAAAAAAAGATTTACATGATTGAATCGCTACTAATCAACGAGATATTACTCAACCTCGCTTGGTACTGCTTTTCAAATACTAGAATCTACAAAGGTGAATGCTAACGCGAATCCACTTGATTCCAAAGTAATCGAGACGTGATCGAAAAAGTGTATGCCATGTGTCCGGTACAGACTCTATTTACTAGGGCGATGCATTGCACAGATTTTATTACCAGCCGGATCTCTCAACCAAGCAATATATACGGTACCAGCCGCACCCTCGCGATAACCTGGATCACCCTCGCAGGAACTTCCTCCATGAGCAACACCAGAAGCATGAAAAGCATCAACATCAGCAACGGATTTAGCACTAAAACCAATTGTGCCACCATTAGCGTGAGTAGCTTCATTACCATCAATAGGCTTAGTGATGGCTAAAACACCTCCAGGACCACGATAAAAATATTTACCATGACTAAAGTTGCCTGGCTTAACGCCTAAAGCCCCTAATGCAGCGTCATAGAAATCTTTAGAAGCTTCTAGATCATTTGCACCCAACATAATATGACTAAACATGATTTTCCTATCTACAAAAATTTACTGATTAAGTTTTCCATTAATTTACTTCACTCTTGGTAACGCATTAGTCGAAAACAATAGCTTAAGTAGCTTAAGTAAGCTTACTTTTCAACTTTCATTATTTCTTACTTCTTTAATACTACTTAAAACTTCAACGCCTTTATAAATAGTACCCCAAGAATTATTTACAATTTACGTGCCAAAAGAACGGCTGCTGCCGATCCGTTTCCTACCAAAAAACACCAAGTCCTCAAAGCTAAAGACAAAGTTATAGGGGCTAATGATTTTGCTTCATTTTTATGATGAATTTCATCTGCTTGGCAACGTAGTAAAAGATCAAGTAGGCCATCAGGGCCACCGTTTTCTTGTAAATAATCAATTTGTTGCTGATAGTGCTGCTCTACAAATGTCTCAACAGAGGCAATAGTTGCATACGCCGATTGTTGACCAAATAATGTAGGTAAAGCTCCGGTTATCCATCCTGCTATACGCCACGCTATCAGTAAGCAGCTTCGATACTTTGGCTCCAAAATCAATTCAATTAATTTTAGGTGCTCAACTTCGACTGCCATGTGATTCTCGGCGAATTTAATGAGCTCAGCATCTTTACGCAATTTAGCAACTGCAATCATGCCTTTATAGATATAGACGGCCCCAGTCTCACCAGAATGATCAGAGCGTAATTCACGTTCTAGATATTCCGAAAGGACTGTCGCGCTTAAGGGAATGGATTCGTTCATTGATGTTTTATTTAATGGCGTAAAAATGGGTAAAAAAATTATCTTAGATACGCTTTTATCAGACTACGAAACTCATCATAAAAGAGTCTAAGTTTTCTAATGAATCTCATTTTTCATAATTTACTTTTTTACGCTCTCGCTCTTTGGCTGACTAACAGTACTTCTTTGTTGAAAATCGACCATATTGTGATAACCCATCTTATAGCAGAGACAATATTTACCTAAAATCAAACGTGCAAGCTTAATACGAAACTTTGAAATCATTTACGTCTCCTGTTGTTAGCCCCTAATGTAAACGCAAATACGGTTTGTTGCAGAATATAAGCAAAGTATCATGGAACTCGTCCTAGCTTAACATTGCGCAAAAAGCATATAAATTAGTCAAATTAACACCTCATCCAAAAGTTAATCAACTTAATTAAATTGATTTAAGCGGCTTGATACCATATTCGAACAGCCCTCAGGGATGCGGTAGCCTCTTACTCACTTGCTTGCAATCTATGCTCTTTATTTGTTTGACTTTATTTTATTTAACTAAGGAAATTAAAAAAGCCCTGCATGAAGCAGGGCTTTTTTAATTTTGGCGGCGTTGGGCAGAATCGACCAAGGCCTAAGATACCTAACTCTGTCTACCTTTAAACTAATTACTTAGGAATAAGAACAGTATCAATAACGTGAATTACGCCATTGTCAGCAACGATATCAGTTTTAATAACCTTAGCGTTATTAACCATCACACCCATCGAAGTTGTAACAGTAAGCTCGGAACCTTGAACTGTTTTGACCTTACCCGCTTTCACATCAGCTGCCATCACTTTGCCAGGAACAACATGGTAAGTTAAAACGGCAGTTAGCTTGGCTTTGTCCTTCAAGAGTGCGTCTAGGTCAGCTTTAGGTATTTTTGCAAAAGCCTCATCGGTAGGTGCGAAAACAGTAAAAGGACCTTTTCCTTTGAGTGTATCGACTAAACCTGCTGCTCCTAAGGCTGTAGCCAAAGTTTTAAATGAACCAGCTGCAACAGCTGTATCAACAATATCCTTAGCCTGGACTGATAACGTCATACCAAAAGCGAGAATACTCGCAATAAAAGCCTTCTTCATAGTGAACTCCATTCATTAATTTATGTAACACCAAAGATATGATGCTGATTCATCTTCCTCCTATTATGTGAATATTTAGTGACAAGGTTTTGAAGATTTTTCAGGCAGAGTAAATATTTACAAGATACACATATTGCCTACTGAATTTTTAAATTCCGTTTATGAAATACGATTTTAAATAACTTTTCTAATCAAGGGTAAAGATGAAATACCCAGAAACTCATGGCGTCTAATTCTGCCAACCTAAAATAAAATATCTAGAGAATGTAATAATAGCTATATGTCAGTTACTTTCACAATCAAGCCTTGCGATGACCTTACTTCAAGCTGAGGGGATTGGTCGTTTTGTGACTGCTGATCGCTGGCTGTTTCGAGGGTTAAATATCTCCCTTCTTGCTGGCGAGCAACTGGCCCTTCAGGGGGCCTCTGGGGTAGGTAAATCGACATTGCTCAATCTTTTGGCAGGACTTGATCAGCCTGATGAGGGTCGATTGCTATTTGAGGGTCAGGACCTCAAAACAATGGAGGCAAATGAACATCTCCATCTACGCCGAGTGGCTTTCGGATTCGTCTTTCAGGCATTTCATTTGATGCCACATCTCAATGCCTTACAAAATGTAATGGTTCCCTGTTTAATTGGGGGACTTCCTATTGCTCAGGCAAAAGAGCGCGCGCAGGCTCTTCTAAGCGAATTAGGTTTAGCAGCAACTTATGAACAATTTCCGGCAGTTTTATCCGGCGGCGAGCAACAAAGAATTGCCCTCGCCCGCGCTTTAGTTCATCGCCCTAAAATTGTTCTTGCAGACGAACCCACTGGCAACCTCGATCCGGTGACTGCCGATCTTGCCTTGGAACTCCTATGCCGCTCTTGTCGGGAGCATAATGCCGCTTTAGTCATGGTGACCCATTCAGAAAAAGCAGCCGAACGCTTAGACCGTCGTTTAGTTTTAACCAACTAATGCTGTTTTATTGGCTACTTATATCCACTTTTAAAGCGCAGCCAGGTCGTTGGCTGATAGCGGGTCTTGCAGTGGCTTTGGGTATTACACTTGCCGTCG